>JAJFUM010000394.1 GCA_021372415.1 Deltaproteobacteria bacterium
CGCGCAGGCTGGCTCTTTTATAACGATGGTAGCTGCGTTTGCGGGCAATGAAATACATCACGATCATCAGGGAAGATCCCATCAGGAAACCGGGGATGATTCCTCCGATGAAGAGGGCGCCCACCGAAGCCCCGGCCATGGCCCCATACAGGACCATGGGGATGCTGGGGGGGATAATGGGGCCGATGGTCGCACTGGCCGCGACAATCCCGGCCGCTGTTCTTGGCTCATACCCCTCGTCCTTCATGGCCTTGATCAAGATCATCCCCGTCCCGGCGGCATCAGCCACCGCCGAGCCGGACATCCCGGCCATGATCATGTTGGTGACAACGGTGGTGTGGCCCAATGCGCCGGTGATATGCCCGACCGTTTTCATGGCCAGGTTGACCAGCCTCTTCGTGATCCCTCCCGTATTCATCAGGGTGCCGGCCAGGATGAAAAAGGGGATGGCCATGACGGTGAAAGCTTCCAGGGAAGAGGCCAAACGATGGCTGATCACCACAAGCGGCATGTCCGACAGGAAAACAAGATAAATCAGGGAGGCCAAGCCCAAGCCGAGTGCAATGGGCGTCCCACATACGAGTAATACCACGAAGGTTCCTACCAATATTGCAGCATTCAAGATGCAACCTCCTCTTACGTTTGTTGCGCCCGGGGGTTCGAGCCGTCTTGCCTACCTCTAAGTGCCGGTAAAACGATCTCTTTTATGTCAACAAGCGTGTACCAGATGATCAACAGCGCGGAAATGGGGACCGGCAGCGCCCACCAGGCCATGGAAATCTCCATGGCCGCGGAAGTCTCTTTTATGGCACCGAACATATAATGGGTGCCGACAATGGCAATGACCCCCATGAAAGCGATCGTCAGCATGCGGACGATGAGCCCCACGGCGGCCTTAACTTTCCCGGGAAACAAGTCGATAAGCGTTTCGATGACGATATGCTCTCTCTTGGCTGAAACCAGGGCAGCGCCGAGAAATACCACCCAGGTGAAGGCGAGTTTCGCCAATTCCTCCGGGAAACTCAAAGGGGAGTGAAAAACGTACCGGAACACCACGCCGATGAAAACCGTGACGGCCATCAGCGCCAGCAGCATGCACGGAATCATCTTGAAGCTTTTCTGGGACGGGATCTTCAATGCCATGCCTCCTCTCTCCATCCACCCGACGGCATGCGGTCCGTAACCGCGGTCAGGGTTGCAGGGGGCTCTCTGAAAATTGAAGGGGGCTTCTGCACCCTGCCTTCAATTTTCAAAGAGCCGCGCCTGTTTGAAACTTCGGAAAACTTCTCCCAGAGGAATGCACTACTTGACGGCTGCCTGCAGCCTCTCATAAAGCCCTTTGCTCCAGGCGCCATCCTCTTCCAACTTTATGGGCAGCGGTTTGGCCTTGGCGATCCATTCTGCAATGTCGGGCGTATAAAAGGCTATCCCCGCCTTCTTCAACTGCGCAATGTATTCCCTCTCCGAGTCGATCTGAAGCTTGGACATGTAGTCCCCGGCCTCTTTTGCAGCGTCCAGGATCACTTTCTGCAGCTCCGGAGACAGGCTCTGGAACTTCTTGTCATTCATGACCAAAGGCGCCGCCTGAGGAATATAATTGATCATGGTCACGTTTTTGACGACTTCGAAGATTTTCGAGGTATAGGCATCCGAAATCGGCACTTCCGTCGCATCGACGACGCCCTGCTGTAACGCACCGTAGGTTTCGCCCCAGTCGAGAATGGTCGGTGCAGCCCCGAGCTGTTTCCAGGTCAAGAAATAGGTCTTGTTGGGAACGCGGATTTTCACCCCGGAAAGATCGGCCACGGATTTGATCGGTCTTTTGGAGTAAAGCTGGCGGCCGCCGCGATACCAGTTGCTGCCGATGACCCGGATATTGCTTTTGGCACGCAAATCCTCAAACAGGGCTTTGCCGACATCCGATGCCAGAAGTTTCTTAACCTGCTCCATGTCTTTCAGGACAAACCCCGTGCTCAGGATGGTCCAGTCCTTGCTGAGGGCGGCCTGAAAGCTCCAGCCATCGACAAACATGTCCTGGCTGCCGATACTGACCCCCTTGAGCTGGTCCGGTGCGCTCCCCAGCTGCGAGCTCGGATAGACCTGCACGTCCAATCTGCCGTTGCTTTTTTGGCCCACCAATTCGGCAAATCGCACACAGCCCTTGGCGAGCGGGCTTTCGACATTCTGGATGTTGCCCAACTTCAAGACGATTTTGTCCGCAGCGGCGGCATTGCCGAGACCAGCCAGGACCAGAGCCAGGCTGAGTACCCCTACGGTCAGGAACATGACGGCATTCTTTTTCATATCCTTCCTTCTCCTCCTTCAATCTAGACCATTCTGCTTTGTTGTTTCTTAACGCTCCCCGAACATTTCCGCTTTGATCTCATTCCCTGTGCATCTCCCTGTGAAAGGCATAGCCCTCAGGTCATCACCGGACTATGTTTCCTTCTGTCCGCCCTTCAGGATGTAACCGTTCGACAAGGTTTGAACCAACGCCTGATATATCCCCAGATAACCGGTTCGGTATTGGATGGGAGAACGCCAGTTCCGAAGCCGTTCATGAATCTCCGCATCCGACAGGCCGATATTCAACGTTCGTTTCGGGATGTCATATTCGATGATGTCGCCATCCTGAACAGCAGCCAAGGCTCCTCCCATCGCTGCCTCCGGGGAAACATAGCCGATGCAGGCCCCTTCCGTGGCCCCGGAAAAACGGCCATCCGTGACCAGGGCCACCGAATCCGCCAGATTGCTGCCCGCCAATTCCGACGTAAAAGAAAACGTGGTGGCAATCCCCGGTCCGGCTTTGGCGCCCTGGTACCGGATAACGACCACATCCCCGGCCCGGACTTTGCCGTCCCGCAAGCCCTGAATCGCATCGGCGGTGGTGTCGAAAACACGGGCCGGGCCACGATGCGCCATGAGTTTGGCCGGAACGGCCGACTGCTTGACCGCCGCGCCCTCACGGGCGAGGTTTCCATAAACGATGCAGATCGCCCCCTCATGGGTGATCGGATGATCGGCGGAATGGATGACTTCCGGATCCAGGACGCGGGCGTCCGCGATATTTTCGCCGATCGTCTTTCCATTCACCGTGAGGCATTCCTGATGGATTTTGTCTCCCAAGGTCTTCAGGATGGCCGATAATCCGCCGGCCCGTTCGAGGTCGCGCATGGTATGCGGCCCATTGGGGGTAATCCCGACCAGCAGCGGCGTCTCTTTGCTGGATTTATCGAAAAGGGAAACCGATTCTTCAATTCCTGCTTCAGCCGCAATGGCGGGAACATGGATTAAGGAATTGGTGG
Organism: Deltaproteobacteria bacterium; assembly: GCA_021372415.1. Taxonomy (GTDB): domain Bacteria; phylum Desulfobacterota; class Syntrophia; order Syntrophales; family UBA5619; genus JAKAFS01. The sequence continues at coordinate 3,306 of JAJFUM010000394.1, forward strand.
AGCCCCCGAAAGCCATTGTCGCCCGGATGGCATTTTCCACCGACGGCCTCGTGATAATCTGTCTCGGGGTGAGCCCTTCGGCGAGCATCTCGACCACCCTGCGTCCGGCCTGAGCGGCCAGTTCCCTTAAGGGCGCGCCATAGGCCGATGCGGTCGCGTTTCCCGGAAGGGACATGCCCATGGCTTCACTGATCAGGCACATGGTGTTGGCAGTCCCCATCAAGGGGCAGGCGCCGCCCGGAGAACAGGCATGGTCGATGATCTGCTCCACCTCGTTTCTGTCGATCTTCTTCTCGTTGAAGTGGGAAATGGTTTTGCCGACATCCACAAAGGTAATATCCTTGCCCTTGTAATAACCCGGCTGCATATAGCCGCCGGTGACAAGCAGGGCGGGGATGTTGACCCGGCCCGCCGCCATCAGGAAAGCGGGGACGATCTTGTCGCAGGTAGCCAGGAAGACCACCGCATCGAACCGATGGGCGTCGAGGATAAACTGAGCCTCGTTGGTGATGAGGTCCCGCCCCGGCAACAGATACTCAGCCCCTGCCAGGGCGATGCCGTCACAAAAGGTGATGGTGTTGAACTCGAAAGGCAACCCGCCCGCCTCCCGAACGCCGTTCTTCACGCATTGGGCGATCTCACGCAGATGGATATGCCCGGGGTGCATTTCGCTCCAGGAATTCATGATGCACACCCTCGGTCTTTCCAGCTCGCTTTTTGAATAACCCAGGCCCCTCAACAAGGAGGTGCTCTCCGCCCACGTCACCCCAAAATCCAGCTTGCTTCGCAGTCGTTTGGACTTTGCTTCATCGGTCATGATGGATAATCCCTCTCATTATTCGTATTAAGAAATGAACCACTTACGGAACATCCCGCTTCCCTTCTATCCCCTAAGATGGGTCCCCCTGTTTCTGAGCACCTTTAAGGTCTCGCGCGCCACGATGATTTCTTCATTGGTGGGAATGATCATGATTTTGATCCCGCTGCCGTCTCTGGAGATCAACCTTTCCGATTTGGGCAGGTCATTCCGGTCCAAATCCAGTTCGAGACCGAGAAATTCCAACCCTTCACAAACCCTTTTCCTCAGCCTTGAGGAGTTCTCTCCAATGCCGCCCGTAAAAATAAGGGCATCGATTCCGCCCAGAATGGCCATGTAAGAGCCGATGTATTTTTTCACGCTGTAGCACAAGGCCTCGAAGGCAAGCTTTGCCCTGGCGCTGCTGGAATAGTTCTCCTCAAGGTCGCGCACATCCCCGCTCGTGCCGGATATTCCCTTCAGCCCGCTGTCTTTGATCAATTTTTCCATCACCGCTTCAAAGCTCAGGCCCTCTTTCTTCATCACGTAGGGAATGATGAAAGGATCGATATCCCCCGTGCGGTTGGACATGGGCATCCCCGCCTGCGTCGAAAACCCCATGCTGTTATCAATGGATATTCCGTTGCGGATTGCCGAGATCGAGGAACTTCCCCCCAGATGACAGGTGACCATCCTGGACCCTGCCCGGGGCAGGTTCAGGATTTCAGCGGCCCTCTCCGACACATACCGGTGAGATGCGCCATGGAATCCGTATTTT
>JAJFUM010000395.1 GCA_021372415.1 Deltaproteobacteria bacterium
CTCTGCACCCTCTCCCGCCGGCAGCGCTCGATGGCCCGGTAGACGGCATCCAGAAGGTCCTGCTCGTCGAAGGGTTTCTGGAGGAAGTCCGTGGCGCCCGCCTTCATGGCGCGCACGCTCATCGGGACTGTTCCATGTCCCGAAACGAAAACGACGGGCAGGAGGATGCCTGCCCTGGTCAGTTTCTCCTGAAGCTCCAGCCCACTGATTTCAGGCATCCGTACGTCGAGAACCAGGCACCCTGTCTCCTGCCCGTGACCGGACTGCAGGAACTGCGCGGCTGAGTCGAAGGATTTTGCCGCAAGCCCAACGGACTGGAGAAGCCTCTCCAGTGACTTCCGGACGGACGGATCGTCGTCGACGATGAAAACGACCGGCTTTACTTCTTTCATGCGTTGCCCCCGTTGTCGAAGGGTATCGTGAACGAAACCGTGGCCCCCCTGTTCGGGTTGTTTACGGCACGGATCTCTCCTTTGTGGGAAGCGACGATGTGCCTGCTGATGGCAAGCCCCATGCCCAGCCCCCCTGACTTGGTCGTATAAAAGGGCTCGAAAAGCCTATTCCCGGCCTTCCCGTCGATGCCCGGCCCTGTATCCATGACGGACACCTCCGCGAACCGCTCATCCCTCTTCGACGTCTTGACGGTCAGCATTTGTCGGTCGGGGCTTCCGTCCCTCATGGCTTCCGCCGCATTCATCACCAGGTTCAGGATAACCTGCTGGAGTTGGATACGGTCTCCCCACACGGCCGGCAGCGAAGAATCGAACACCCTCTCAATGGTCAGGGCCGCCAGGGCTGTGTCGTTGCGGACCACGTTCAGGATTTCCTCAGCAACGTCGTTCACGCTCAGCGCCTCGAAACGGGTCTCCTCCTTCTTCAGGAGGGCCCGGATCTTCCGGATCACCTCGGCGGCGCGGTTGTCGTCGCGGATGATATCCCCCAGGATCTCAGCGATCTCCTTCATGTCCGGATTGCCCTGCGAGAGAAAGCGCTGCGCCGCCTGGGCGTTGCTGAGAATTGCGGCCAGGGGCTGATTGATCTCGTGGGCCAGGGAGCTGGTCAGCTCGCCCAGGGTAGACACGCGGGTGACGTGGGCCAAGTCTTCCCGGAGTTTGCGAGTCTCCGACTCGATCGAGATCTTATCCGTGATATCCCGGGCGGCGGCGTAGATCATGTCTCCGGAGGGGGCTGCATTCCATTGAAGATATCGATAGGCGCCGTCTTTGCCGCGGTAGCGGTTTTCAAACGACAACAGCTCCTTCTGGGATTTCAGGGAGGATAGCGCCTCCCGGGTTTTGTTTACATCGTCGGGATGTACGAAGTCGAGGAATGGCCTGGACATGAGTTCTTCGCAGTGATAGCCAAGGACCCGCTCCATAGCCGGGTTCAGGCGCAGGAAATAGCCTTCGGCGTTGGCAATGCACAGCAGGTCCAGGTTGACATTGAAGAATTGATCCAGTTCCTCCGTTTTCTTTCGCAGCGACGCTTCGGCCTCTGTCTTCTTTCGCCTCTGGAGCAACAACAGGGCGATCAGGGCGGTTTCCAGGATGCAAAAAACCAGGAAGCCCAGGATATAATACTTGTAGTCCCGGAGCGTGGTCTCGCGGTTGATGACGATGCTTCCCTTCGGCAGGGCATCTTCATCCAGGTTCCATCGCCTGAGCTGCCGCCAGTCGAACATGGGCACCGGGGGCACGTCCAGGACGGCCGGCAGTTCATCAGGGGTTTTCGTCCCTCCGAGAATGTCCAGAACCAAGTACCCCGCCTTGTTGCCGATCAGCTCAAAGCTGGTGAGATTGCCCCCGGCGATTCCGTGTCCCAGGGTGTGGTCGAGGATCCCGAAGATCGGCGCCCTGGAGACTTCGCTCAGCCGTTTGTTCACAATCGGGGTTGTGTAATTTTTCCCGTTCACGTCCCGGCTGAATGCGAGGGAAAGAATAATGGAGTCGGGGGGTGCGCCGGATACAACAGCAAGCATCTCCTCGAAGGGCATGCGGCTCAGGTAGACAAACTCCAGCCGGCTCTCCCATTTTCTCAGATCCCGCCGTGCCTGGGCTTCCACGCTTCTGTCCACTTTGTGGTCGCCGCCCACGACATAGACCCGTTTTGCGCCTGGGACCATCTTCATGGCAATTTCAACCGTACCCAGGATATCCAGACGGGCGAAGTGCGCGATGATGCGCCGGTCCGTCTCGGGCAGCTCGAAGCCGACCGGCAGGACGATAGCCAAAATGGGGACATCGGGGAGGTCGGTCCGGCAATCGTTCAGTACAAAGTCCAAAGCTTCCGGGTACATGGTGACGATCATGTCGGGCTTGCGGTGGTGGCCGTAGCGCATGCGCATCTGCTCAACCAGCATTTTCCTGTGTTCAGGGCCGGGGTTGCGCCGAAGGTCCAGGGACTCGTAGAATTGATTCAGGCTGGGTACCCCTCCGGACTGCAGAGCCGTCGAGAGCCCGCTGTCGGTCCGCACGAAAACGGGCGTGTTGACCTCGTAGGAATGAAGGATCAGGACGTTCTTTCCGGTCAGGTCTGCAGGAGGCTGCGACTGGGCAAGGCCTGTACCGAAAGACCCGCAGAACAGGAGCAACAAGGCGACAAGGAATGCCATGGACCTGTATTTGTTCTGACTCGAAACCAACGGCAACTCCCGGGCGTAGCGATCACGAACGATTCTCTCCGAAAAGTGAGGTCTAACCGCCTGATATCGTAATGGATAAATGAGCCGGACGCAAGAGGGACGAAAGACCGGCAGGAATGGCCCGCTAAGGCGTCATCCCGTTTCCCTGAATCTGGCTTCGATGAAATTCTGCCCCTGTTTTTCGCCATCCAGGATGAGCCGGTTGATGTTTTCCGGCGAGCGATCCAGTTTGCTTTCATAGGTCAGGCTTTTTGCCAGATCGGCGGACATTTCAATGACGGGGATGTGGTAGGGCTGGTCGGGATCTTCCGGAAATAGTTTAGGAATTTTCACGGGTTCCCGTATATCCCGCTCTGCCAGAAATTCTTCCCTGAATGCCCCCCTCAACAGCATTCGATTGAGATCCTCGATTTCGCGCAGGCTCTGAAACAGGGAGACATTCCCCTCCAGTTCATTGCGCCGATCGGTGATATCAAAGGGTGACACCGGAATCCTGTCGCTCGTCGTCGGATTGATCTTGATGACCCAGATTTCCTGGGCCAGATTGTTGATGCCGACGGAATCGAGGTTCAGCATGGAATCAATGGGCGGATTGTCTGAAAAAAGGCCGTCCCAGTAGGCCTGTTCATCCAGGACGACGGCCGGGAAAATACTGGGGACGCAGGCGGATGCGAGGAGATGCTCGATTCTCATCGGCTCATGACGGGAATTGAATTTGTGCAGCCGTCCGCTGAGGATATTGCACGCGCCGATGATCAGGATCGGCGGCTCCGGCCGGGCACCCCAGGCCGCGCATTCCGAGAAATCAATGTGGGCTGCCAACAATTCTTTCAGGTCGACAAACCGGCGCCGCATCCCCAGGGTGGCAAGGGAAAACCATGTTTTGACCAGAGGGCCGGACGGGCTGAGATTGTATTGGGGAATCATCCCCTTGCTGGTCCACACCTGATGCTTGATGATGGAGCCGTTGAAGATACGCTCTTGAAGGGTCTGGGCGGTATTGTCCTGCCAGAAATCGACCAGCCGTTTCCAGGCGCAGTCATCACCCCTTCTCAGGGCATACCAGAGGAGAAAGGCACAGATCGCCCCCCCTGATGTACCGCTCAGGCTGACGATGTCGACGCGGTCCTGAATGTTGTTCTCGTACAGGGCTTTCAGAACGCCTGCAGTGAAGGCCGTCTGGCTTCCCCCCCCCTGGCAGGCAATCGCAACTTTAGGTTTCATGGTGATCATTCCGTCCTTTCGCACGCATTTATATCCGTTTTTCCCCATGATGACATCTGCCTCGAGGACGTATTCGACTGAACACCCCTGTCACGAAAGGTTGCACAGTCAATGGCTGGTCATGATGAAGAGAGGGGCACCGTCTGCCGGTGCCCCTCCTGGAAGTGAACACCCGGATCGGCAAACCTTACTTTCCGCTCGCACCGGCCTTGGCATCGTCTTCAACGGCCTTCTTCTTCTCCGGCGTCTGGGCCTGGCGCTTATTTGACTTCTCGGACTTCTTGACGGGCGTCGTGTCGGGCTTTGCCTGCCCCGTCGCCACCCCGGGTGT
>JAJFUM010000438.1 GCA_021372415.1 Deltaproteobacteria bacterium
ACATCGCCTGGTCGGCCGACGGGGATGCCCGCGCCGCCCTCAACAGCCTGGAGGCGGCCGCCTCGCTGGCGGACCGGACCGGGGAGGGCGGGCGGCGGATCACCAAGGCCTTCGTCGAGGAGGCGATCCAGAGAAAGGCCCTGCAGTACGACAAGGCCGGGGCGGAGCACTATAACCTCATCTCGGCCCTCCATAAATCCCTGAGGGGGAGCGACCCGGACGCGGCCCTCTACTGGCTCGGCCGGATGCTGATGGCAGGTGAGGAGCCGCTCTACATCGCCCGGCGCATGATCCGCTTCGCCTCCGAAGACGTGGGAAACGCCGATCCCAGGGCCCTCAGCATCACCGTCGACGCCATGCAGGCCTATCATTTCCTCGGCTCTCCCGAGGGGGAGTTGGCCCTGGCCCAGGCCGTCGTCTACCTCGCCACGGCCCCGAAGAGCAATGCCGTCTATGTCGGCTACAACCAGGTCCGCGCCACGATCGAGAAGACCGGGACGCTCCCGGTCCCGCTCCACATCCGCAATGCCCCCACGAAGCTGATGCAGTCTCTGGACTACGGCAAGGGGTATCTGTACGCCCACGACTTCGAGGAGGCCTACGTCCCCCAAGACTACCTCCCGGACGAAATCAGAGGGAAGGGGGGCCGGTTCTACCGGCCGACCGGCAGGGGTTATGAGAAGATCATCGCCGAGCGGCTGGCCGAATGGCGCCGGATCCGCGAGGCCAAGGCTGGCAAGGAGGAACCGTCCCGCTGATCCGGTTAATTTCGGACGCGCATGGTGATAGCTTGTCCCCAAGCAGCAGCTGCACTTGAATAGGTTCCATCCCGTTTCGTCCAATACTGGAGGGAAACATGGACCGGCCGGCAGACCCCGTTTTCGCCAAGGAACGGGGTTTTTTGCATCCGGCGAGCCCTTCCGGGAAGGACAGATGCCTCACAGGGGTACCAGATAAATCGAAGGACAGGAAGTTTACTCCTCGATGACGGCTGTGTGTTTCCCAACAGCTAAGCCACTGCTTCACATCTCCATGTTGGCGCACCGATCAATAATGCGGTACCGATTTGCCTGTTAAGAATCGTAACAGGCCTCGCGCGCTGATTCGTGCGGCGCCAACCTGCCGCTGAAGCGGTCGGCACTTCACCTGCACCGGTCTGCTTCGCAGCCCTGCAGGCTCGTGGCCCCTTAACCTTAAGAAATAAACAATAAAGGAAAGAATGGCCGGTTTTTATCCGTATAGACCTCTTTTAATCTTTATTTCCAAGTTTCCATCGATTTGTAACAGCGCAATTTCTTTTGACATCTCGGGAGGAAAAATGTAGCTTCCGTACGGGTTTTTTTGCATTAGCACCGGTTATTTTCTCGTTTCTGTTCACAGCTGACTGCGCTTTTTCGTAACAAGGTGTCAGATGAAAATTTCCCCCAGAACCCGTCAAAGTTCATCCAAGGAACATTTCCCATCAAAACGGAGAATGGCAAAAGTTGATCTCTCTGACCTGGAGCGCGACAGATCGCGCTACCTGGCCCTGGTCGAAAGCCAAACCGAACTGATCAGCCGGTATCTGCCCGATACGACCTTGACGTTCGTCAACGCCGCTTATTGCCGGTTTTACGGCAAAACGAGGGAAGAATTGATCGGGCAGAGTTATCTGTCCATGGTCGCGCCGGAATTCCGGGAACGCGCTTTGAAGGAGACGGAAGACATCGCGAAGGGCGTTCAGAAGACGAGCGTGGGCGAATATCTCAATTACAGCCATGACGGCACGGAATGCTGGATCCAGTGGATTATCCAGGGCATTGTCGATAGAAGCGGTCAAGTCATTGAGTTGCAGGCCATAGGCCGCGATATTACGGACCTCAAACATACCGAAGATGCGCTCCGGGAGAGCGAGGAGAAATATCGCTTTTTGACGGAGTGGATGACGGACATCATCTGGACGTTGGACACGAGTCTAAGTACAACTTATGTCAGTTCGTCCATCACGAAGGTCCTGGGTTTCACTCCAGAAGAACGGTTACGCCAAAAGCTCTCCGAGATGCTGACACCGGAATCATACTTCAAAGTCATCAATACGTTGGCACAGGAGCTGGCAAAGGAGGGAAAAGAAGATCCGGACAGGTCTTTGGTCCTTGATGTCGAGTATTATCATAAGGACGGTCACGCTGTCTGGCTGGAGAACCGGGTCCGTGCGATCCGGGATCGTAACGGCAAGATTAGGGGTATTCATGGCGTATCGCGTGACATTACCGATCGCAGGCGGGCCGAGGAAGCGCTGCGCCGAAGCGAGGCCACACTGCGGAGCGTATTCAAAGCCACCCCCATCGGCCTTGCCATTGTCAAAGACCGGCTGGTTCAATGCGCCAATCATGCCTGGCACGAAATCTTCGGTTGCGGGGAACGCGACATGCCCGGATGCCCCGCCCGGATGTTTTACGAGACCGCCGAAGAATACGAGCGGGTGGGGCGGCAGTTGTACGATAACCTCTTGGAACGCGGCATGGCTTCCGCTCAAACGAGGATCAGGCGGATGGACGGGGTCATTCGCGACGTCGTCGTGATCTCCGCGCTGCTTCACCCAGAGGACCCCTCCGGCGGCGTGGTGCTTGCGGCAGAGGACATCACCGATCGTCGGAAGACCGAGATTGACTTGAAGGAGAACCGCAAACGGCTCTCAGACATCATCGAGTTCCTCCCCGATGCCACCCTTGTCATTAACGACGAAGGCAAGGTCATTGCCTGGAACAGGGCCATGGAAACAATCACCGGCGTCAAGAAAAGCGAGATGCTGGGCAAGGGCAGCCGCGAATATTCCAAGGTCCTCTACGGCGACAGGCGCCCTATCCTCATTGACCTGGCCATGAATCCAGCCCGGGAAGTGGAGCAAAAGCTGTATCCGCTGATCCGGAGAATGGATGACCGGCTTTTCGCTGAAACCGTTATACCGAATTCCCCATCCGGTGAGCGTTGCCTTTCGACAGCGGCTTCAGTCCTGCGCGACGAACAGGGTGAGATCATCGCCGCCATTGAATGCATCCGGGACAATACGGAACACAAGAAGCTGGAGGGGCGCCTGAACCAGGCAGAGAAGATGGAGATCCTCGGGACACTTGCCGGCGGAGTCGCGCACGATCTCAACAACATCCTGGGGGCCATGGTGGGGTATTCCGAGCTGCTCCTGGGCAAACTACCCATGGACAGCCCCTTGAGAAGGTACGCCGACCGAATCCTGCAATCCAGCCTGAAGAGTGCGGCAATCACGCAGGATCTTTTGACCCTGGCCAGGAGGGGCATATCCGTTTCGGAAGTTATAGATCTTAATCTGGTGGTCTTGGAATTTCTGGAGACGCCGGAGTTTGAGAAAATAAAATTCTACCATCCGGATGTGAAGATAGTGACAAAGCTTACAGACGGGACCTTGAAGATCAAAGGCTCACCTGTTCATCTGGGCAAGGTCCTGATGAATCTCGTCTCCAACGCCGCAGAAGCTATATCAGATCACGGAGAGGTGACCATCACCACCGCGAGCGGCTACCTGGATCATCCGATCAACGGACAGGATGAAGTCCAGGAAGGCGACTATGCAGTCCTTACCGTATCCGATACCGGCAAGGGAATCTCTGCCAACGACCTGGGTAAAATCTTTGAGCCCTTCTATACGAAAAAGACCATGGGAAGAAGCGGGACCGGCCTTGGCTTAACCGTAGTCTGGGGGACCGTCAAGGACCATAATGGTTACCTCGATGTGAGGAGCAAAGAGGGAAAAGGAAGCGCCTTTATCCTCTACTTCCCAATCACTGAGGAGGAATTTGCCAAGCCAGAGGGAACGAGCAGCTCATTGATCCATCGGGGACAAGGCGAATCGATCCTCGTAGTGGATGACATGGAGAGTCAGCGGGAACTGGCCATGACCCTCCTGGAAGATATTGGCTATAAAGTAGAGACCGTTGCCAGCGGAGAAGAGGCCATTGAACATCTCCGAAACGGGAAGGCCGACCTGATCATTCTGGATATGCTCCTGGGTACCGACATGGATGGTCTGGAGACATATCAGAGAATCCGGGCCATGAATCCCGAACAGAGGGTCATACTCGTCAGCGGTTTTTCAGAGACCAGCCAAGTGAAGAAGGCTCGGCAGATGGGGGCAGGCATCTTTATCCAGAAACCTTATGCCCTGGAAAGAATAAGCCTGGCAATCCGGAACGAACTGAACCGGAAACGGTCATGAATGGCTTTTATCGAACGGTCCTCAGCTTGGAAGTCTTTCGGGGAGAAACAAAGATCTTATTTGGCAAATTTTGAAAATGGCCATGATTGGGTAGGAAAATTCGATAAGCATTCTGCAATTGCACAGGCCGCAGGAGATACCGTGTATTGGTGTCGGATTGCCGCCTCATGCGAGATGGGACAAATAAATAAGGTAATCGAAAAGAAAAAGGAGAAAAGTTTGAGAAGTTTTTCAAGACTTGCGATGATCATGTAAACGGCATGGTTTAACCGGCAAATGCACCGGACGGTTTGAGGGCAGCCGGTGATCCGCACGTTATGATGAATATACGGGCTTTGAGGACCGACGGGCCTCATGGAAGCAAAAGAACAGGCCTGGCTGATTCCGAATCAGCCGGACCTGTTGCGTAGACTGCTCTGCTAGAACGTGGGTTGGTAGATGGGGAACCGGCGGCAGAGGGCGGTCACCTCGGCCTTGACCCGTTTGCGCAGGGCTTCGTCATCGGGGTTCAGGAGCACCGACTGGATCCAGCGGGCGATCTGGCGGACCTCCTCGGGTCCCATCCCCCTGGTCGTGATGGCCGGGCTCCCCAGGCGGATCCCGTAGGGTTTCTTGGCCGTTCCCTTGTCGCCGGGCACCTTGTTCTTGTTCACCACGATGTTGGCTTCCTCGAGGATGATCGAGGCCCGGTCCCCGTCAATCCCCTGGGCCGAGAGGTCCACGAGCATCAGGTGATTGTCGGTCCCGCCGCTGACGATGGCAAAACCCAGGGCCTGGAGCTCGGAGGCGAGCAGCTTGGCGTTCTTCAGCAGGCGGCCGATGTAGTCTTTGTATTCGGGCGTGGTCAGGTGTTTGAGGCCCACGGCGATGGCGGAGATGTTGGCCTGGTGCGGCCCTCCCTGCAGGACCGGGAATACCGCCCGGTCCACCTTGGCGGCGTGTTCCTGGCGGCAGAGGATCAGGGCCCCGCGGGTCATCCGAAGGGTTTTGTGGGTGGTCGTGGTCACGATGTCGCAGTGCGGCACGGGGCTGGGATGATCCCCCGTGGCGACCATGCCGGCAATGTGGGCCATGTCGTCCATCAGGAATGCCCCCGCCTCCTTGGCGATCGCGCCGAACCGGGCGAAGTCGATGATCCGCGGGTAGGCGCTGGCCCCGCAGACGATCAGGCGCGGTTTGATCTCCAGGGCCATTTTGCGGATCGCGTCATAGTCGAGCAGGCCAGTCGCGGGATCCACGCCGTACTGGTGGACCTGGAAGAGTTTCGAGACGATGTTGACCTTGGCCCCATGGCTCAGGTGACCGCCGGCATCGATCTCCATGCTCAGGATCGGATCGCCGATCTGGAGGAGGGCCAGATAGGCGGCGATGTTGGCGCTGGAGCCGGAGAGGGCCTGGACGTTGGCGTGTTCCGCCCCGAAGACCGCCTTGGCCCTCTTGATGGCCACCGATTCGATCTTGTCGATGTTTTCGAGGCCGCGGTAGTAACGCTCGCCGGGATAGCCTTCGCTGTAGATGCCCGAGAGCATCGAACTGATCGCCTTCATCGACGATTTGGGCGGGTAGTTCTCCGAGGCGATCAGATTGATCGTCTCCTCGTTGCGCCGCATCTCGTCGCGGATCAGCTCGTCGACCTCGGGGTCAAAGGCCTGCAGCTTAACCTCCAACAGGTTCCTTATCGCCTCCATGGTTTCCCTCCTTGATTTGATCATGTCATGAAGCTGGATTGTCTTTGCGGGTGCGATCGCCAAAAAGTTTCCGGGCCCGGCAGGGGCCGCTGTGCCGATTGCGGGACTACTTCTACACCAATCGGCTCCAAAAGGCTACTCAAAAGAAGGTCACGATGGTACGATCCTGGCATCTCCCTGGATGCCGGGGAATCCTCGGAAGGAGATGGGGCCGGCCGGAGGAGGGGCAGCAGCAAGGTGATGGTTGGAGAGATCCGATTGAAAAGGAAAACAAAACGGGGAGGTCTTGTGAACCTCCCCGCGTTCAGGAGTAGAAGTTTTGGTCCTTGGTCATTTTGCTGTCGGCTGATCGTGCCCGCGTTCAGTCAACAGGTCCTTTACGTTTTGATATGAATGCATCTGTTGTGCCAATGAACGAATAATTTTATATCTATATGAAATTGTTTAAAATAGTTCAATTATGTGAACGGGAATGACGGGGCAAGGCCTGAAGCGGAGAGGCAAGAATTGTCGAGCCGTCCTGAGGGCGTTTTCTAATAAGACTAATGATATTGAATTGTTGTGCAGTACGACTGTTGAAGGACCTGGATCGACAAAAATGTCGAATCCGGTCGGTCGGGCGGTGAACGGCCGCAGACGGCCCCCTCCGGGGCTTCTGGGAAAGAAATCGTTGACTTTTAAGGTGGATGACCTATGATGACGCCCGCAATAGCTTTCCGAAGTTTTCGGCAGGGGGGCGCCCCGCCGTTCGAGGGTTCGGACCGACGGGCCGGGCCTTTTCCCGCGGGATTCCTGGACAAGCGTTATGATTGCGGATAGGAAAATCGTCTGGCAGCACCACCCCCACCGCTACGACCGTCCCTTTCTCCAGCCGCTGGCCCTGGCCATTGTCTGCGCCGTCTTTGTCGGCCTCATCCTCACCATGGGGATCCTCGACCTGAGGCGAAGCGAAAACACCCTCGAGGGGTTCATGGAGAATCAGGGCCGCAGGATCGTCGGGGTTGTCGAAAGGCTTGCCGAAGAGAACCTCAAGACCATGATTCAGGCCTCCCAGCGGGCGGCAGGGGGCTCTTTCCGCCCCATGACCGAGGAGATCCTCTCGCCTCAGATCTTCCTCACCGAGAAGGTCGTCGAGATGGCCCGCGAGATCGACAACCAGTGGAAGAGGGCCCATCTGAGCGCCAGTTACATCCGCCACTACGCCGAGGCCAACAATCTCTGGCTGGTCGCCGTCCTTAACGCCTGGGGAGAAGTCATCCAGATGAGCCGACCCCTCCCGAACGAACCGGCCGGGATCTCCAAGTTGAAGAGGCCGATCCCCGAGGGTGCCCCTGATCTCTTTGCCAAGCTGGGCCGCCTGAAGGTCGGCTTCATCGCCCTGCGCCGCCCCGATGCCAGCGGGACCATCGTCATCGCGCTGGACCGGGAAGGGACCCGTTACTGGGGGACACGGGTCTCTGTGGAAAAGGCGATTGAAAAGCTCGGGGAAGGGCAGGGATTGGTCTACCTCACGGTACGGGATCCCAAGGGCTTGCAACTGGGCCAGACCGGCGAGCTCCCCAAGGAATGGGGGAAGGACGACCCGCTGCCGGCCATGGTCCTTGCCGGGACGGTGGGAATGCAGAGCCGGAAGGTCCCCTACGGGGGAAAACATATCCTGGAGATCGTCGCCCCCCTGAAGCTCGACGGCAAGATCGCCGGGATCATCCGTATCGGACTGGACCGGGGGAACACCGACGAGATCCTCGCGGAGAACCGCCGCAACATGTTCGTCTTCCTGGCCCTGGTCGCCCTGATTGCCCTCCTGTCCATGTGGCTCCTCTACCACAACCAGAACCGGCACATGGCCGGGATCGTGGAGATGACCCGCCAGCTTGAGAAGGCCGAGCGGCTCTCGTCGCTGGGGCAGCTCGCCGCAGGGGTGGCCCACGAGATCCGCAATCCCCTGAACGCGATCAGCATGGCCAGCCAGCGGCTCAAGAGGGAGTGCGCCCCGCAAGACGAGGAGAGGCGCCGGGAGTTCGAAGGGATGGCCACCGTCATTCGGGACGAGATCCGCAGACTCAACGGGATCATCGAGGAGTTCCTCACCTTTTCGAAGAGCCGGCGGCTGGTGCTCCGCGAGAGCCCGCTCCAGGAGCTCCTCGGGAAGATCGTCCAGTTGATCTCGGCGGAGGCCGCCGATCGGGGGATCACCCTCAAGACCGATTGGGAGACTGTCCCGCTCGTCATTCCGATGGACATGGACAAGCTCCAGCAGGCCTTCCTCAACTTCATTAAGAACGCGATGGAATCGATCAGTGGGGAGGGGACCGTGACCCTCTCCATCCGGAAGCCCCGGAAGGGATGGGTGGGCGTCCAGATCACCGACACGGGGTGCGGGATGTCCACCGAGGAGGTGGAACGGATCTTCAACCCCGAGTACACGACCAAGGAGAAGGGGCTTGGGCTTGGACTGACGCTCTCGCACGAGATCATCCGCGGGCACGGCGGGGAGATCCGCGTCCTGAGCCGGAAAGGGGCGGGGACCACCTTCGAAATCCTCCTTCCCACGGAGAGACCGACCAACGGCAAGGGGGCCAGGACCGAATGAAGAAGCTTAACATCCTTGTGGTGGAAGACGGCCAGTCGCAGCGGGAGATGCTCCGGGACTTCCTGAGAAAGGAGGGGCACGCCGTTGCCGAGGCCGAGAGCGGCGACCGGGCGCTCCAGAGGGTCCGGGAGGGGCACTACGACCTGATCCTGCTGGACTACAAGATGCCGGGCATGAACGGGATGGAGGTCCTCCAGGCGGTCAAGGGGATCAACCCGGAGATCGACGTGGTCATCATTACAGCCTACGGGACCATCGAGACGGCCGTGGACGCCATGAAGGCCGGGGCCTTGGACTATATCACCAAGCCCGTCGAGTTCGAGGAGCTCCTCCTCCTGGTGGAGCGGGTCTCGGAACGGCGGACGCTCCTCAAGGAAAACGAACTTCTCCGCGAACAGCTCGGTCAGGTCGGGGTGACGACGGACCGGATCATCTACAGAAGCGAGAAGATGAGCGCCCTGATCAACATGGCCGGCCGGGTGGCCGCCTCCCGCGCGACGGTCCTCCTCCAGGGAGAGAGCGGGACGGGCAAGGAACTCCTGGCCCGTCTGATCCACCAACTGAGCCCCCGGGCCTCACGGCGGATCATCGCGGTCAACTGCGGGGCCCTCCACGAAAACCTCCTGGAGAGCGAACTTTTCGGCCATGAGAAGGGGGCCTTCACCGGAGCGACGGCCCGGCGGATCGGACGGTTCGAAGAGGCGGACGGCGGAACGCTCTTCCTCGACGAGATCGGCGAACTCTCTCCTGCGGTCCAGGTCAAGCTCCTGAGGTTCCTCCAGGAACACGAATTTCAGCGTCTCGGCGGGAACCAGACGCTCCGCAGCGACGTCCGGGTGATCAGCGCCACGAACCGGGACCTGGAGCGGCGAGTGAGGGAGGGGGCCTTTCGGGAGGACCTTTTCTACCGCCTGAACGTCGTCATGATGTCGATCCCGCCGCTGAGGGAGCGCAAGGAGGACATCCCGCCCCTCATCGACCACTTCCTGAAACGTTACGCCGAGGAGAACGGCAAGGAGATCGCGGGGCTCAGCAGCGAAGCCCAGGACGTCCTGCTCAAATACGACTATCCCGGGAATGTCCGGGAACTGGAGAACATCATCGAGCGGGCCGTGGTCATCGCCCGGGACGCCGTGGTTGCCCTGGATGACCTTCCCTTCCGCGAGACCGCCTTCCTCGAGGAGGCCGCCGTCGGGAAGAAGGCCGACGACGGGCTCCTCAAGGGTTCCATCGAGGATCTGGAAAAGAGACTCATCTCCGAGGCGATGGAGAAGGCCGGGGACCATCAGACCCGGGCGGCCGAGCTCCTGGGCATCAGCGAGCGGATGCTCCGCTATAAGCTCAAGAAGTACGGCCTGAAAACGTCGTAGCGCCAAGTCAGCCGATCGAGCGCCACTGGCCATTCCGCCAACGCAGTTTTGATACCGCATCCCTGTTTCCATGGTCGCGGGGGCTCCAACAGTAACACAAACCTATCACATAAGGAGAGAAACCATGCGCAGAACAAGGTTCAAAGGTCTGGTCGGCCTGTTTACGTTGATTCTGGCCTTTCTCTGGGCGGCCACCGTCGTGGCGGATGAAGGGCAACTGCTCGCGGCAATCGACGAGCAGGCGGGGGACTACAAGGCGGTTTCACAGAAGATCTTCGATTTCAAGGAACTGGGGCAGCAGGAGTTCAAGAGTTCCCAACTCCTGATGGAGGAACTCCGCAAGCTCGGGTTCAAGGTCGAAGGGGACCTGAAGGTGCCTGCCGATCTCGTGAAGGGCGGTGTGGCCAAGACGGCGTTTCGTGCAGAACTCGCCGGCAAAGGGCCCGGACCGACGATCACGATCATGCTGGAGTACGATGCCCTGCCCAACGGCCATTCCTGCGGGCACAATCTCATCTCCACATCGGGACTCCTGGCTGCGGCGGGTCTGGCCAGACTCATGAAAGACACACCGGGCCGACTGTTGGTCATCGGTACGCCGGACGAAGAGCGCGGTTCCCTGGGCATGGGCAAGGTCGCCCTGTTGGAGGGCAATCATTTCGACGGCACGGACATGGTCCTCATCACCCATCCCGGCGACCTCTGGAGCGTGGATATGGATATTCTGGCCATGAAACGGGCCACCTTCGTATTTAAGGGCAAGGCATCCCATGCCGCTGCCGCACCGGAAAAGGGCATCAACGCCCTGGATGCCGCTATCCAGACCTTCAACGGCATCAACGCCCTGCGCCAGCATCTGCGCCAGGATGTGCGCATCCACGGCATCATCAAGAAGGGAGGGGATGTGGTCAATGTGGTGCCGGCCCTCGCCGAAGCGGAATTTGCAGCCCGAGCCTTGGATACGGCGACTATGGAAGACGCCTACGCCAAGCTGATCAACTGCGCCAAGGCCGCAACCCTGGCCGAAGGCGCAACCATGGAATACAAACCGCCGCGCACGACCCTGCTCTCGCCCATCATGGTCCCGGAATACCTCGCCCTGGTCGTCAGGAATATCAAGGCCGCGGGCGTGAAGGAGGGGGAAATCGTCAAGGGAACGCTGCTGGGCTCGTCCGATCTGGGCAACGTCGGCCACGCCTATCCCACGGTCAATGTCTCGTTCAAGGTGGCGCCCAAGGGCGTGGCGCTGCATTCGGACGAGATGCTCAAATACACCGCGCCCGACGCGGGTTGGCCGGCCACGGTCCAGGCTGCCAAGGCCGTGGCGCTTACGGCCTACGAGCTGCTGAGGAATCCCGCGAAGGTCAGGGAGATCCAGGAGCGGTTCCGGCAGCTCAAGGAAAATGAACGGAAGTGAGCATCCCGGGCGTCGGGTCAGGATTCCCATCGAGGTGTGATCAAGGAGGCCGGGCGCACTGGACCCGGCCTCCGGGCTCCTCAGGATCAACGAGCGGATGCTCCGCTATAAGCTCAAGAAATAGGGTCTGAAGACGGGATAGGGCGCCGGTGAGGAGACTCCTCTCGGCACAGCTTGACCGGCTTGGACGTCCCCCGGGGTGCCTCACCGTCCCCTATGGCGATCACCGGCTCCAGGGACTCCTCTGCCCCCCCTGACGGGCCGGCGGGCATGGCTCGCTGCAGCGGCCGTCTCATCCGCCCGTCCATCCACTTCGAGACAGGGGAGAAGCCCTTCTCCTGGTCGCTTTCCGAAACAACCATGAATCGATCGACCGTGCCGGCCGGAGACGGCCTATCCCTGGTTTGGAATCAAGAAATTCCCTTCTTTATGCCAAAGGGGATGCCATGCCTTCGCGTTTCCTGCGGAACCACTGGTTCAGGAAAACAAGGATGAACAGGACGACCCCGGCGATGTCCGTCTTGATGCCGGGTTTGATCAGCAGCAGGGCGGTGATGAGCAGGAGAACGAATTCATACCAGGTGGTTTTGATCAGCATGCAGCGCTGGACAGCCGCCGCCAGGCAGACCACGCCGAACGTTGCCGTCAGCAGGGCCGGGATGATCTGCCAGATGTTGCCGATGAAGAGAAGCTCCGGGGCATAGACGAACATGAACGGGATGATGAAGCCGGCGATCCCGAGCTGGAAGGCCGAGATCCCCGTCTTCCATGGATCGGAACGGGCGATGCCGGCTCCTGCATAGGCGGCCAGGGCAACCGGGGGGGTGATGTCTGCCCGCGTTCCGAAATAGAGGATGAACAGATGGGCGCCCATGGCCAGGACTCCCATCTGGACGAGGGCTGGCGCCACCAGCGCGGAGATGATGACGTATTGGGCCGTTGTCGGCACGCCCATCCCCAAGAACAGGCAGGCGATCATGGTGAACGGCAGGGCCAGGTAGAGCTTTCCCATGGAGGCGTCCACGATCATCGAGGAGAACTTGATCCCCAGCCCGGTCATGGTGATGGACCCGATGATGATGCCCGCCGCGGCGCAGGCGGCAGCCACCTCGACGGCCCCGACGGCCCCTTCCTCTAGACCCTGTAGGATCATTTTTGCATAGGCCTTCAAGGACTCCTTTCGGACGAGGCACATGACAAAGGAGGCGATGATCGTCGCAACGATCGCCCAGAAGACGGCCCGTTCTGGAGAGAAGTCCTGGGTCAGGAAGGCGATGAGCAGGAAAATGGAAAAGAGGTGGTGCCAGCCGGCGGCAAAGGCAGCCCCGATCTTTGGCAGTTCGTTCCGGGGAAGTCCGCTGAGTCCCAGGGATACGGCCCGGAAGTGGACCTGCATGAACGTGGAGAAAAAGGCCAGCGTCGCCGGGATAGCGGCGGCAATGCAGACCTTGTAATAGGGAACGGAGAGGAACTCCGCCATGATGAAGGCGGCGGCCCCCATGATGGGCGGCATGATCTGCCCCATGGTGGAGGAGGCCGCCTCCACGCCCCCTGCAAAATGGGGAGGATAGCCGGTTCTTTTCATCAGCGGGATGGTGAAAGTGCCTGTCGTGACCGTGTTGGCGACGGAGCTGCCCGAGATCATGCCGAAAAAGGTGCTGGAGACGACGGCCGCCTTCGCCGGGCCGCCCCGCGTCCAACCTGTCAGGGCAAAGGCCACGTCGGTGAAGAACTGGCCGGCACCCGTCTTCCGGAGCAGGGCCCCATAGAGGATGAAAAGTAGGATGAAGTTGGCCGACACCCCAATGGGGACGCCGAAAATGCCGTCCGTCGAAAGGGACAGGTAGGTGCAGAGCCGCTCGATGCTGTATCCCTTGTGTGCCAGGACGTCGGGCAGATAGGGACCGAAGAGTGCATAGCCGATGAAGACGACGGCGATCAGGGGAACGGCCAGTCCGGCGGCCCGGCGGGCCGCCTCGAGGACGATCAGTACCAGGAGGGTTCCCATGACTACGTCGAAGGCACCGAACGTCCCCGCCCGGTTGAGGATGCTCGTGGAATTGATGAAAATCCAGATGCAGATCGAGACCGAAAGGACCAGGAGGACCACATCGGGGAGGGACATCCGCCGCAACGGAGACCGTTTCTTGGAAAAGGGATAGAGGGCAAACAGAAGGATGGACATGAACAGCCAGTGGATGGCCCGATGGTCCAACGCGAAGAACGGATGAAAGTAGGCGTAGAGCAGATGGTAGCATGAGGTGATCACGGCCACCAGAGAGATGAGCAGGGCGGGAAGACCGCTGTATCCGCGCTTCCGTTCGAACTCGTCGAGCACCTCCTTGGCGTGCTGCGCAGCCAGGACCTCTTCCGCCTCCGCTTCCGCCCAGGCTCCTTTGCGGGTGTCGTTTTCACCTATCGGATTTGGACGCTCTCCGTCACGCGTATCCATATCGACTCCCTCCCCTTTGCAATTGACAACAGCGGTATTGCCCGACCGTGAAGGGTCAGGACATGATTGGCAGCTTCTCCGACCCGGAGCAGAAACCGAGGGAACGGCCGGTTCAGGCGGACCCGGGTCCAGTCTCCGGAGAAGTCGATTTTTCCAACATCGGGGTGGGACTCCAGCCCCGCTCCATACCAGAGATAACTTTCCTCCACCAGGACGATCTCCCCGCAACCGCCGATGGTGAAAAGATCCCGCACCGGTGTGTGGTCCGAGGAGTGCCGGTATTCGATCAGGAAGGAATCTCCCGCCTTCACGGGGGATTCCCAGAGCACCTCTTCACCGGCGGTCCGGACGATTTGAAAGGTTAAGTGCCCCTCCGTGCAAGGCGCGGCCGATACCGTTCCCGCAAGGATCAGTGTGATCAGTGTCAGAGGGATAATTCCGCGCATATACATACATCCCCGCTCTCCCCCGGATGAA
>JAJFUM010000396.1 GCA_021372415.1 Deltaproteobacteria bacterium
GACGAGGTTCTCATCCGCGAGCTGCGGGAGAGCATCGATCCCGCGGTGGAGGTCGTGGAGATGGATACCGACATCAACGACCCGGCCTTCGCCCACGCCATGGCGCGACGCCTCCACGAGCACTACCAGGCGTGGGCCGCCTGCCGCCGGGCCACCACGGCTGCTGCAGGAAAGGAGGAGCGCGCCGAGGCCGGGGCAGAGGCCGCAGGCCGGCCTCATGCCCTCACGAGATCGTGACTGAGAACGCGGAGCGACCCGAGGCCGTCGTGCGCCCGTAGCCTCCGACGAGAAGAGACGGACGAGCAAGGAAGGAGCCAGGCCGCATGGCCGACACGAGCAAGATCGTCAAGCAGTTCCTGGGAGACGAGAAGTTCCCCGTCAAATGGGAGTCGGAAGCCGAGAAGCAGCTGTTCTGGGTCTACGACGACCTGCACTGCCCGCACCCGCTATCCCCGATGTACTTCGACATCGGCGGCTGGTGGCTCACCTGCGACCACATGTTCCGCCGCTTCGGCACGCCGTTCGCCGCCGACTGGATCGCCAAGAACGTCAACGGCTACCTGTACACCGCGGCAATTCCCGCCGATGCCGACTGCGTCGTGGACGGTGAGGAGTACGGGAATCGCTATGGGGCGCGCGTCCCCATTGGCGGCATGGCCGACTATGCCGGCAAGATCGGCCCCTACCTGGGCAACGTGCTCCCGGTGTACGGCCGTGAGTTCGACGGCTGGTGGCGGAACCGGCTGGTCCCCGAGATCAAGCGCAACTTCGAGTACCTCGAGGAGAAGATCGACAACTGGGAGAAGATCGACATCTTCGAGTGGGCGACCATCCTCGAGGACGCGATGGACATCCACGATCGCCACTGGAAGATCCACTGGATGCTCAACTTCGCCCAGTTCTCCGGCACGACCCTCGGCATGCCGGCCGCAGTGCAGGAAGCCCGCGGCGAGGTCGACCACGTCCTCTTGGGGCGGCTGCAGAACTCGGCCAAGGACCGCAACTGGGACCGCATCGAGGCCCTGTGGAAGATGAAGGAGGAGGCCAAGAAGGACAAGGATCTGGGCGAGGCCTTCCGGGCTCCATCGGGCGCCGAGATCCTGGCTGCCTTGCAGAAGACCAAGCGCGGCCAGAAGTTCATCGAGGAGCGGGTCCGCCCCTACCAGCGGGAGTTCGGCTGGGCGGCGGTGTGGGTGCACGAGTTCACCTTCCCAACCCAGTTCGAGGACCCGTCCCCGTTCCTGGAGACGGTCAAGGGCTACATCGACACCGACTACGACTACCCATCGCACGCCAAGGCCCTGGCGGACGACATCAAGAAGGCCTGCGAGGAGCTGGTGGAGGGACTGACGGGCGAGGCCCGGGCCAAGGTCGAGGCGGCCAACGCCATCAACCTGAAGATGGCCCCCCTGACCCCGGACCACCACTTCTACATCGACCAGGGCACCAACGCCCATTTGCGGCTGGTGCTCATTTGCATCGGCAAGAAGCTGGTCCAGGCG
>JAJFUM010000403.1 GCA_021372415.1 Deltaproteobacteria bacterium
AGACCTTGAACCCCTGGAATTCCACGACGGCGATCGTGTAGGGCAACTCGTCGGAGAATCCCGTGGGCGCGTATTTGAGCGTGCTATAGGTGAGCAGCTTGCCTGGCCCGCTCACCTCGAACCACTCCATGTCGCTGGCCAGCGAATGGAAGCAGTCGGCCCGGGGGGGGAAAAAGAGGCGCCCGCACTGCTTGCACTTGGTCCCCATGAGCCGGCCTTTTTCCAGATAATCCACGAAATCATTGACATGCGTGACAGCGGCAAAACTGACGGTGCCGAACCTGCTGAAACGATCGTCGTTCTCCTCTTTAGCCATGATCACTCTCTCCCCAAAATGGTCACGTAGCCGTACAGGCCAACGCCGCCGATGTTGTGGACCAGGCCGATCACCGGGTCCTTTACCTGGATGTCTCCCGCCTCGCCCCGAAGCTGCCTGACGATCGTCCGGATCTGCGAACCGCCCGTAGCGCCCACGGGGTGGCCCTTGGACAGGAGCCCGCCGTCCACGTTGACGGGGATCCTCCCCTCCTGGTAGGTCTCCCTGGCCGCGATCAGCTCGCGCCCCTCGCCGGGCTTGGCGAACCCGAGGTTCTCGTAGGCCATCAGCTCCGCGATGGTGAAGCAGTCGTGGACCTCCGCCACGTCGACGTGCTGCGGCGTGATCCCGGCCATGGCGTAAGCCTGCCTGCCCGCCTCAACGGCCACGGCCAGGCCCGAAAAGCCGTCGCGGCCGGCCATGTTCACCGGCGCGGTGGCCGACCCGAGCCCCAGGATCCAGACCGGTTTGGTGCAGAGGGCTTTGGCCTTCTCCTCGCTGGCAACGATCAGGCACGAGGCGCCGTCCGCGTTCGCGCAGCAGTCGCCCCCGCGCAGGGGGGTGGAAACCGGTCCGCTGATGAAATTCTCCGGGTCGGTGAACATCTCCAGGGTGACCGGCTTGCGGTACATCGCCTTCTCGTTGAGCTGGCCGTAGGTGGCCGCCTTGACCCGAATCCGGGCCAGGTCCTCGAGCGTGGTTCCGTACTTGGCCATGTGCGCCCGGGCATGCATCCCATAGTAGGCCGGCATCATGGTCCCGAAGGGCGACTCCCACTGGATGTCGGCGCCCCTGCCCATTCTCTCCTGCGATTCGGCGGAGGAGATCTGCGACATGATCTGGATGCCCAGGACCATGACGACGTCGTGCAGGCCCGACTTGACCAGCGAATAGGCGAGGCGCAACCCGGCGCTGCTCGAGGAGCAGAGCGACTCGACGTACAGCGTCGGTTGCGGATTCAGCCCCAGGTACTCGGCGATGACGCCCGCGGGCGACCGCTGCTTGTCGTACTCGGGCGCCGAACAGATGATCGTCGCGCCGATGTCGCTGTTGGCGATCCCCGTACCCGCCATCGTCTCCCGGTAGGCCTCGAAGGCCAGTTCCCTCAGGGAACCGGGGTACTTCCTGAAAAAGGCGCTCTGACCGACTCCGATAATCCCGACTTTTCCCATATCCTTACCCTTTCCGTCATTCCGGCTGTGAAACGGGATCGCGCCCCGCATGACGCCCGCATTCCCCGCCAAAGGCGATGCACACCCTGCGGCGCCGCGGCTGCCGGCGGTCCCGGGACCGGGCGCTAGAATTCGACATCGTTCCGGGGCTTCTTCTCGCCGGAGGTGTAGTCGTACCAGCCTTTGCCCGTTTTACGCCCCAGATCGCCGCTCTCGACCAGGTTCTCGAGCAGCATGCTGGGCCGCCACTTGATGTCCTTGTACCCCTCGAAGAGCGAGCGGGCCACGGCCAACCCGACGTCGAGCCCGACGAAGTCGGCGACCTCGAAGGGTCCCATGGGGTGCCGGAGGGCGAGCTTGAGGGCCTTGTCGATGTCCTCGATGGTCGCCACCCCCTCGGCCAGGCAGTTGTACGCCTCCAGCCGCAGGGCCGCGTTGATCCGGTTCACCAGGAACCCGGGAACGTCCTTGACGCGCACGCTCTCCTTGCCCATCCTCTTGACCACGGCCTCGGTCTCGGCGATGGTCTCCGCCGAGGTCTTGAGCCCGCGGATGATCTCCACCAGGGTCATGACCTGGACCGGGCTGAAAAAGTGCATGCCGATGAAGCGGTCCGGCCGGTTCACCGAGGCCGCAAGTTTCGTGATGGGAAGTGACGAGGTGTTGGTCGCGAAGATCGTCGCAGGGCCGCAGACGCCGTCGAGCTTCTGGAAGATGGCCCGCTTCACCTCGAAGTTCTCGAAAGCGGCCTCGATGACGAAATCGGCGCCGGCGGCGTCTTCTATGCTCGTGCTGAGGGTGACCCTGGCCGTCAGGGCCGCCTTTTCGTCCTCGGTCATTTTCCCCTTCTTGACCTGACGGTCGAGATTCTCGGCGAGGGTCGCTGCGCCCTTTTTCGCCAGGGCCTCCGTCGTATCGTTCAGGATCACGTCGTACCCCGCCTGCACGGCGACCTGGGTGATGCCCGATCCCATGAGGCCCGCACCGACAACCATGATTTTGCGTATCTCCATGCTCATCCTCCCCTTTTGAACCCCGCCACTCTGCTATCTGCCGACGAATTTCGGCTTGCGCTTCTCGATGAAGGCCCTGGCCCCCTCCTTCTGGTCCTCGGTGCCGCAGAGGTAGCTCCAGTGGAAGGATTCCAGGTCCAGGCCCTCGTGGAGGGTCATGTTAAGGCCGTGGTTGATCGCCTCCTTGGCAGCCCTCACCGCCAGAACGGGTTTCGCGGCGATGAGCGAGGCCATCTGTTTCGCCTCGGCCATGAGATTCTCGGGCTCCACGACCCTGTTGACCAGGCCGATGGCCTCTGCCTTTTCGGCGCTGATGAACTGCCCGGTGTAGATGAGCTCCTTGGCCATGCCCGCCCCGACGAGCCTCGGCAGGCGCTGGGTCCCTCCGCCCCCGGGGATGATCCCCAGGTTGATCTCCGGCTGCCCGAACTGGGCCGCGCGGGAGGCGATCCGGATGTCGCAGCTCATCGCCAGCTCCAGCCCTCCCCCGAGGCAGTACCCGTTGATGGCGCAGATGACGGGCCTCACGAAGTCCTCCATCTGCTGGTAGAGGGGCCTGGTCGTCTTCAGCCGGGCCTTGGCCGTCTCCGGGGTCAGGTCGGGGAACGCCTTGATGTCGGCGCCGGCGACGAAGGCCTTCCCCGTTCCCGTGAGGATGACCACCTTGACCTCGTCCTGCTTCTCCCGCAGCTCCTCCACCACGGCCAGGAGCTGCTCCCGCACCGCCGTGGTCAGGGCGTTCATGGGAGGATTGTTGATGGTCACGACGGCAATCCCCTCTTCGATGACGCTTTCCACCACCTGTTCGGCCATATCTGCCCTCCTCGTTCTCGTTCATGCGTTGCCGCGGCGCCGGATCCGTCCGGGATTCCGCCGCCTTGGCAACGATTGGTGCGCCCTGCCGCCGCCTCGCGCCGGCGACGGCCTACTGACCGATCTCGCCCTTCATCAGGGAGCGGGAGATCGTGATCCTCTGGATCTCGGAGGTCCCCTCGTAGATGCGCGGAGCCCTCACGGCGCGGTAGAGGCGGTCGATCTTGCACCCCTCGATGAGGCCTGAGCCGCCCAGGATCTGGACCGCCTCGTCGACGACGCGGCTGGCCATCTCCGTGGAGAAGAGCTTCGCCATGGAGGCGCGTCCGATCGTCCTCTCCGGATGGGCGATATCGGTCATCTCCGCGCACTGGCTGACCAGGAGCCTGGCGGCCTGGATGTTCATCGCCATGTCGGCGAGCTTGAACTGGATCCCCTGGAACTCGGCGATCGACCGGCCAAAGGCCTGCCTCTGCTGGGCGAACTTCATGGCCTCCTCGAAGGCCGCCTGGGCGATGCCCACCGTGGCGGCCCCCACCGAGCAGCGGCACACGTCCAGGGTCGTCATGGCGACCCTCATCCCCTTGCCCGGTTCGCCGACCACGTTCTGCTTGGGAACGCGGTAGTTCTCGAAGATGATCTCATAGCCCGGGTGGGCGGCCACCAGGTTCATCAGTTTGACCTTCAGGCCGGGCTGGGGCGTCTTGGCGTCGATCACGAATGCGGTGATCCCCCTGCCGCCCTGCGAGGGGTCCGTCTTGGCGAAGACGCTGCACATCTCGGCCCCGCCGCCGTTGGAGGCGTAGTATTTGTGCCCGTTGAGGATATAGGCGTCGCCGTCGGGCACGGCGGTGGCCTGGATGTTGGCCACGTCGGAGCCGCTTCCCGCCTCGGTCAGGCTGTAGGAGCCGATGATCTCTCCCTTGGCCACGCGGGGGAGGTACTTGCGCTTCTGCTCCTCGTTCCCGAAGAGGATGATGGGAAGGCCGCCCATGGCGGACATGATGAACGTATCGTCAGCCTGGATGCACACCCGGCTCAGCTCCTCCCTGATGATCGCCAGATTGGGCGGTGCGATGCCGACCCCCCCGTAGGCCTCCGGGACGACAAAGCGGCACAGCCCCTCCTCGGCCAGAAGCCTGACCACTTCCCATGAAATATCGGCCGTGGTGTCCACTTCCGGCGCGATGGGCGCCAGCTTCTCCTCGGCGAACTTCCGGACCCGCATCTTCAGCTTGATCTGTTCTTCCGTGTACTGAAAAGACATCTTTGAACCCCCTTTATTGTTTAATCCATTTGAATGAAAAAGCAACCTTGTCGAGGTCTTCGACCCCCGCTGACCCTCAGCCTGCCAGCCCCAGAATCCTGGCGGCCGCATTGCCGAGGATGTTCGCCGCTTCCTTCGCATCGGGCGCGAGGCCCGCTTCTTTCGCCTCCGCAGAGGGGTTTCTCAGGACGTCCACCCACTTCGGCGAACTCATCATCAGCTTGAGCGCGGGCCAATCGCTGCCGAACAGGATGCGATGGGAGCCCACGTTGTTGATCATCGTCCGGAGCGGCTTGTAGAACTCCTCCAATGGATGGAGCCTCGCACGCGGCTGCCAGCCGGCGATGTCGAGGTAGATGTTCGACTTGCAGTTGGCGATGCTCACCGCCTCCGGCCACCAGCAGAACCCCGCGTGTCCCAGGATGATGGTGAGGTCCGGGAAGTCGGCCGCCACCTCGTCCATGAAGATGGGATAGCCGTACTTGCTGTAGAGCGGCGTGGCCTCCGTGCCGGTGTGGACCAGGACCGGCAGCCCCCTCTCGCAGGCGAGCTCGTAGATCGGATAGCAGATCTGCCGGTCGTTCGGGTAGAAACCGGTCGGCGGCAGCAGCTTGATCCCCTTCATTCCGAAGTCGTCGATCCCGGTCTTGAGGATCTTCAGGGCGCCGGCCCTCCGGGGATCGACCCCGGCAAAGGCGATGATCCTCCCGGGGTATCTGCCGGCGACCTCGGCGTAGAGCCGGTTGATCTCCAGGATGGTGCACTCGGCCTCGCCCACGGACGGGGCCAGGCCATGGTCGATGACGCTGATGACGCTGCAGTCGATGCCCGCCGCGTCCATGTCGCTGATCAGCCCTTCGCCGGTCTCGTCCCAGCATTGGGGCAGCTTCTCCCGTATCTTTTCCGCCGGTCTTCCCGAAAGGTCGCTCGCCAGCCGCACCCAGTGGTCCCAGTAGGCCGGGGCAAGATACTTCGGCGGCGCCATCAAGTGGACGTGAAAATCGATAATCATGGTCGTAAAAAACCTCCCTCTGCGTGACTCTCCACCTCGCGGCAACCTGTGGCCCGCCGCGAGTTTCCCCCCTTCAAAAAGCGTCCTAGCGCACGACCAGCGCCTCCTCCGGGCATTCCAGGACCGACGTCTCTTCGCTCTTGATCAGGTCGGTCAGCATGAACGCCTTGGGCAGCACCTGATTGACGTAGTACTTGGCCGCCGCGACCTTGCCGCGGTAGAAGGCCGCGTCGTGGTGATCGGCGGCCATGCCATCGAGCTGCTTCAGGGCGATCACCGCCTGCTCCAGCAGGCACTCGGCAACCTGGACCTGGGCGCAGACGAACAGCGCGTTGACCGCGTTCAGCGGGATCAGGTGCTTCTTCGCATCGAGGTTCCCATACCAGCAGTCGTAGAGCTCCCGGACCGTCTCGATGCATTGGAGGCCATTGGCCAGCTTTTCCATCTCCTTTTCGAGCCCCGCCGTGTTCTTGTTCTTTTCGATGAAGTCGGCGATGAGCTCCATCCAGGCGGTGAAGGGGGCTCCGCCGTCCATCCTCATCTTTCTGCGGACCAGGTCCATGCCGTGGATGAAGGTCGTCCCCTCCCAGATGCTCAGGATCTTCGAATCGCGCAGGTACTGTTCGATCGGGTATTCCTGGGTGTAGCCGACGCCGCCCAACACCTGGATCGCCTCGGCGATGAGGCCCACGCTCGCCTCGCTCCCGTATCCCTTGACGAGCGGGGTCAGGACCTCCGCCATCTCGCCGCATCGCTTCGCCTTTTCCTTGTCGGACGAATTCCCCTGGACGTCGAGCCAGTAGAAGCCCCTGAAGATCATCGCCCGGATGCCCTCGATGTGGGCCTTCATGTCCAGGAGCATCCTCCTGACGTCTTCGTGCTTGATGATGGGCACCCGGGCCGCGTCCGGGCTCTCGCCGAAGGGACGGCCCTGGATGCGTTCCGTCGTGAACTGCGAGGCGAAGTAGTAGGCCGCCGCAGACTGGCAGTTGGCGTTGTGGCCGGTGCCGATGCGCGACTCGTTCATCATGTGGAACATCATGGCCAGCCCTTTCGAACGGCCCTTCGCGTCGGGAAGCGGCCCGACCCTGATCCCCCGGCACCGGTCGTTGTCGCCGAAGCTCAGCATGCAGGTGGCCTGGGCCTTGAGCCCCATCTTGTGTTCCACGCTCACCGTCGTGACGTCGTTTGCCTCGCCCAGGCTCCCGTCCGGGTTCACCCATATCTTGGGGACGATGTAGAGCCCCAGCCCCGCGGAGCCGGGAGTCCCCCCCTCGGGGCGCGCCAGGACCATGTGGATCGTGTTGTCGCAGATGCCCAGGTCCCCGGCGGTGATGAACATCTTGGTCCCCTTGATCATCCAGATGTCGGGGTCGTCCGTGGGGAAGGCCTGGGACGTCGCGTCGCCGATGTCCGACCCGGCGTTGGGTTCGGTGATGCACATGGTCCCCTGCCACTCGCCGCCCACCATCTTCGGGACGAAGAGCTCCCTGTCCTGCTTGCGGCCGAACCGGATGATCAGGTTCGCCGAGCCGCTGGTCAGTTTGATGTACGAGGTCAGGGCCGGGCAGGCGGCCGTGTTCATTTCGTGGATCATCTTGTAGAGGATCAGCGGCATGCCCCCCTCCAACTCCACGCACTCGGCGCTGGACCCCCATCCGTTCTCCTGGAGGAACTTATAGGCCTCCTTGAACCCCGGAGGAGAGGTGGCAACCCCCTTCTCGAACTTGATGCCGATCCTGTCCCCGTTCACGTTGATCGGGTTGATGATCCCGCGAGCCACCTTGTACCCCTCGTTCAGGTACATATCGACGTCGTCCACGCTGAAGTAATTCTTGAAGCGGTCGCAGGCAAAGACCTCCTCCGTGGGCAGCCACTCCTTGATGATGAATCTCAAATCCCTGGTGTCATAGCGGAATTCCATAAAAAATCTCCTCCAGTACGAATATTGTTGTTCTGTCTCCCCGGTTCAGGGGTGGCAGACATAACCGATGCTGCTAAAAGACCTCATCCACGGCCCATGTCGGCCGGTACTTGTAATAATCAGCCGGATGGGCTTTCGCCAGCCCCTCATAGGTTGCGCGGGCAAGATTGACGGCGCCCTTGCCGCTCCGATGCAACCGCGCCAATCCCTTCCCCTCCAAAGAGACGAGGGACCCGATGATGTCCTCGTCGGGGGCGGGAATCTGCGCCTGCAGTTCCGCCACCGTCATGTGAAGGCCGGGATTGACCCGGTAGTTCTCGGCCAGCGCCTCCAGAACCCCCTCCTCCGTCGCCCGGTACTTCGGCAGATCCTCGGCCCTGCCGATCGGCATCGGAATCTTGAGAATCTTATCCATAACCCGGCGGGGCACTTTCAGGTCATCCGCCATCTGCTTGAGGCCCTGCCGATAGATGAGCATCCGCATGATGTCGCTGCTGCCCGCCGCGGTCTCGTTGATCTTGGCGTCCCGCATGATCCTCTCGACGGGATAGAATTTGGTCACGCCGTCGCCGCCCATGCACTGAATGGCGTTCAGCACGAAGTCGCGCATCAATTCTTCGGTATTGTTCAGCTTCAGCATGGCCGGATAGAGCGCCGAATCGCCGCCCAGGTCGAAAAGATACGCCGTATAGTACGTGAGCAGCCTGGACATGTTCAGGCTGGTGATCATGTCGGCCAGCTTGAACTGATTGGTGGGCAGCTCCACCGTGGGATGACCGAACTGAACCCGGCGCTCCAGATGAAACGACGCATAGGACAGGGCCTCGCGCATGCCGCCCAGGCTCGTGGCGGCAGCCACCGTCCGCTCCACGTTCAGGCCGGCCATCATGATCGACCAGCCGTCGCCCTCACCGGCGATCCGGTCGGACAGCGGAACCTTGACATGGTCGAAGTTGAGGTAAGAGTCATACAGGCCGTCGTATCCGGTGAGCTCGTTGATCTTCTCGATCGAGAAACCCGGCGTGCCCTTCGCAACGACGAAAACGGACAGGTGTTTGCGCCTTTTTATGTCCTCCGGCCTGCTGCTGGTTCTGGCATAGGTCATATGGATACCGGCGGCTCCGGCATTCATGATGAACCGTTTCTTGCCGTTGAGAACGTAGAAATTGCCCTCGGCGACCGCCTGCGTCTCGACCGAACCGGCATCGGAACCCGCAAAGGGCTCGGTGATGGCGACACTGGTATGCAATTCTCCCGTCGCGATCCGGGGCAGTAATCTGCGCTTCTGCTCCTCGGTCCCGTGTCCATTGAGCATATGAGCGCCGCCGCTGCACATCGTATTGATGTAATCGTTTGAAACGGCGCGCAGGCGCCCCAGTTCTTCGCAGAGAATGCAGGCGCCCGTCACGCCCCACTCTTCACTGTGCCCGCCATACCGCTGCGGGATGATGGCGCCATACCAGCCCTTCTTGCCGATCTCTTTGGCAATCCTCCAAGGGTAACGCCTGTTCCAGGCATCCTCCTGCGCCAAAGGCACCAACCGGTCCACGAACGACTGGGCTTCATCGGCGAGCTTCTTCTGGGCGTCGCTCCACCAAGGATATTTTTCCATGACCGTCTCCTCTCAACCGGGCATTCCGCCGGCAAGCCACTCCCTTTTCATCGTATCATCTGGTTGGGAAGCCACGTGGCGATCGCGGGGAAGAAAATGCACAGGACCAAAGCGAGCGACATCATGAAGACAAAGGGCAGGCAGCCGATGTACAGATCCAGCATGCTCAGATCCTTATGCCCTATGCCTTTGAAATAGAACATGGCCAGGCCGAAAGGCGGCGTGAGGAAGCCTATCAGGAGGTTCATGGTCACGATAAGGCCGAACCAGAGCGGATCAAAATCAAGGGATCGGGCGATCGGCATAAAGATGGGCATGGTGATGATGACGATCGGTGTGGAATCCATCAGCATGCCCAGCACGAATATGATGAACATCATGATCGCGAAGATGATCCAGCGATTCAAATCCGCCCCAGCGAACAGCTCACCGATGAAATTGCTCACGCCGGTGATGGCCAGCAGGGAAGAAAACGCGGAACCCCCGATGATGATCCAGTAGATCATCGCGGTGATGCGTATCGACGATGCCATGGCCTGCTTGAGATTTGCCACCGTGAGATTGCGATAGTAAGCGGCACAGCACAGGGCGCCGAAGGCCCCCATGCCGCCGGCTTCGCTCGGGGTGGTGATCCCGGTGTAGATGAATCCGAGAACAACGATAACCAGCAAGATAGGCAGAATCGCGCCCCTGAGCGAGATGAACTTCTCCGGCCAACTGGCACGCTCGCTGCGCGGCACTGCCGGCCCCTTTTCGGGATGAAGATAGCACAGGGCAAGGATGTAGAGCATAAACAGGCCCGACGTCAGCAGACCC
The DNA here is from genome assembly GCA_021372415.1 of Deltaproteobacteria bacterium. Lineage (GTDB taxonomy): Bacteria > Desulfobacterota > Syntrophia > Syntrophales > UBA5619 > JAKAFS01. The sequence continues at coordinate 9,946 of JAJFUM010000403.1, forward strand.
GGAAAGACGCCGGAAATAAACAGCTTGCCGATGGAAAGATCGGCATACGCCGCAACCAGGATCATGGTGATGCTCGGCGGGATCAGGGGACCCAGGCAACCTCCGCAGCAAATGCTTCCCACGGCAAGATACTTGGAATATCCTCGCTTCTTCATTTCGGGATAGGCGATCATGCCCATCGTCACCGTGGCGGTCGATCCCGATCCGGTCGTGGCGGCAAGCACCGTGGAAACCCCCACCGTTGCCGCAGCCAGTCCGCCCCGCAGTCCGGCGAACCATTTCCAGAACGTGTCGTAAAGCCTGGTTCCCACCCCCGATGTCTGCAGGACACCGGCCATGAAGATGAACATCGGAAGGGCGATGAAGAAGTCCTTCGTGGTCGCGACGATGATGGTGGACGGCAGAACGCTCAGGGCCGCCGGATTCGCCCAGATCAGAATGCCCGCGATGCCGACGAACAACAAGCTCAGGGCTATGGGAAATCCCGTTGACATGATGCATAGGAGCATCACCACTATTGAGATCGTGATCGCTGCAGTGCTCATTGATCGCCTCCTGATTCACCCAAAACAAACAGAAGATCGTCGACAAACTTGGCGATACCCTGGAGAAAGAACAGCAATACGCCTATAAAGACGAGAATTTTAAGCGGATAGATGGGCAGCCCCAGGGCCGTGGTCTGAGCTTCCCGGGTCAGTATCGCATCCCAGGTATCCACCGCCACGCCCCAGAGAAGCGGGCCGAGGCATGCAACGAAAAAAACGAAGAGGACCATCTTGATGATTCTCTGGGTTCTTTCCGAAAAGCGCGTTACGATGATATCCATGCCGGTATGACCGTCATAGAGCAGGCAATATCCGGCACCGAGCACGACCAGGGCACTCATCACCTGGACGGTGATGTCGATATAATACCAGGGATGGTTCAGCACGCGTCTTTGAAAAACATCGATGACCACGAGCAGGGTAAAGGGGATGAAGAGCCACATCGCCTTTTCGCCCACCCATTTGTTCAAGGCGTTCACTGCGGACACGAATTTTCTTAACATGGCCATTCTCCTTGACAGTCATGCGGAGACGATCGCTGGAGCCGCATCTGCCGCGGTTTTTTCCTGCGGCAGATGCGGCTCATACCGGGATCATGGATTACACTTTGCCGTTGTATCGGCCGATGGTCTTGAGGTGGGACAGGACAAGCTTCAGCATATTGGCGCACTCCGGGCTCTTGCTGGCATAAAAGGGCCATACGGTCTTTTCGCACAACGCCTGCACTTCGGCCTCATCCTCGACCGACCAGGTATAGGGAACCAATCCATGCGTCTTGGCGGCCTGGGCGATGACGTAGCGATGCTGGAGCTGCGCGATTCCGCTGGTCGTGTCGAAATAGTGCCGGCTTTCACGCAAAATCGCTTCCTGCATATCCTTGGGCAGTTTATTGAAGGCGTTCTTGTTGATCAGGACCGCTTTCACCGGAACGGAGAAGTTGGGATCCACCACCATCCCGGTGGCCACTTCCTTCAATTTCGCCTGTTCAAGGCCGACGGCGCCCGTAAGACACCCGTCCAGGGTGCCGAGTTTCATGGCCATGTATTGATCGCCGAAGGCCACCGTCATCGGATTGCCCCCGATGGCTTCGACGAACTTGCCGAACGGCCCCCAGATTCTGATCTTCTTGTTTTTGACGTCCTTGTAGCTCTTGCAGGGGAACCGCGTGATCAGCCCCTCGACTTCCTGTGTCGGAATCGGGATGTGGATGATGTTGTATTTGTCGTAGATCTTCTGCATCCTCTCGTAGAGGCCGAAGTTATAATAACAATCGCTGGCCTCGAAACAGGTTTTCCAGGTGAAGGGCAGGCCGGAGGCGATGTAGGCTTCCGGGATTTTCCCCGCGTACCAACCGGGCATGACCTGGCAACATTCGACGACGCCGGCACCGATATTGGTCAATGCTTCAACGCCGGGATACGCTGAGTCGGGGGCGATGACGTCGATCTTGAGACGTCCCTCCGTCAGCTGGCCGATATATCTTGCCCACCCGTAATCATCCTGATTGTTCAATATCTCTTTCCAGTGCCCCATCGTAGGGACCAGGGGCATGATGGCCTGCATCCTCCACTTGATCGGCGCCGCCGCGGACAGCCTCATCACTCCGGGGAAACCCATGACGCCGGCCGCGCCACCGGCCACGACTGCGGCCTTCTTCAGAAAACCACGACGAGATCGCTTTTCCACGGTTTTTACAGTCGTCTCCTTCTTCATCAGTATCTGACCTCCTTTTTTCTGGTTAGTCGGTTAATACCAATTCCGCCGATCCTGTAAGCAAATTCCGTTGACAATCGTTTTACGAAAAGCCGCCGACCCGGTCCGATGATATCTTTATTGTTGATCCATGATTAAAACACAATATCAAACGATCATTAGGAGAATATGAGTATGTGGCTGATATATTCCATGATTCCTGCGCTTCATTTCGGGGTCCTTCGGCAGATTGCGTTGCCGTTCGACGGCATGATCTACCTGCCCTTGAACACGGCATCCCGCTTCTCCAGAAAAGACCGTATCCCTTCGCCGAGATCTTCCGTCGAATAGGCCAGGGTCTGCAGCGCCGTCTCATAGCCCGTCTGCGTCGCAAAGTCGGACTGGAAGCTGCGCA
>JAJFUM010000420.1 GCA_021372415.1 Deltaproteobacteria bacterium
CGAGGAAACCGCCCAGAAGATCGACAAGGAAGTCTCCAGGATCGTGATGACCAGTTACGAGACCGCCAAACAGATCCTTTCGGACAGGATGGACATCCTCCACCGGATCGCCTCCGAGCTCCTGGAGAAGGAAGTCCTGAACGCCACGGAGCTCGATGCGATCATCGGGATAGCACCGCCCAAGAAGGACGGGGCTGAGCCGGCGGCGGCCCCATCGGTCGATACCGTCCTTTAGAAAACAGAAAATCCCCGTCCAGCGGCTGAATCCTATGGACGTGAAAGACCCGCGTTTACGTTACCTCCCTGTCCAATCCGCGGATGAAGCCTTGAGTTATCTCAAGAGGGCTCAGGTCGACCCGCAGGGCATCCCGTCGGTGCTTCCGAAGATGGTCCACGTCAACCTTCTGCTGGAGGGCATCGAAAGCAGGATGGCGGAGATCATCAGGCAGGAGATGGTCTTTGTCGGCGCCGATGCGGTCGCAACCCCGAGTACCGCGGGTCAAGGCCCCGATGGGGCGGATGTCATCCTGACGGGGACCCTCAGGCAGATCCGATCGTTTGCGGAAAGGATCGCCGCGCAGCCCTTCGGCATGGAGCGGCTCGCCGAAAGGATCGGCGGGATCATCGGCAATGTCTTTTGTCCGTCCCCTCATCTCCGGACATCCCGGAGGGAGATCCGGCTGGGGGAGCGCACCTTGATCATGGGGATCCTGAACGTCACGCCGGATTCCTTTTCCGACGGCGGGCGGTTCACGTCGCCGGAACGCGCGGTGGAGGAGGGGATCCGCATGGCCGAGCAGGGGGCGGACATCATCGACATCGGCGGAGAATCCACCAGGCCCGGATCGGAGTCCGTTTCCGTGGACGAGGAGCTTGAAAGGGTCATCCCGGTTGTCCGGGGCCTTGCCGGGAAAATCGACGTCCCCCTTTCCATCGACACGATGAAGGGAGCCGTTGCCCGCGAGGCCCTTAGGGAAGGCGCAGAAATCGTCAATGATGTCAGTTCGATGGGATTTGACGAGACGATGGCGGAGACGGTCGCGGAGGCCGGGGCCGCCCTGGTCCTCATGCACATGCGGGGGATGCCCAAGACCATGCAGACCGGCGATCTGACCTACCCGTCCCTCTGGGGAGAGGTGATCGGTTTCCTGCAGGAGAGGATCCAGAAGGCGGAAGCGGCAGGGGTCGATACCGGGAAAATCGCAGTGGATCCCGGCTTGGGCTTTGGAAAGACGGCCCAGGACAACCTGCGCCTGATCCGGGAACTGGAGGAATTGAAGGTCCTGGGGCGGCCGATTCTGATAGGACCCTCCAGAAAGGCCTTTGTCGGCCACATCACGGGCGCCGGCGTGGGGGAAAGGATGGAAGGGACGGCGGCCGTGGTAACCGCGGCCATCCTGAACGGAAGCCAGATCGTCAGGGTTCACGACGTTAAGGCCATGAAGAAGGTCTCGATGATGGCCGATGCCCTGGCCAGGGCCTGAGACTCTGCCTGAGCCAATGGAAGAATGATGATTCTTTCCCGTGCAGATTGATCGGTCGGATGCAAAGATGATGGGAAAAGGGGCTCCACTTGTCCTGATTTCGGAAAGCCCGTCGGAGACCTTCCGGATCGGGGAGGTTCTGGGGGAACGCCTGGCAGGAGGGGATTGCGTTGCCCTGACGGGCGAACTGGGCTCGGGAAAGACGTGCCTGACGCAGGGAATCGCCCGGGGTCTCGGCGTCTCGAACGCCTTTGCCGTAACGTCTCCCACCTTCACGATCCTCAACGAATACCCCGGGGCTCGGACGGCCCTGTACCACATGGATGCCTACCGGCTGGAGGGGACGCCGGACCTCTTCGAGATGGGCTACGACGAATATCTCCTGGGCAGCGGCGTGATGGTCATCGAATGGGCCGAAAGGATCGCCGATTCCATTCCCGACGGCGCCATATCCATCGACATCGTCTATCTCGACGAAACCCGAAGGAGGATCCGGATATCGGGACCCGGGGACAGGATCGCCTCCTGCGAAGCGCCCCTGGGAAAGTGGAAGCAATAGGAGGCCCCGAAAAACCTTCAGATCGCGCCCCTAAAATCCATCCGACACGGGGCAAACGGGGTCACTGCCGGGAGGCGAAGTCCGCATCGGGCGTTTCAGTCCTTCACCGTGTTCCTGACTTCATGGGGAGCCATCATTTGAAGATCCGCGAGGGGCAGAGCCTGGGGATCATGGCGGTCCTGCTCGCTTCCCTGGCCGTGTACGGGGCGGCCTTGAGCAACGGCCCACGGGTCCGGTCGTCGGACGCCGTCCCCTGGGCCGATCAACGGCCGGGAACGGTCGCGGTCCAGGTCTCGGGAGACCGGGGAGCCGAAGGGATCTATTTCTTGCCGGCAGGGACCCCTCTTGGCGAGGCCCTGCGCCTTGCCGGGATTTCCGGAGGCCTGTCACAGGCCGGTCCGGACGAAACCCTTCCCGAAGACGGGATCAGCCTTCATGTTTCTCCGGAAGGCAGGGTGGCGACAGGGGATTTGCCCGCCATCACGAGGCTCGCCCTGGGTCTTCCGATCGACGTCAATCAGGCTTCCGCGGAAGAGCTCGAAATGGTTCCCGGCATCGGGGAGAAGCTTGCCGCGCGGATCGTCGAGGCGCGGCAGGAGGTCAAAGCCTTCGAATCCCTTTCGGAACTGACGAACATACCGGGAATAAAGGAAAAGAAGCTGGAAGCGATAGGGCCATACCTCACGGTACGGCCGAAGCGGACGGGCGCGACCCCGACGCGGCACCCAGGCGGCCGTCCCGGTACCGCTCCAGGTAATCCATGACGCGTTTCACGTAGGTCCGGGTCTCGGGATAAGGCGGAATGCGGTAATGATAACGCAGTACGGCATTTTCGCCGGCATTGTAGGCGGCAAGGACCAGCGGAAGGTTCCCCTTGAAGAGGTTCATCAGATACCGGACGTAACGGACGCCGCCGTCGATATTGTCCTCGGGATGGAAAGAGTCCGATACCTGCAGGGCCGATGCCGTGGAGGGCATCAGCTGCATCAGCCCCTGGGCGCCGACAGGAGAAACGGCGCGGTGGTCGAAGTTCGATTCGGCCTTGATGATGGCCTTGACCAGGGCCGCGTCCACGCGATGCCTCTCGGAGGCCTTGACGATCAGGGGATCATAACGGTCGATGTCCCCCTTGAGTTTGAAAAGGACCCGCTTCTCCTTCATGACCAGGGTATAGGAGACGTCATGCTCGATCGGGATGTTGGTCAGATGGACGACCCCCTCCGGATCGACATACTGGTAAATATCGCCCCGGCACGGTGCCGGATAGCCCATCAGGAGGGCGAGCAGAACAAGCAAGGGGATTCCCCTTCCTCTTCCGAACACCCGGCCTATCCAAGTCCGATCGTCCAACATATCAAAAATATACATGAACCGATTCGACAAATCAAGGAATGATCCGTTCCCCGAAACCCATCCGGCACAGGGCAAACTGAGTCACGCTCCCCTCCGGCGGCCACACAGGTTGTATCGGACTAATTTTGGGCGTTCATGAATCTTTTTCGACGGAAATCCATCCCCGGCCGCGGCGTAAACCGAGTCACTGCCGTGCGTTCATTGTCCTTGACAGCCACAACGGTTGATGGTAGAAAGACCTGGATAGACAATTTGATGATCGAGTCGGGGCGTGGCGCAGCCTGGTAGCGTATCTGAATGGGGTTCAGAGGGCCGGTGGTTCAAATCCACTCGCCCCGACCAATATAAACCAAAGAGAATCCGGGAGGTTACCGAAAGAGGTTCCTTCCGGATTCTCCGTTTTTACCGTAAACTTGACCAAAGGTTTAACGCTCGGATGTTAAACCGCCGGCCGAACGGGTCGATATTGTGGCGTTTTCAGGTGACTTTCGCCATGAGGTTCGGGGGATCGAAATAAAAAAACCGCCAACAAGGCGGTTTTTTTAATGTCTGCCGGATCTTTTCGGATAATGCCTGTTGACAATCTACCGGGCAATGCATATAAAGAAAAGATGCTTCTACCATGCGAGAGTGGCGGAATTGGTAGACGCACTGGACTTAGGATCCAGCCCGCCTTTTGCGGATAGGGGTTCAAGTCCCCTCTCTCGCACCATTCTTGATGGTCATCCTAAAATAAAAAGGAGAGCAATAACGTGAGTCATATCGATGCCGCCGTAAAGATTGAAGATATCAGCCCCGTGAAGAAGAAACTGTCCTTTGAGGTCCCATGGGCGGACGTAAAGACAGAGCTCGATACGGCTTATCGCAAAGTCGGAAAAACGGCGAAGATCAAGGGATTCCGGCCTGGAAAGATTCCCAGGGAGATCCTGGAGCAGTTTTATCGGCATGAGGCCGAGGATGAAACGGTTACGAACCTGGTGAACCGTTATTACTGGGAAGCCCTCCAGGAAAAGAAGATCCTCGCGGTCACCCGTCCCGAGGTCGAGCAAAACGGGATCGAGGCGGATAAGAACTTCACCTTCGCGGCGACCGTCGAGGTGGAACCCCAGGTCGAGCCGAAGAATTACCTGGGACTCGAGCTTGAAAAGGGCGATCCTGCCGTCACGGAGGAGGACATCCAGGCAAGGCTACAGGAAATCCGCCAGATGTTCGCGACCATGGAAGAGGTGAAGGAGGCGCGCGGGGTCCTGGAAGGCGACTTCGTAAACATCGATTTCGAAGGCACCGTCGACGGGGAGGCCCTGAAGGAATTGAAATCCGAGAATTATATGCTGGAAATCGGTTCGAAGAGCTTTGTCCCGGGCTTCGAGGATCAGTTGATCGGCGCCATGGTCGGCGAAACCAGGACGGTCAAGGTCCGGTTTCCCGATAACTACCATGCCGAGAAACTCGCCGGCAAGGACGTCGAGTTCAACGTGAACATCAAGGGCCTCCGGACCAAGAAACTTCCGGAAATCAACGAAGAATTCGTGAAGAATTTCGAAAGATACGATTCCCTCGAGGCCCTGATGGCCGATATCCGCACGAACCTGGAGGAGGAAAAACAGCACAAGGTCGACGCCGACCTGGAAATGCAGATCAGCGACAAGCTCCTGGCGGGCAACGAATTCGACGTGCCGGAGTCCTTCGTCGAAAGACAGGTCTACTACATGGTTTCCGACACCCAGAGAAGGATGGCGGCCAGGGGAATGGACCCGAAGAAGGCCATGGATTTCAGCCTTAAAATGAAGGATCAGTTCCGGGAAGAGGCCGCCAAGATCGTCAAGACCATGCTCCTGCTCAAAGGCATCGCCGAGAAGGAGAACCTGACGGTCGACGAGGCGAAGGTGGAGGAGCGGATCCGGGAGATCGCGACCCAGAAGGCAGAGACGGTCGAATCGGTGAAGAAGACCCTGGAAAAGGACGACCTCTTGGACAGCATCCGAAGCGAGATATTGAACCGCCAGACATACGAGTTCCTGGAGTCCAAGGCCAGCGTCAAAACGGCCGGTACAAAAAAGAAAAAGGGATAAAGCCCGGAGGAGATACAATGACCCTGATACCCATGGTGGTGGAACAGGACGGCAGAGGAGAGAGGGCCTATGATATCTATTCGAGGCTTCTTAAGGACAGGATCATCTTTCTGGGCACGGCGATCGACGACGAGGTGTCCAACCTTGTGATCGCGCAGATGCTCTATCTGGAATCCGAGGATCCCGACAAGGAGATCTTCTTTTATCTGAACACCCCGGGGGGCCATGTCAGTTCGGGCCTGGCCATTTACGACACCATGCGGTACATCAAGCCGCCTGTTTCGACGGTCTGCATGGGACAGGCTGCCAGCATGGGGGCCTTGCTCCTGGCTGCGGGGCAAAAGGGGAAACGTTATGCGTTGCCCCATTCGAGGATCCTGATCCACCAGCCCCTGGGGGGATTTCAGGGACAGGCGACGGATATCGATATTCAGGCCCGGGAAATCCTCAGGCTCAAAGAGGAACTGAACCATATCCTGTCCGACCTGACGGGCCAGCCCATGGAAAAGATCACCACGGACACGGAACGCGATTATTACATGACAGGAGATCAGGCGAAAACATACGGCATCATCGACGAGATCATCGTCAAGAAGCCGTTGTGATATTTGGAAAAGGGGTTGTTTAAATGGTCAAGAAGGGAAGAGATCAGCAGGACGGACGCGGACTTTTGTTCTGCTCGTTCTGCGGCAAGAACCAGAATGAAGTAAAGAAGTTGGTTGCGGGACCCACGGCCTATATCTGTGACGAGTGTATTGAACTTTGCCGGTGCATCGTTGAAGAGGAGTGTGAGCGGCCGGTTGCCGATGAACTCCGCAAAGGGATCCCGGAGCCCAAGGAGATCACCAAGTTCCTTGATCAGTATGTGGTGGGCCAGGAAAGGTCCAAGAAGGTCCTGTCCGTGGCGGTCTACAATCACTATCGCCGCTTGTTCTCCCATGCCGACATGGGAGGGGTGGATATCCAGAAGAGCAACATTCTGCTGATCGGGCCGACCGGTTCCGGGAAAACGCTTCTGGCCAAAACCCTGGCCAAGATGCTCAACGTGCCTTTCACGATCGCCGATGCCACGACGCTGACCGAGGCGGGTTATGTGGGGGAGGATGTGGAAAATATCATCCTCAGCCTCCTTCAGAATGCCGATTATGACGTGGAGCGGGCTTCGAAGGGGATCGTCTATATCGACGAGATCGACAAGATCGCGAAAAAATCCGGCAATCCCTCGATCACCCGCGATGTGTCGGGCGAGGGGGTCCAGCAGGCCCTGCTCAAGATCATTGAGGGGACCATGGCCAATATCCCCCCGAAGGGCGGCAGAAAGCACCCCCAGCAGGAATTCATCCAGGTGGATACGACCAACATCCTCTTCATCTGCGGGGGCGCCTTCAATGACCTTGACGGGATCATTGCCCGCAGGGTCGGTTTCAACACCATGGGATTCGGGGCGGAGATCAGGAGCAAGCAGGCAAAGAAGATGGACCAGCTTCTCCAGGAGGTCCAGCCGGAAGATCTTCTCAAGTTCGGACTGATCCCGGAATTCATCGGCCGGTTGCCCGTCATCGCCACGCTCAACGAGCTGACAGAGGAAGACCTGATCCGGATTCTGGTGGAGCCCAAGGATGCCATTATCAGGCAATACCAGAAGTTGTTCGACCTTGAAGGGGTCAAATTGAAGTTTACCGAAGGAGCCCTGCGCGCCGTGGCGAAGCTGTCCGCGGACAGAAAATCAGGGGCAAGAGGCTTGCGCGCCATCCTCGAGAACACGATGCTCGATATCATGTACGAATTGCCGTCGGCCCGCGAAGTCAAGGAGTGCGTGATCAGCGAGGAGGTCGTCCTGAATAAGGAGAAGCCGATTCTCCTTTTCGAAAAGCAGTCTGAAACCGCCTGATGCCGGGCATTACAGGAAGATGATCTAATGTTCAAAAGAGATGAGAATGGGGAGAGGAACGAAAGAATGATGGAAATTCCGCTTCTGCCCCTCAGGGATGTGGTGGTTTTCCCCCATATGATCGTGCCGCTTTTCGTAGGCAGGGAACGGTCCATTGCGGCCCTGGAATCGGCCATGAAGGACGAAAAGGGCATCTTCATGGTTGCCCAGAAGAGCGCGCAGAAGGATGACCCCGGGGAAGAGGATATCTACAGGATCGGAACGATCGGGATCATCATCCAGCTTCTGCGCCTTCCCGACGGCACGGTCAAGGTCCTGGTCGAAGGAAAGCGGCGCGGGATCATCCGCGAGTACCTTCCCAACGAGGATTTCTTCCTGGTCAGGGCTGAAGAGGTGGACGACCAGGATGACATCGACCGGGTGAAAGTCGAAGCCCTGATGAGGAGCATCCGGGAATCCTTCGAGACCTACGCCAAGATGACCAAGAAGGTCCATCTGGAGATGGTGGGGACCATTGCGTCGATTGAAGAACCGTCGAAACTTGCCGATGTCGTCATCTCTCAGATCAACGCCAAGCTGGAGGACAAGCAGAAGATCCTTGAGATCTCGAATGTCCCCGAGAGGATGGAGACGATCTACGAATTGATGCTTTCGGAGATAGAGATCCT
>JAJFUM010000424.1 GCA_021372415.1 Deltaproteobacteria bacterium
GAGATATCAGGGTTTGGATCCAGGTCAAGGGGCCCTCCGAGGGTCCGGGCAGTTCGCCGGATTCATACCTGAGAGAAGGTTCCCCGCCCCACTTCTTCTTGAAACGGGCGATCCCCGCATTGACGCCCAAGCCGAGATCAATATACCCTTTTCCCTGCTCTGCCGCCACCTGAATCATCTCGCGAAAGAGCAGATCGGCGGCATGGGGGATATCGTGAGTCTTGGAGCGACACCCCACGATATAGGCGAGGAATCCCTCCGCCCCGGTTTCGAGGACCTGATAGGCGGCCAGGCGGCCCTCCCGATCCCAGGCGCTCAGGATCAGCGATGTGGGGCAGAAGGCCGTATAGTCCTTCATCCGCAGGTAGAGCTCGTGGATCCTAGGCGGAGGCGCTTCCCGTCCGAGGACCTTCCGGGTGAGGGCCTCGTGATCGCTCGAGAATACCCTGGACCGGGTGACGCGGAGCTCCAAGGCGGCTTTTTCGGCTTGGCGCAGGAGGCGGGGAGGTGGTTTCCGGGCCTTCAGGTCGAGCCGGTAGTAATCGTCGCTTTCCCTCTGCCGGACCTTCCCAAGCAGCGGGGCCGGAATCCGGGGGGCGATGAACCAGCAGCGAACCGGCTTGAATTCGGCCATTGCCTTCCCAAGGGCATCCTCAAAGCCCTCCTCATGGAAATCCCCCCGGAGGGGATAGCCCACGAAGACGAGCCAGTCGTTGCCGGCCAGTCCTACGAAGGGATCGCGCAGGAAGAAGTCGGCCCCGGAGATGCCGGCCATGAGCCCCGGGATGTGTTCGGGGATCCAGGCCTGCTTCAGGATGTAGCGCTCCTCATCGGGATTGATCATGCCGATCCCCCCTTTCGGGGTCACCCTTCAAGAAAGCGGATACCGATGGTTCTATGCCAGCCAGGCCTTCTGCAGATTGTCGCGGGCCTCCCGGAGATCGGGCAAAAAATTCTGCGGAAAAGCAAGACGGCTGTCAAGGGGAAAAGCAGATGATCGGGTTAAATACCCCTTTGTCCGGACGGCCCATTGTGATATAGATTTAAGTAATTCCGATGGATTCTCTTTAGTTGGCTCCCGTTCCCTCGCGTTGATCCTGTATAGATGAGTTTTGAGCAGGGAGGAGACTATGTATAAACTTCTGGTCGTGGACGATGAAGCGGATATCCTTTTTTTTCTCAAGTCTTATTTTCAGACCAAGGATTTTGAGGTTTCTACCGCCCAGAGCGGCGAAGAGGCCATTGAGAAGGTCAAAGAGATCCGACCTCACATCGTTCTGATGGACATCATTATGCCGGGCATGGGGGGATTGGAGGCCTTGAAGAAGATCAAGGAGATCGACCCGGCGATCGGGGTGATCATGGCAACGGCCGTTCTGGACAACAGCGCCGCCGAACAGGCCATTGCTGCGGGGGCCTATGACTATGTGAGCAAGCCTTTCGATCTCAAATATCTGGAGACCACCGTTCTGATCAAACTCATCAAGATGATCGGCTGATATCCACCGGCAATTCTATAAAGAACGTCGCCCCGCCGATCGTGTTGTTTTCCGCCCAAAACCTGCCGCCATGGTTCTTGACGATGTTGTGGGAAATGGACAACCCCAGCCCTGTTCCCTTGCCCACTTTCTTGGTCGTAAAGAACGGATCGAAGATGCGGTTCATGGTCCCGGCGGGAATCCCGCCGCCCTGATCCGAAATCGCGATCAAGAGCCGTTTCGGATCGGTCACGGATCCCGGAAGGCGCTTGGCAGCGATGCGCAGGACTTTGCTGTTCTTCCCTTCCATGGCATCCAAGGCGTTATTGAAGATGTTCAGGAGGACCTGCTCCATTCGGGTCTGGTCCACCATGATTTTCGGCATGCCCTCATCGCAGGCGATCTCCCACGTGACATTCTCCATCTTGAACCGGGGCTCACAGAAGGTAAGGGTGTGCCGGATCAGCTCCTCGACACCGCTCAATTCCGTTTCCCCTTCCGATTTTCTGGAAAACTGCTGGAGCTCGCGGGTAATCCGAATGACACGGTCGACCTGTCGCTTGAAGATGGCAAAGGCCTCCTTGACCGTTTCAGAGAGCTCCTGGGTGAGTTCCAACGTCGCCAGACCGGTGGCGATGATATTGACGGGGTTCAATATCTCGTGGGCCACGCCCGCCGCCAGCGTCCCGACGGCAGCGAGTTTGTCCGCCTCGATCAGACGGTCGCTCGTCTCCTGGAGGACCAGGTAGGCCTGCCGCAGCTGCTCGTCCGCCTCCCGACGTCGGGTGATGTCCTCCACGAATCCTTCATGGTAGAGGACGTTGCCTTGTCCGTCCTTGACGACACGGATCTTCATGGACACCCAAATGCTGCTGCGGTCTCTCCGGTATGCGCCGCATTCAAATCCGTGGGCGGCCCCCGTTTGGTACAGCAGATCCAGAAACTCGACCCGTGACTCCGGTTTCTGATAAAAGTCGCGGGAAAAGCTAAAACCGCCTGCCAGCATCTCTTCGGGGCTCTCATAACCGCACATGTGGGCAAAGGCCGCATTGGCGCTCAGGAGACTGCCTTCGGGGGTATTCTGGAAAAAGCCCTCCAGGGCGTTTTCACAGATGTTCCGGTACTTTTCTTCCGATATCCGACACGCCTCCTGGGCCTGTTTGATCTCGGTCATGTCGATCACGGCACCCCGCAATCCCGTGATGCGGCCCTCCTGAAGGATGGGGGCCAGGAAGAGAAGGGCGGGGAATTCGCTTCCATCCCGCTTCGACAG
>JAJFUM010000444.1 GCA_021372415.1 Deltaproteobacteria bacterium
TTCCAACCGGCCGCAAAGACGCGTGTCGTCGTGGCCAGGAGTTCCTCTTCCGTGTTTCCCTTGTTGATGATATCCCTCAGACGCTGGGAACCCGCCTCGGGGGCCAGCGTGAAGTTCGTCTTCCGGACGCGGCGGATCGCCTCGATCAGCTTCGGCGTGAGGGTCTCGACGCGAAGCGACGGGAGGGCGAGGGCGACGCGTCTGGCGTAATAGCGGTCCACAAGGGTCTTGAGCAGGGGTTCAATCAGGGTGTAGTCCCCGGAACTCAAGGAAAGGAGGGAGACCTCGTCGTGCCCCGTCGCCCGGAGCATCGCTTCGGCCATCTCCTCAAGGACGGCCGGCGTCCGTTCCCGGAGGGGGCGCCACACCATCCCCGCCTGGCAGAAGCGGCAGCCGCGTGTACAGCCCCGGCCGATCTCCAGGGTGACCCGGTCGTGGATCGTCTTCATCAGGGGGACGACCGGGCAGGACGGGAGCCGCCAGGCATCAAGGTCCGTGATGATCCGCTTGTCGATCCGCTCGGACCCGGTATGGACGGCTGGCACGTAGACGCCCTTCAGCGCGGCCATGGCCTCGAGCCGATCCCGCCTTCTGCCCCCCCGGGCACGGACCGCCATGTCGGCGGCGGCGATCTCGGCGACGACTTCCTCCCCCTCGCCGATGACGAAGGCGTCGATGAAGGCGCTCATCGGGGCGGGGTTGAAGGCGCAGGGGCCCCCGGCGATGATCAGGGGATGCCCATCGTTGCGCCCTTCGCGGCGCAGGGGGATCCCCCCAAGGTCCAGCATCATCAGGACGTTGGTATAGGAGAGCTCGTACTGAAGGGAAAAGCCGACGATGTCAAAGGCCGCCAGCGGTCTCTGGGACTCCAGGGAACAGAGGGGCCTTCCGCGGCTTCGCAACTGGCCCTCCATGTCGGGCCAGGGGGCGTAGCAGCGCTCACAGTGGACCTCGGGCAGGCCGTTCAGGATGGCGTAAAGGATCTGGAGGCCCAGGTGGGACATGCCGACCTCGTAGGTGTCCGGAAAGGCCAGGGCGAAACGGAGGCGGCAGGGATCTTCCCAATCGCGACGGGCGTTGACCTCGCCGCCGGTGTAGCGACTGGGTTTTTCCACGGCGAGCAGAAGCTCGCCGGAATCGGATCGAAACGGTTCGGCCATGGTCATGTCTCGTTCGGAACGACTTTCCGGTGGCGGGGGTCCCTCAGGATCTCCCGGTATTTTGCCAGGGCGAAGGCACGGCGGAAATGGGGCCTGTCCAGGTACTGGAGCAGGTCCTTGCGGAAGATCTCGCCGAATTCGGTCCGAAGGCGGTCCGCCTCCACGAGGGGAACAAAACTTCGGATCATCCGGCTTTCAAAGCAAGGCTCGTCACCGAAGACCTCCCGGACCTTCCGGTAATCGTCGGGACAGGCAAAATCCTCCGGCTTCAGCGGAATGGGAACCTTGAAGAGAAGCTCCACCTTCTCCGTATCGGAGGCGACGGACACCGACAGGTCCCAGACCTCGACGGTCAGTCCGTTCGTCAAGGGAATCTTTTCCAGACAGCGCATTATTTCTAAAAGGCTTCCTTCCTGTCGAGATACACTTTGTCGTCCTCCTATCATCTTTGCCCTTGACCTGCAATGCCGTTCCTCCTATATATCGGCCGAAATCCGGCAAGTTTTGGAAATTACTCCTGTCCTCAGGGTCGGGAGCGGAAACGGGAAACGGTCTGATGTCGCAGGAAACACCTCTCCACCTCTGTCAGCCGGGGAATGGCAAGTCCTGCGGGGCCTGTTGCGGCATCTACAATTATGCCGACAGTTCCCGGTCGGCCCTTGAGGCCCGTCTACAGCTGCGGACGGAGCGGTTCCGTCGCGACGTCCGAGGTCCTGAGGACCTGCCGGCATTCTCCATCGCCATCCGGGACGCGGAGGATCAAAACCGACGCTTTGAAGAGATCTACTGCTGCGAGTACGCGGGATTTCTCGATGCCGGCCGGAGTCTTGTGGGGTGCCTGCTCCATCCCGCCCAGAACGGCGGGGTCGATATGAGGGGCGTTTCCTTCTACGGCAGGGAACTCTGCCACGGCCACCTCTGCCCCAGCCACCACTTTCTCAGTGCAACCGAAAAGGGGATAGTGGTCGATCTCCTGGACGACTGGTATCTCTATGGTCTGATCATCACCGATATCGATCTGGTCAAGGAATATCTGCGTCACATCAGTGATTCCCTGGGAGAGACGCCGGCCCGCGCCTGGTTCCGGGAAGGACCCGCCAGTGCTCTGGTCCGCCGTTTCTTCTCGTTGAAGCTGACCTGGCCTTTCCGGTCCGATGAGGTCCATCGGTTCGGACGGTTCTATTTCGACGGCTCCCAGC
>JAJFUM010000466.1 GCA_021372415.1 Deltaproteobacteria bacterium
GCTGAGCTACGGGCGCTTCGTCTTCTCCGTGGCGACCGAACGTGCTGCACAGACCCAATAAATTGGGGTGAGTGAAGGGACTTGAACCCTCAGCCTCCGGGGCCACAACCCGGCACTCTGACCAATTGAGCTACACCCACCATCCGTGCCTGGTGCGCCTGGAGGGATTCGAACTCTCGACCCACGGATTAGAAGTCCGTTGCTCTATCCAGCTGAGCTACAGGCGCATATCCTCACGACGCACTGTGTTCAGTCTCCATTTCAAAGAAGGCGGTTTATAACTTCTTTGCCTTCGTTTGTCAAGATCTGATTAAAACTTTTCCCTCTCAACGGACATAACCGGCTATCCCGTCAAAATGGTAGCCCTTCTTGGTGATCCCCTCCCCGCTCGGATCGAGCGTGTAAAAATGGAGTCCCGACGCTGAATGGACCCAGCGGTAGAGTTCCCTGGTTCCGGCGAGGCGCGACGTGGCGATGTTCCCGATGGAGCCCTCGAGATGGTAACCCGGCAGCTTTCCACCACCCTGAGGGTCATAGGAGTAAAAGTGATCCCCTTTTGCGGGGTTGAACCAGCGATAGAATTCCCTCGTCCCGGGTGTCCCCGGCGCGAAGAGCCGAAAGGCGACCCCCTGCCCCGTGAATCCCTTCGTCTGCAGTCGGGAGGCCTCTGCCTGAGGGTTGGAGGTGAACAGGTAGTCCGATGCAGTTTGATAGCGATAGATCGCGATCAGCGAGGGCGCCGAGTCGGCGGTCACTTCCAGGAATACCTCGATGTCCGCCTCACCCCCGTTTGAGGTAAAGTAGACATGATCCCCGTACAGCCCCGGCGTGAGTTGCCGCGCATTGAGGGCGATGTTGACATAGTCCGTTTCCCTCGTGGTCATCCCGCTGTCGGGAAACAGGCTGACCCAGCCGCGGGGTCCCCTGAGGAGCGGCTTGGACAGGACCCGGACCCCCTCGATGACCACCCGTCCCATTCCGTTGACAATCGTCAGGAGATGGGAGCCCTCCGGCTGACCTTCGGCGATACGGATCTCTTGCCACTCTTTTTGCTCAGCATAACCGTCGATCTGGTTCACAAACTGTTCGTCCAGGAAGACGCTGAGCGGGCCGCCCTCCGGGGACTTCCAGATGAAAAGACCGATCCCCGTTCCCGTGAAGCGGTATCTGAGGGCGTTTGATTCTCCTTGACCGGCCGGATAGCCCTGCTCCTCGGACCAGGAACCGGACAGCTCCAGCCCTTCCTTGAGCGGACCCGTCGCCGAATAGCTGCCCGTGCCGGCCACCGCCTCATTCTGAAAGGAGACATACCGTCCTTCCGGCACCGGGGCTCTGGGCGGCATGCCTCGGGAGCCGGCAAGCCCCGCCCTCCATTTCAGGATCTCTCTTCCCCTGTTCCTTACGTGGATCCGCCGTGTCACGGTCTCGCCCGGCCGGACCGCACCGAAATCGACCCGGAACGGTTCCACGAACAGCATGGAAGTGGAGGCCAGTTCCGTGAGACGGACCATGACAAAGACCATCCGTGTCCCTGCCCTGGAGTTGAAACGGATCGTTTCCCTGAAGACACCCAGGGGCACTTCCCGCCGGTAGACCGCCGTCTGCCCGGCCCCCTCCATGCGCATGAGCAATGTGCCCTTGGACTGCCTTGCCGGACCGGTCTCGTTCAGGAAGGCCATCTGGATCCGGATCGGTTCGGGCTTGTCGTAGAGCACCCCGGAGATGGTCGCGTTATCGGTCAAACTCCATCCCTCGGGCGGCTCCATGGTCCAGTCCAGGACTCCGGACCCCAGATTCTTCAGATGGAAGACCCGTCTCGCTTCTTCGCCGGGTCCCAGGGACCCCAGGTCGATCTCTCTAGGCTGGATGGCCAGGACCGGCTGAAGCAGGTTGTCGCCTCGCCCCGACGGTCCCTGTGCCCCGACCTGCCGAGGCAGATCCGCACCCAGGGCCGATAAACCGCTGAGGCTCAGCCATACCAGCACCGACCATACCGTCGTTGAAAACCAACGCTTCTTCATCGCTCCCTTCCCTCAAGGATTCACCGGTTACTAGCGCAAAGCTGCAAAGAACGCAACGCTTTTCCGCCCGGAAAAGACTTGACACCTTTTGGATATCCGATATATCTTCCCAAGGTTTTGGATCTGCCTGCGGGAAAAATGGATTGCGATTCCCCATACCTGGATTCGGATGTGGACGAGGAACATGGACGAGGAACGGCTGAAATACTGGATCGCCCTTCGGGCGGTCGAAGAGGTGGGTGCCGTGGGTTTCAAGACCCTGCTGGCCGCCTTCCCTTCGCCCCGCGATGTCTTTTCCGCGCCGGCCGCCATGCTCCAGGCGGTCCCGGGGATCGGTCCGAAAACGGCGGCCAATATCTGCTCCTTCTCGGACTGGGAAATGGCCGAGCAGGAGATCCTCCGGACCGCAAAGCTCGGCGCCTCGATCGTGACCTGTGAGGATCCGGCCTATCCCCGCAACCTTTTGAACATCTACGACTATCCGCCTTTTCTTTACGTCAAAGGGTCCCTCGTTCCCGATGAGATTGCCGTGGCCCTTGTGGGATCCCGCCTCGCCTCGCCCTACGGCCGTTACGTCACCGAAACCCTGAGCCGCGCACTGGCCCTCCAGGGGGTGACCGTGGTCAGCGGCCTGGCCCGAGGCATAGATGCCGCTGCGCACCGCGGTGCACTGGCCGGCAAGGGCAGAACCGTCGCTGTCCTGGGGTGCGGGCTGGACCTGACTTATCCGCCGGAAAACGCACAGCTTGCGGAGGCCGTCGCCGCCCAGGGCGCCCTTGTCACGGAATTCCCCCTTGGCACCCCTCCCAACGCACCCAACTTCCCCTCCCGCAATCGGATCATCAGCGGCATCTCCCTGGGGGTGGTCGTCGTGGAGGCGGGCGAAAAGAGCGGCTCCCTCATTACGGCGAGGATCGCCGGCGAGCAGGGCCGCTCGGTCTTCGCGGTTCCCGGGGCGATCGATTCGGCCGGTTCGCGGGGCACGCACAGACTGATCAAAGAGGGAGCCAAACTGGTCGAAAATGTTGAGGACATCATCGAGGAGGTCCTTCCCCAGGCAGGCACCCCTGTCCATCGGGACCGGACATTGGATCGTCCCGCTGCCGAGAAGCGCCCCCGGAATGAATCCGATCCACCCTCACCGATCCCGGGGCTCGGCGACAGGGAGAAACGGCTGCTCCCCCTGATCCCGACGGAACCGGTGGGGGTCGATCAACTGATCACCACCTCTGCCCTGACCGCTCAGGAGGTCCTGAACGGTCTTCTCGTTTTGGAGCTATGCGGACTCATCCGGCAGTTGCCGGGCAAAATGTTCCAACGTAAGGAGCCATCAACTTGAATTCATTAATTATCGTAGAATCCCCGACCAAGGTCAAGACCATCCACAAATATCTCGGGCCGGAATACGACGTCCGGGCCTCGGTCGGCCACATCAAGGATCTGCCGAAGAATAACCTCGGGATCGACCCCGAGCGCCAGTTCGAGCCTTCCTACACCGTCATGGAGAGCAAGAAGAAGGTGGTCGCCGAGCTCAAGAAGGCCGCGGCCAAGGTCCAGCAGATCCTCCTCGCCCCGGACCCCGACCGGGAGGGCGAAGCCATCGCCTGGCACATCGCCGAGGAGATCGGCGGCAAAGGAAAGACGATCCGGCGGGTTCTCTTCAACGACCTCACCCGGGAGACCATCCTCGAGGCGCTCGCCCATCCCCGCGACCTCGACGTCAACCGATACGAGGCCCAGCAGACCCGGCGCATCCTGGACCGCCTGGTGGGCTACCAGATCAGCCCCATCCTCTGGGACAAGGTGAAACGCGGGCTTTCCGCGGGCCGTGTCCAGTCCGTCGCCGTCCGGATCATCTGCGACCGCGAGGCCCAGATCCGGGCCTTCGTCCCCGAGGAGTACTGGAACCTCACTGCCCTGCTGGAGGGTTCGAACCCTCCCCCCTTCGAGGCCAAGCTCGCGAAGATCGACGGCAAAAAGGCGAAGATCGGCGACGGAACGCGCTCCGCCGAAGTCGTCGCCTCCCTCCAGGGCGCCTCCTTCAAGGTCTCGTCCGTGGAGAAGAAGGAGGTGAAGCGCCAGCCGCCGCCGCCCTTTACGACGAGCAAGCTGCAGCAGGAGGCCTCCCGCTGGCTCCGGTTCTCGGCGAAGAAGACCATGTCGACCGCCCAAAGGCTCTACGAGGGAATCGAGCTGGGTCCCGAGGGTCCCGTGGGCCTGATCACCTACATGAGGACCGACTCCGTCCGCCTGGCCAACGAAGCGATCCACGAGGCAAGGGAATACATCCGCGAAAATTACGGCGCGCCCTATCTGCCCGCCAAACCCAGGACCTACAGCGTCTCCGGGGAGGCCCAGGACGCCCACGAAGCGATCCGGCCGTCCTCCATGGCCTATCCTCCGCAGAACATCAAGGCCTTTCTGACGCCGGACCAGTTCCGACTCTATCAGCTCATCTGGAACCGCTTCCTGGCCTGTCAGATGAACCAGGCCCTCTTGGACCAGACCACGGTAGACATCGCCGCCGCGAACTGCACCTTCCGCGCCCAAGGATCGGTCATGAAATTCCCCGGCTTCACCACCATATACACGGAGGGCAAGGAGGACAA
>JAJFUM010000007.1 GCA_021372415.1 Deltaproteobacteria bacterium
GACCTCCACCCCCCGCAGGATCACCGGGGTCAGGCTCATGGCCTGCTTCATGATCTCGGGAATTCCCACCGTGTAGGCGAAGGGGGAGTACTTCAGAATGGAGGTGAATTCGTTGATCATGCCGGGCACGGAGAACCGGAACATCTGCGGGAGGACGACGTAGCAAAAAGACTGCACCCGCGTCATCCCCATCGCCTCTGCGGCCAGGATCTCCTCGGCGTTGACGGCGTTCATGGCGCCACGGAAGATCTCCGCCAGGTAGGCTCCCGAGATGAGCCCCAGACTCAGGACCATGGACAGGAGGGGTGAAACACGGACGCCGATCCCCGGAAGGCCGAAAAAGACGATGAACAGAAGGACCAGAACCGGGATCCCTCGGAAGATGAAGGTAAAAGCGGTGAGCGCCGCCTGGAGGGGGCTCCAGGGAAACCGGCTCAAAAGGGCCACTGCCAGACCGATCAGAAGACCCGTGCCGGTGCAGGCCATGGTCACCAAGACCGTATACCCTGCGCCGGCGGCCAGAACGCCGAGGATCTGCCCAAAATTCATCGGATCGCCGAGTGCCTCTCTACTCCAACCATTTCGCCACAATGGCCTTGAGCTTTTCAGGCCCCAGTTCGTCCAGGTAACGATCGAAATCGGCGCGCAGTGCGGAACCTTTCGGGAAGGCGAAACCGAAGGTATCAAACCCCCTGAAGATGTAGCTGTCCCGAACGGCCAGCTTCTTCTTGTAGACCGTGGCCACCGTTCCGTCCAGGAAGGCAAGGTCCAGATTGCCGTTGGTCAGATCGGCGATCACCTCATTGTAGGTGGGATACATCTTGACGTCGTTCAACCGGTAGATCCCCTTGGGCTCCAGATCGTCCTTGATGAAGGCGCTGTAGGCCATGCCGCGGGGATAGCCGATCGAGTATTTCTTCAGTTCGGCCAGATCCTTGATCTCGATGTTCCGGCTCTTCAGGGACACCAGATTCCAGGTATTGTCCAGGTAGGCCCTGGAAAAATCGATCTTTTCCTTCCGTTTTTCGGTGATCGAAATCCCGGAGAAGGCCACATCGGCCTGCCCCGCCATGACCGACCCCAGCATCCCCTGCCAGTCATAAGCGGTGATCTGGTACTGGTAGCCACGGGACTTGCAGAAACCTTCAAAGATGTCCAGATCAAGGCCCTGGTATTTTCCGTTCTCCTCAAACATGTTCGGGGGCGATGTCGGACAGACCGCCACTTTGATCGTCTTGTTCTCCTGTTTCGCGCATCCTCCCATGACCAGAAGGGACAGGATGCAAATGATCCATACCAAACGTCTCATCGAATTATCCCCCTTAAACGCTCCTTCCTCGCGCGATCCCGACTGTCCTGAGCCGTCCATCGGGCCCCCGACGCAGGGCCTTTCGGCCTTCAACAATCGGCTGCCCGTGCCCCAACAGAACGAAGCTGCAAATCAGAGGCGACCGCATCCCTGTTCTTTCAAGGGCCGATGTTCGTCCGTCAAGGGGATACCGGGGTGGGATCGACGCTGAGGGTGAGGATGTTGCGCCCCTCCTGCCGCCTGTAGCGGACATCCTGGACCAGCTGCTTGACGAAGAATATCCCCAACCCGCCTATGCCCCTCTCCTCAACCCCGGCCTCAATATCGGGATCGTCCCTGGTGAGGATGTTGAAGGGGACCCCCTCGTCGGCAATCTCGATCTGCATCTTCCCCGCCTCGTCCCGGCAGACGATCCATACATCGCCCGGCCCATCGGGATAGGCGTAGCTGAAGATGTTCACCAGGATCTCCTCCATCACCAGCTCGATCTCCCGGATCCGCGCCTGAGGGATCCCCAACCCTGCCGCATAGTCCGAGACAAACCCCATGAGCGGATGCAGGGACTCCAGGCGGGCGGGAAGCCTGATGTCTGCTGGTTGTCCTGGCATTCAGACCTGACGGAGGGCCTCTTCCTCCGTATCGAAGATCTTGAAGATGGAGCCGAATCCGGAGATCTTGAAGACATCCTTTACCGGACCCTGGAGAGAGGCAAAGAGCATCTTGCCATCCTTCGCCTTAAGCTGCTTGGCCGTCGCCAAGATGCTCCTCAGGCCCGCGCTGCTGATATACTCGAGGCCGCTGAAATTGAGCACCAACGTGCAATCTCCCCCGGCCATCAGGGCCAGGAGCCCTTTCTCGAACTCCGGTGCCGTCACGGCATCGATCCGGCCCTTGACCGACACCACCACGGCCCCTCCCTCTTTTTTCGTCGTGATCTCCATCTTCTCCCCCTTTCAAGCACTTGATAGGCCTGGGCCTCATGAACGGCCCGTAGACATCCTCCCCGGCGGCCCTGACGCGAAACCGGAGGCCCCGGCGGACCGACATAGCTCATCTCATATTTTCTGGCCGATGTCAAAACCTAATCAGGGGTAAAAAGGGATTAAAACTCCGAGAGGTGGAGGGGAAACGCCGAAATTTTCGTTGTCTTTTGGCAGGGTCTATGCCAGAAAAGCATCTGACCACCCTGGAGACGGAGCGTGAAACGGTTCATCTTTGCCCCATTGGCCATCGGAATCCTGCTCTTCCTGGCCTCACCGCCGGCCCTGGCTGAAGCGCCACGGACCGTCTCCTTCATCCCCCAGTGGCTCCCCCAGGCCCAGTTCGCTGGTTACTACATGGCCTTTGAAAAGGGGCTCTACCGGAAAAACGGGATCGATGCGATGATCCTCCGCGGCGGACCGGAGTACCCCCCCTCAGAGCTCCTCGCCCGCAACCGGGTCAACTTCACCACCATGTTCCTCTCCACTGCCATCCAGCTTCGCGATCAGGGGCTCCGGCTGGTGAACATCGGTCAGATCGTCCAGCGCTCCGGCTTCATCCTCGTCACGAGGAAGGCTGATGCGATCCAATCCCCGGCCGACCTGAACGGCCGTGCGGTCGGCATCTGGCCTGATTTTCGTCTCCAGCCCCAGGCCTTTTTCAAGAAATACGGATTGACCGTCAGGACCGTCCCCCAGGGAGCCTCCCTGAATCTCTTTCTGCGAGGCGGCGTCGCGGCCGCGTCGGCGATGTGGTACAACGAATACCACACCCTCATCAACTCCGGCTTCAACGAGGACGAACTCCAGGCCTTTTTCTTCTACCGCCATGGCCTCAACTTCCCCGAAGACGGCCTCTACTGCCGTGAGGAGACCTTCCGGCGGGATCCCGAGCTCTGCCGCCGCTTCGCCTTCGCCTCCATGGAGGGCTGGCAATACGCCTTCGCCAACCCCGAGGAGACCCTGGACGTGGTGATGCGCTACGTCCGCGAGGCCAACATCGGCACCAACCGCGTCCATCAGAGGTGGATGCTGGACAGGATGAACGACCTGATCCTTCCCATGGGAAGCCGGACGGCCTTCGGTCACCTCGACCGGGCGGACTACCTCCGCGTCGCCGGAGAGCTGATGCAAAACGGTCTGATCAAGAAGATCCCCGATTACGGAGCTTTTTATGTCGACTTCAGCCGCCCCCGCTAGACGGCGGGGCCTCGCTTTCAAGCTCTCGCTCCTGATCCTGACGGGGACGGCCGTCATCTTCGGCGCCGCCTTCGGGTACAACTACCTCTTCTCGCGGGACCAGATCCTTCGGGAGGTGGAGATCGACACCCGGAACCTGACCCTGGCCACGGTCAACAGGATCGAGACGATCCTCCACGGGGTCGAGAAGGTCCCCGTCTACCTCGCCGGAACCCTCGGCGAGGAGGGCTCCGATCGGAAAGTTCTCCTCAGGCGGATTCAAGCCCTGCTCAATGCCAACCCGGAAGTCTTCGGCTCCGCGGTGGCTTTCGAACCTTACGCCTTTGACCGCAAGGCCCTCTACTTTGCCCCTTACTATTGCCGTGAGGGGAACTCCCTGAAGCTGACCTACATCGGTTCCAAGACTTACCAGTACTTCTACTGGGACTGGTACCAGATTCCCAGGGAGTTGGACCGGCCCGTCTGGAGCGAGCCCTATTTCGACGAAGGGGCCGGCAACATCATCATGTCCACCTATTCCGTCCCCTTCTATCGGACCCAAGAGGGGACCCGCCGCTTCTGGGGCGTGGTCACGGCGGACATCTCCCTCAACTGGCTGGTGGAGATGGTCTCCAAGATCACCCCCTACCAGTCCGGCTACGCCTTCCTCATCTCCCAAAGCGGGGTCTTCGTCACCCACCCCGACAAGAACGTCATCATGCGCGAGAGCATCTTCAGTGTGGCCGAAGCGGCGGGGGACCAAAAGCTCCGCGAGATCGGACGGGCGATGATCAAGGGCAGGGAGGGCTTCACCGCTCTCAGCAGCGCCTTCTTCGGCAAAAAGACCTGGATGTACTACGCGCCGCTGCCTTCCACCGGCTGGTCCATCGGCGTGGTCTTTCCAGAGGAGGCCCTCTTTGCCGGGATCGGGGAACTCAGCCGGGTCGTCCTGATCATCGGCACCACAGGATTCGTGATCCTCTTCGGGATCATCATCCTGATCTCCGGCACGATCACCCGGCCGCTTCGGATCCTCACGGGGAAGGCCGCCGAGATCGCCCGGGGCAACCTCGACGTTCAGATGGGGGAAATCCGGAGCCGGGACGAAGTGGGGGAGCTCTCCCGCTCCTTCGACGACATGAAGTCGGCCCTGAAAGAATACATCGCCAATCTCGCCGAGACGACCGCGGCCAAGGAACGCTACGAGAGCGAACTGAAGATCGCCAAGACGATCCAAATGAGTTTCCTGCCCAAGCACTTCCCCCCCTTCCCCCAGAATGTCGAGTTTGACATCTACGCGACCCTGGAATCGGCCAAGGAGGTCGGCGGGGACCTCTATGACTTCTTCCTCCTCGACGCCGACCATCTCTTTTTTTCGATCGGCGACGTTTCCGGCAAGGGAGTCCCGGCGGCCCTCTTCATGGCGGCAGCCAAGACCCTGATGAAGGGCACCGCCAGCCGGGAGACGACCCCTTCGGACGTCCTGGCCCAGGTCAACCGGGAGCTCTGCCTGGAGAACGAATCGATGATGTTCGTCACCGTCTTCTGCGGGATCCTCAACTTCAGGACCGGCGAGCTCCTCTATTCCAACGCCGGCCACAATCCGCCGCTTTTCCTGAGGCGGGGCCAGCCCCCCGAGTGGCTCTCCCTCCCCGACGGATTCTTCCTGGGGACGATGGAAGAGGCCGTCTATGAGACCCGACAGCTCCTGCTTGCGCCAGGCGACACGCTTCTGCTATACACAGACGGCGTGACCGAGGCGATGGACGCTGCAAAGGGCTTCTATGGGGAGGAACGGCTGATCCGCCTGGCGGCCGAAGGCAGTCTCAAACCGCCGGAGGAACTCGTGCGGGAGGTCCTCGGCTCGGTCCGGGCCTTTGCCGGGTCCGAACCCCAATCCGATGACATTACGCTTCTGGCCCTGACGTTCAGGGGCGAAGCGGCAAAACCCTCTTAATGGAACCGACATGGAGATGACGTTATGAAGATTCGGAAGATTGTTGCAACGGCCCTTTTGACCCTGCCCCTCCTGGCATCCGTTTCCCTGTGGGCGGCCACGCCGGAAGAATCTTTCCGGTCGAATTTTCCCGGTATCCCCTTCAACAGCATCCGGCCCGCCCCTGTCGAGGGCCTCTACGAGGTCGTCTCGGGCAGCCGCATCCTCTACTACGTCCCAGGACCGGAGTACGTCATCATGGGCGAGATCATGACTCGGGACCGCAGGAACCTGACCGAGGAACGGTCCATGGAGATCACGGGGCAGAAACTCAAAGGCCTTCCCCTGGACAAGGCCCTGAAGATCGGCAGCGGCCCCCACACGGTGATCGAGATCACCGATCCGGACTGCACCTATTGCCGAAAGGCCTCCGCGTTCCTCTCGGCCAGGAATGACGTGACGCGGTACATCTTCTTGTACCCGCTTCCGATGCACCCGAAGGCCGAACCGAAGGTCCGCTACATCTTCTGCGCCAAGGACAGCGGGGCCGCCTACGAGGAGGCCATGACCGGAAAGCTGGACGACATGAAGTTCGAAACCTGCCAGGACGGGGCTGCCGAGGAACGGCTGAAGGCCCACCGCGAGATCACGGCGGGGCTCGACGTATCGGGGACGCCCCTGTTCCTGATCGACGGACAGGTCGTCGGAGGGGCGAACATCCCCCTGATGGAGAAGATCCTCGGCGCCAAGCCGTAGGTGATACCCCGGCGGCCCTTTTCCCGATCGCGGTCCAGGCCGTCCGTCCGCCGGGATCGCCGTGAAGTCGGCCCAACCGGCCGCCTTCCGGGAAGCCGTCCTGATCGACGGGGAAGGAAGAACACAGGATGCTGAAGGAAACTTATTTGGAACGGTACGCCGATGTCCTGCTCTGGGCCCTGAAGACCGCCCGGAGAGACCGGTTCCGCAAGCGGGACATCGTCCTCATCCAGTACGACCGCGCCGCGCTGCGCCTGGCGGAAATCCTCTATGAGCGGCTTGTCGGCGCGGGGTTGAACCCTGTCCAGCGTGTGGGGCTCAGCATTCCCATGGAGCGCGCCTTCTATGGGAAATCCGGCGACAGGCAGCTCGCCTTCCTCCCTCCCGGAGAACGAGAGTTCTGCGAGGCCGTCAACGGTCGGATCTTCCTGCACGCCCCCGATTCCCTGACCCACCTGAGGGACATCGATCCGGCCCGGATCGGCCGGGCGCTCGTCGCCCGCAAGCCGCTCCGGGACATCCTGGAGCGCCGCGAACAGGAGGGCGCCTACGGGTGGACCCTCTGCACGCTGCCGACAGCCGAGCTGGCGGCGCAGGCCCGCACGACCCAGGCGATCTACAGCCGTCAGATCATTCGGGCCTGTTACCTGGACCGGGAAGACCCGGTCGGCCAGTGGGAACAGATCCGCCGCAACGCCGCCGAGATCAAACGCTGGCTGAGCGGCCTGATGGCGGCTTTCCTCCACATCGAGTCCGCCCGCTGCGACCTCAGGATCACGCCGGGCCAGAAGCGGCAATGGATGGGGATCTCAGGCCACAATATCCCCAGCTTCGAGCTCTTCACCTCGCCGGACTGGCGGGGCACCGAGGGGACCTACTATGCCAATCTCCCGTCCTACCGGAGCGGCAACTACGTCGAGGGCGTACGCCTGAGGTTCGTCAAGGGGACCGCCGTCGGAATCGAGGCCGAGACCGGCAGCGCATTCGTCGCCAAGCAGCTTCGGATGGACCGAGGTGCGGCGCGGATCGGCGAGTTTTCCCTCACGGACCGGCGCTTCTCCAGGATCGACCGGTTCATGGCCGACACCCTCTTCGACGAGAACTTCGGCGGAAGACACGGGAATTGCCATATCGCCGTCGGCGCCTCCTATACGGACACCTATGCCGGCGATCCGGCCGAGATGGACGGGACGCTCAAACGAAGGCTCGGATTCAACGACTCGGCCCTCCATTGGGACCTGGTGAACACGGAGGACAAGCGGGTCACGGCCCATCTGGCCACGGGGGAGCGGGTGGTGATCTACGAGAACGGCCGGTTCTGTTATTGAGCCCGCGCCGAACCCTTTGTGCCAGACGGAAGGGCGGCCGAGGGTCGCCACTATCGAGAGGGGGGTTTCAGGGCCATGATGCCATTCATCCAGAGGAATCGGCGCATCCTCACCTCGGTTCTTTGCCTGACCGGCATCGCCGTCATGGTGGCCTACGCCCTGTGTCTGGGCTCCTGCAGCTACCTCAAGGGGGACCTCCTGGGTGTGGACCTCAAGTTCGCGGGGATCTTCTACATGGCCGTGATCCTCGTCCTGGCCCTCCTCGGAAGGTCCTTCCTCTGCATGCTCCTTTTGGCCTTCGGGTTGGGCGGGGAGATCTTCCTGATCACCTACCAGATCCGGGCCGGCGTCTACTGCCCCTACTGCCTGGCCTTCGCCGCCACGGTCCTGGCGTCCTTCGTGGTCCACTTCGATTCCGCCAGGAAGGGAACCGCGGCCCTTGCCGCCGGTGCGGGGCTGGTCTTCTTCCTCTTGGCCTTCTCGGGCACGACGGCGCCGTCCGCGGCCGTTGACTCCCCGACCCCCGCCTACGGGCGGGGTCCCGTGGAGGTCCGGATCTACACGGACTACTTTTGCGAGCCCTGCCGCGCCGAAGAGGCAGAGGTGACGGCCCGCGTCGCTCCCCTGGTGGAAAGGGGCCTCATCCGCGTCACCTTCGTCGATACGCCGGTCCACGACGAGACGGTCCTCTACGCCGGCCGTTTCCTCTCGGCGCTCAACGCGGAAAAAGACGGGGGGCTCCCCCTGGTCCTCCGGGTGCGCGCCGCCCTCTTCGAGGCGGCCGGCCAGGGGATCAGGACCCCTTCGGACCTGGACGCATTCCTGAAGCGCAAGGGGATCTCTCTCAAGCCGCTCGACACGGCCCCGGCTTTCAAGGCCTATGGCAATCTCCTGAAGGAGGACCGGATCCAGTCCACGCCCACCTGCGTCATCGTCAGGCCGGGCGGGAAAAGGACCTTCACCGGCAGGGAAGAGATCATCAAGGCCCTGCAGGAGCTGAAGGGCGGCTCCTAGAGGGGATCGACATACAGACGTCCCTCCCCGGGGCTACGCGGGCCAAGGCCTCTCCGGCTTCCGGCCCCTACTGGAAAGGGATTCACCGGGAGCGGGATGTAAAAAAACGGCCGGGACTTGCCCGGCCGTTCGCCTTTCGGATTGTCGATCCCCTCACTTCTTGTCGCGTATCTTGGCGTGGCACTCGCTGCACTTGGCCTTGATCTCGCCGAGTTTGGTCTTGATCAGATCACCGTCCTTCTTGGAGGCGGCGGTGGAAAGTTCCCTGGCCAGGGCCGCCAGGGACAGAGTGATCTCCTTGGCCACAGGATTGGCCAGGCCGTTGCCGGTCTTCTGGGCCTCCGCGGCCATGGCAGTGGCATCCTTGGCAATGGCCTCGAACTTCTTGGCCCCGGCGTTCTTGTCCGTGTCGGCCTTCGTGTCCGCTTGACCCTTGCCCTCCTGACCCTTGCCCTCGGGAAGCTTCGTGTCCCCGAGGTTTTTGTTCATGGCAGCCATCCACGCGGCGCGCGCCTGCATCAGAACCTGGGAAGGCCGCAACGGCGGCTTGGACTCTCCGGCGGCGACGACCATGACGGCGGCCGCAAAGATGCTGATGGTCAAAAACGCGATCATCCTTTTCATAGGGCACTCCTTAACAGCGACAATGGGGTCCTCATGAAACGATTGTCCTTTATACCATCCCGATTTCGGGGAAGTCCAGCCCTTTTCTCTTCACGGTCCGCCGGCAATTTGCGGCGGGGTCGCCATCCCCGTCGTCCCGAACCCCGCGGCCGCACTGGGCTTTATCCGACCACGGGGATCTCGTAGCGGGGTGCCAGGGCCTCGTCGACTCCCTCGCGGTCCTGTTTCAGGGCATAGGGGAGGTAGTTGAGGATGTCCTGGGCGGTGATCCCGTCCTGACCCTTGTCCTCCGCAGCGAGGTCGCCCGCCAGGCCGTGGAGGAAGACCCCCTTGCGAACCGCCTCTTCCAAGGGCAGCCCCAGACCGGACATGGCTGCAATCGTGCCGGTCAGGACATCCCCTGCCCCGGCCGTCGCCATCCCCGCATTCCCGCTCAGGTTGATGAAGACGCGCCCATCGGGCGTCCCGATCAGGGAATGGGCCCCCTTGAGGACGATCCAGGCCCCGAGGCGTCCTGCGGTCTCCTGGAGGCAGGGGATCCTCCGCCCTTCGACCTCGGCGATGGTAAGGCCCATGAGCCGCGCCATCTCCCCGGGGTGTGGGGTCAGGACCGTCGGCGCCTTGCGTCTCCGGAGGATCTCCGGATCTTCGGCCAGGGTCGTGATCCCGTCGCCATCCACAAGCAGGGGTTTGTCCACGGCAGCGGCCATCTCCCGGACGAGTTGCCGGGTCTCGGAATCCAGAGACAGGCCGGGGCCGATGACAACCCAATCGACCCGACCGGACAGGTCCAGGAGGCCCTCCCGGTTGGCCGCGGAGAGCGTGCCCTCGGGGGTCTCCGCCTGGGGGACGAAGACGATTTCGCTCCCCCGGACCGCCAGGAAGGGGGTCATCGACCGGGGGGCGGCCAGCCGCGCGTAACCTCCCCCCGACTTGAGATAGGACATGGCGGCAAAGTAGGGGGCACCGAAATACCCCGCAGCCCCGGCGATGAACAGGCAGTCCCCCATTGATCCCTTATGGGCCGTGGGCGGGCGGAGCGGCAGGGGGAGGAAGCCGTTCGTTTCGATCTTGAGCGCCTCGTCCTCCTCGAGGGCAGGGGGAAAGGAGATGCGGCAGAGGTGGAGCGTCCCGCCCAGCCCGAAGCCGGGGTAGAGGAGATTTCCGAGTTTCGGCAGGCCGAAGGTCACGGTATGGTCCGCCCGGACGGCCGCCCCCATCACCGCGCCTGTGTCCCCTTGGACGCCCGAGGGGATGTCGAGGCTCAGGACCGGCCTGCCGCTGGAATTGATCAGGTCGATCGCCTCCCGGTAGGCCCCTTCCACCTCGCGGTCGAGGCCTGTCCCGAAGAGGGCATCGACGATCCCGTCGCAGTGGAGGACCGCGGACCTCAGGGCCGAGATCCCTTCGACCCGGGTCGCTTCGATGGGGAGCTTCTGGAGGATCCCCCAGTTGGTCCTGGCGGCCCCTTTGAAGCGCGCGGGATCGCTGAAGAGGAAGACCCGCGGCGTCCCCCCTTCGGCCAGAATGTACCGCGCCACGACCAGGCCGTCGCCGCCGTTGTTCCCGGCGCCGCAGAACAGGACGATCCTTCTGCCGGCCACGCCGAATTCCCGGGAGAGGACCTCGAAGGAGGCCCTGCCGGCATTCTCCATGAGGATCTCCTCCGGGATCCCGAACGTTTCAACGGCCTGCCGGTCCATCGCCCTCATCTGGGCCACGCTGCAAACCTTCATCCCTTTTCCCTCCCCCTTCTCCGGACCCCGAACACCGGAGGCTCGCCGCCGGAACCGCTCCCGGGGCTTGCCGGTTCCTGTTGCGGGGATTATACGCCAAACCCGAAACGATGCAACCCATCCGAACCGGCGGCCTCAACGCCGGAATTGTTCTTCGAGCCGCCCCGCCAGGGTCTCGGGGTCCGTTTCCGGCGGCTGGCAGGAAAGGCCCGTGCAGAGGTAGGCCGTCGCCCGGCCGCCAAGGGCATGCATGGGTCCGGCGAAGGGGGCCAGGGTGGCGATCTCCGGTTCGACCTCTTCCTCGGGGCGCAGCAGGACAGTCAGCGAGGGGAGGTAGGAACGCCTGAGGACGGTCAGCAGGCCGGCCGTGTCCCGGGCTCCCGGACGGCCGGCGACGACCGCCTCGCATGAAGGGGCCGCCAGGAGTTCCAGGGCGGCCATCCACTGGGCATGGGCAGAGGGCTGTCCCCGGAGCGATCCAGAGAAGGCGCGGCCCAGTGCCGCCGCCTCCCCTTCCAGGCGGGGATCACCGGTGAGCCTTCCGAGGCGGATGAGGTTCATCAGGGTCACGGCATTTCCGGACGGGACGGCCCCGTCGTACCCCTCTTTGAGCCGGGCAGGCAGGGCCTCGCCATCGTCGGGCGTCATGAAGAATCCCCCGTCGGGATCGCGGAAGCGGTCCTCCAGGGCCTTCTGAAGGGCCAGGGCCTCCCGAAGGTCGCCAGTGGCGAAGCCCGCCTCGTAGCATTCGATCAGGCCCCAGATCAGGAAGGCGTAATCGTCCAGATACCCCTTCACCGCCGCTTCTCCTTTGCAGTAACGGTGGAGGAGTCGACCGTCGGCCGTCCTCAGACGTCCCAGCAGAAACGCGACCGTCTGCCGGGCCGCCTCCAGATACCGCGGCTCGTTCAGGACCCACGATGCCCGGGCCAGCGCTGCGATCGCCAAACCGTTCCAGTCGGTGAGGACCTTGTCGTCCAGGCCGGGCCTGGCCCGGTTCCCGCGGGCGGCCAGGAGGCGCGAACGGATCGCCTCCAGGCGCTGGAGGAGCTCCGCCTCTCCGAGCCCGTGGTCGCGGGCGATCCGCTCAAGGGGAACCGCACGGTGCAGGATGTTCCACCCTGTCGTTCCCCCCGTCGCCGGATCAATGAAATTCCCCCCTTCGGCGAGGCCGAAGGCCTCCTGGGCGATCCGGGCATCCTCGTGGGAAAGCAGCTTCCGGACCTCGTCGGCCTGCCAAAGATAAAAGCGGCCCTCCTCCCCTTCGCTGTCGGCGTCCCGGGCCGCGCAGAAGCCGCCCTCGGGGGTCCGCATCTCGCCCAGGAGGTAGTCGAGGACCTCCCGGAGCGTCCGGGCATGGGCTTCGTCGCCCGTTGCCTGAAAGGCCTCCCCATAGGCCAGCGCGAGCAGGGCTTGGTCGTAAAGCATCTTCTCGAAGTGGGGAACGAGCCATTGCCGGTCGGTGCTGTAGCGGTGAAATCCCCAGCCCAGATGATCGAAGATCCCGCCTCGGCGCATCGCCCCGAGGGTCTCCTCCGCCATCTTCAGGGCTTCGTCCGCACCGGTCCGCCGCCAGTAGCGCAGGAGGAAGACCAGTTGATGGGGCATGGGGAACTTCGGGGCATCCCCGAAGCCGCTGTGGGCCGTGTCGTACTCCCCTCTGAGCGCATCGAAGGCCGAATCCAGGACCTGCTCGATCTGGAAATTCTCCTCGCGCTTCCTGGCCGGCCCGAGCGAGGCCACCATCCGGGTGGCGGCTTGGTCCACCTCGCCGCGGCGGGTCCTCCAGAGGTCAGCGAGCCGGGGGATCAGATCGAGGAGCCCAGGCCGTCCCCACCGTTCCTCCTTCGGGATGTAGGTGGCCGCAAAGAAGGGACGCCTCTCGGGCGTCATGACGATGGTGAGCGGCCAGCCGCCACTGCCGGTCATGAGCTGGCAGGCCCTCATGTAGATGCCGTCGACGTCCGGCCGCTCCTCGCGGTCAACCTTGACGCAGACGAAGGCCCCGTTGAGGAGGGCCGCGACCTGATCGTCCTCGAAGGATTCGTGGGCCATGACGTGGCACCAATGGCAGGTGGAATAGCCGATGGAGAGGAAGACGGGCCGGTCCTCCCGACGGGCCCGGGCGAAGGCCTCCTCTCCCCAGGGATACCAATCGACGGGATTTGCCGCGTGCTGGAGAAGATAGGGGCTCTTCTCGTCCTTAAGGCGGTTGAGTCGGTCGTTGCGCATCGGTCTTTTTCCTCAGGCGGGCTGTTCAACGGGAGGCACTGCCCCTCCCTCCGTTTCCCGTTCCCCCTGCAACGGACCTATGCCGGCAGCGGGCGGCATCCTGGAAGGAACGCCCATCGCAGGGGCCTATCCCCCGAGGGTCTCGGCCAGGCGTCGGATCCCGCCGACCGGATCGCCGTGAAGGTGGAACCGGATCACGCGGCGGCCGGCATTGACAAGGGCCTGACGGTCACCGAAGGCCTGCGCCGCCTTGAGGATCCCGAAGCTCAGTGACGAGGCCGCCGCCCCAAGCTCATCGGGGATCGGGACATCGCGGGCGTCGTCGGCCGTCAGCTGGATGAAGAGCCCCTTCCCCGCATCGCCCTTGTGGAGTTGGCCGGTGGAGTGGAGGAAGCGGGGCCCGTAGCCGACGGTCGCGGCCAGCCGGAAACGCGCCCGGATGGCTAGGCGGAGCCTTTCCAGGGCTTCTCCGGTCCTGGGGGTGGGTGTCACAAAGGCCTGGATCGCCGCATAGGCGCCGGTCGCGGCCTGCCCGAGAAAGGAGGCCAGACAGTTCTCCACTTCCGCCGCCGAAGCGGGACCATAGACGGAGATGCCCGGCGTCCGGAGAACAGGCTCCTCCGGCGGAAGTTCTCCTTTCTCGCGGTATGTGGCGATCATCTTTCGGGCCAAAGCCTTGGCTGACTCCACGTCTGGCTGATCAAAGGGGTTGATCCCGAGCCGCGCCCCAGCCACGGCTGTCGCCACTTCCCAGAGGAAGCACTGCCCGCCCAGGTCGTAGGGGTCGGCAATCCTCAGATCAACGACGGGATGCCCCGCTGCCGCAAGGGCCCGGAGTTTCTCCTCGCCGGTTTCGTCACCGCCCGCGCGCAGGAAGACAAAGCAGCGGTCCGGTCCGTACGCCTCCGGTCCCTCCAGTTCCTCCCCGACGACGGGCAGGATCCCCCTCCCCTCCTTGCCGGTGCTCTCGGCGATGAGCTGCTCCAGCCAGTCGCCGAAAGGGGTGATGGACGGGGAAAAAAAGAAGGTCAACTTGTCGCGCCCCTGCCCGGCCAACCTCCCGAGAAGGGCGCCGAGAGCCGCGCCGCTCGCCGCCCCCTGACGCTGCTTCTCTGAGAATTCCTGCCGCGCCGCGGCCGCCGCCCTCTCGATCAGGCGTCCCGTATCCATCCCGATCAAGGCCGCCGGGACCAGGCCGAAGAAGGAGAGGGCCGAATAGCGTCCGCCGATCTCGGGGTCGTTGAGGAACGCGTGGCGGAAACGGCGCGCCACGGCGAGCTCGGCCAGGGCGCTCCCCGGATCGGTGATCGCCGCGAAATGCCGCCCTGCCTTGTCGTTGCCCAATCGATCAGCGGCCAAGTTGTAGAAGTAACGGAGGAATGAGAAGGTCTCCACCGTCCCCCCGGACTTCGTGGAGACCACAAAGAGCGTCCGGTTCACGTCGAGTCGTTCGGTAAACCCGAGAACGGCCCCCGGGTCCGTGCTGTCCAGAACGGCCAGGTCGAGAAAGCCCGGCGCCGCGCCGAAAATCCTCCGGAAGACCTCCGGGGCAAGGCTCGATCCTCCCATCCCGAGCAGGAGGACAAAACGGAACCCTTCGGCGCGCACGGCCTCCACGAAGGCGCCGATCTCCGGGAGCCTTTCCGTCATGATCAGCGGGCTCTTCAGCCAGCCGAGACGGTCGGCGATCTCTCGCGGATCCGGTTTCCAGAGGGTATGGTCCCGCTGCCGGATCCGCTCGACGATCCGGCCCTCTCTAAGGGCCCTGAGGGCCTCTTCCTCGACCTCCCGGCAGGAAGCCGGGTGAAACGCCATCTGCGCCGTCATCATGGGCACCCTTCCTTGACTCCCTCAAGACAGGCAAACCGCTATCGGGCCGATGCCCCTCGCCGGCGGATAGAAGCCATCCGCCACAGGGCAATGCCCGCCAGGACGAAGCCCCTGCCCTTTCCTTCTCCCTTGGCCGGAGCCTTCCAGAGGCGGCGGTTTTGCAGGAACCGCCGGGCCGCCGTTACCGACCCAGGAGGCCCTTGGCCGCCGCCGCCACTGCCTCGACGGTGATCCCGAACTTCTCGTAGATGGTCTTGTAAGGGGCGCTGGCGCCGAAACGGTCGATTCCCACCACGGCCCCCTCCAGGCCGACGTAATGCTCCCAGCCCAGGCGGACCCCCGCCTCGCAGGCGACCCTTGCCCGGACGGCCGGGGGCAGGACCCGGTCCCGGTAGTCTTGCGGCTGGCGGTCGAAGAGATCCCAACTCGGCAACGAAACGACGCGGACGCGAATCCCCTCTGCGGCCAGCCTTTTTCCTGCCGCCAGGGCGATCTCGACCTCCGAGCCGGTCCCTATAAGAATCGCCTCGGGATCCGCCCCCGACTCCCAGAGGACATAGCCGCCCTGTCTCAGGCCTGACGCGGCTGCAAGCTGGCCCCGGTCCAGGACGGGCAGATTCTGACGGGTGAAGATGAGGGCCGTGGGACCGCTGGTGTTGAGGAGGGCCGCCCGCCAGGCCTCCACCGTCTCGTTGGCGTCGGCGGCGCGGATGACCGACAGCCCCGGGATCACCCGCAGGCTCATCAACTGCTCGATGGGCTGGTGGGTGGGGCCGTCCTCGCCGACACCGATGCTGTCGTGGGTGAAGACGTAAATGACCCGAAGGCCCATCAGGGCCGCCAGTCGGATCGAGGGCCGCATGTAGTCGGCGAAGGTGAAAAAGGTCCCCGTAAAGGGGAGGAGTCCCCCGTGGAGGGCCATCCCGCCGGCGATCGCCCCCATCGCGTGTTCCCTGACCCCGAAGTGGATATTCCTCCCGCCGTGGCCCCACTCCCCGCCGATCGCCCCCTCCCGGCAGGCGGGCGGATCGCCCGGTCTCTGGAAATCCCCCATCCCCTTGAGCCAGGTGAAGGTGGAGGGGTTCAGGTCGGCCGAGCCGCCCACGAGTTCCGGGATCCGGGCCGCGACCGCCTGCAGGGCCGCCTCGGAGGTCTTGCGCGTGGCCACGTCCTTCGTGCCGGCCGGATAGGCAGGAAGGGCCTCCTCCCAGCCGGCCGGGAGCTCCCCCTTCATGACCCGCTCGAAATCGGCCGCCTCGGCCGGATACTCGGCCCGGTAGCGGCCGAAGACCCCTTCCCAGGCCCGCTGGAGATCGCGTCCCCGCCCCTTCGCCTGGCGGTAGAAGGCCAGGACGTCCTCGGGGACGAAGAAGGCGGCATCGGTCGGCCAGCCCAGGTTCTCCTTGGCCGCGCGGACCTCGTCGGCTCCAAGGGGGGCGCCGTGCGCAGCGCTGGTGTTCTGCTTTGCCGGCGCCCCGCAGCCGATCGTGGTCCGCAGGCGGATAAGAGATGGCCGTGACCTGTCGGCCTTTGCCTCGCCAATGGCCCGGTCCACCGAAGCCACGTCGTTTCCGTCCGCCACGGGGATCACCTGCCAGCCTGCGGCGGAAAAACGGCCGTCGATGTCCTCGGTGAAACACAACGTCGTGGAGCCGGCCAGCGAAATCCGGTTGTCATCGTAAAGGACGATGAGCTTCCCCAGGCCAAGATGGCCCGCCAGGGCTGCGGCCTCGGCCGAGAGCCCTTCCATGAGGTCGCCATCGCTGGCAAAGACGTAGGTGAAATGATCCACGATCGCATGCCCGGGCCGGTTGAAACGGGCCGCCAGATGGGCCTCGGCCAAGGCCATCCCCACCGCGGCGGCGAAGCCCTGTCCCAGAGGCCCCGTCGTCATCTCCGCACCGGGCGGATGGCGGCGTTCTGGATGGCCGGGGGTCTTGCTTCCCCACTGGCGGAAGGCCTTCAGGTCCTCCAGGGAGAGGTCATAACCGGTCAGATAGAGGACCGCGTACAGCAGCATCGAGGCGTGGCCGGCCGACAGGACGAAGCGGTCCCGGTCGGCCCAGAGGGGATCGGCCGGGTTGTACCGAAGCCGCCGAGTCCAGAGGGTGTATGCCGCAGCGGCCGCACCCATCGGCATGCCGGGATGACCGGACTTGGCCTTCTCGATGGCGTCCGTTGCCAGGAAACGAATGGCATTGATGCACTGCTGTTCCAGGGGAACCTGCTCGCTCATGGTCTGCCTCCTCGTAGGGAATCATGGTGGGTCGGCTTACTGTATACCAATGCACACCTTTAGACAAGTGGATTGGGCTGTCCAGAAACTGCTTGACAGACCCCGGCCGACCCGATATCTTA
This sequence comes from Deltaproteobacteria bacterium, assembly GCA_021372415.1. Classification (GTDB taxonomy): domain Bacteria; phylum Desulfobacterota; class Syntrophia; order Syntrophales; family UBA5619; genus JAKAFS01. Next base: position 17,283 of record JAJFUM010000007.1, read on the forward strand.
TAACCATATAGAATCAGGATGCAATCAAAGAGTTGCGTCGAAACGGTCCAGACAGCGCGCATCCCGGACAGCCTCTGTCCTACGGCCGCTCCCGATTTGAGGAGGTTTTATGAAACGCAACCCTCCCAATGGTCTTCCCCTCATCCTCGGCCTCATTTGTCTCTTTCTGCTTCCGGTCGGCTGTTCCAGGGACGAAAAGGTCAGGATCGCCGTGATGACCAAACTGGAAGCAGGATCGATTGTTGGTTCCAGTGAAGTCAACGCGGCCAAGATGTTTCTCGAGGAACACCGCATCAGGCACATCGAGATCGTCCCCTTCGACGATGGATGGGACCCGGAAAAGACGAAGGTAGCCTACCGGGAAGTCAAGAGCGAGGGGATCCGTTTCCTCGTCACCTCCCACGTCTCCACCTGCGCCCTGGCAATCGCCGACGAGATCAACCAGGACGGGATCCTGACCTTCGTGACCGGGGCGACAACGGACCTGCTCTCCAAAAAGGACGATTTCATCCTGAGGAACATCCAGGATGTGGAGGAGGAACAGAGGAGCATCGCCGAATACATCAACCGGATGCCCGCCAAGAGGCTCCTGATCGTCCGCGATACGGACAACCACAGCTACACGTCACCGGCCCTCCAGTATCTGAAGCCACAACTGACCAAGGAGAAGGTCAGCGTCATTGACATCTCCATGTCCAAACTCGACCTCGCCTCCCTCGAACGGCAAATGAGGCCCGAGAATTTTGATCTTCTATACCTGCTCGTCGGCGGGTACAAGAGCACCGCGGGCGGCATCGCGCAACTCGCCAAAAAACTGCGGCCGGAAGCCAAGATCATCTACACGCCCTGGATGAAGACCCCGACCCTCCTGGAGACGGCCGGCCAGTCCATCCGGGATTCGATCATCCCCTCCCACTATCCCCCCCGGACGGAAAGCCCATCCGTCAAGGACTACATCGAGCGTTTCAAGAAACGCTACAGTTACGCCCCGACCTACATCAGCCTCAACGTCTATTCGGCGATCCAGATCCTCGCGGAGGCGATCCAGGCCGGTCACCGCACCCCCGAAGGGGTCAAGAAATACATTCTCGAAAGGGGCACCGTGCGGACCGATTTCGGACCGGTCACCTTCGACCGGTACGGCGACACGAGGATGACGCTCTACTTCATCACCGACATCCCGGGAGAATTCTAGCCCCGAAGATTAAGGAACCACCCTATGAGATCGGTACGGATCATCTCGCTTCTCATTGAAGCCCTCACTCTGGCCGCGACGGTCCTGTTCGTGGTCCTTCTCTTCCAACTCCTCCAGACCCATGTCAGGACCAATCTGATCCAAAGCCAGACCTCGGTCATCGACAAGGTCGACATCACCATCGAGGACTACGTCAAAAATGCCCTGATCAATTTCGACAACTACCTGAGGCTTTCGGAAAGAAGCGACGCCCAGTTCCTATTCCAGGATTTCTCCGACATCTACCATGTCAGCCCCCGCCTGTCCGTAGAGAGGATCATCCGGAAAGAGGCGGCCAGCCAGATCTTTCCGGGATACGACCTGTCCAAGAGCCACCTGGCGGATCTCCTCCGGTCGATCCACGACGACAAGACTTACTTCTCCTCAGCCTTCCGGTCCGCCGAGACGGAGAAGCTCAGCTTCTATATCGCCAAGGCCCGGCCCGGGGGATTTGTCGTCGGCCGCATCGGCCTGGACCAGATCAGGAGCAATCTGGCACGCCTGGCCGAATACCGGGAAAGCATCATCATGATCGCCACCAAGGACGGCTACGTCCTCTCCAGCACCCGGAGCGATCTTCCCCTCAACGTCCTGCCGGCGGAGAACGAAACAGAGATCCGGATCCTCGGACGGGAATACCTCATCACCCGCAAGACCAGCCGGATCTTCCAGAACGACCTCGTAATCCTGACGCCGCTCACGACGGTCTACCGGATCCTGAAATCGATCAAGGGCTATTCGCTGATCTTCATCCTGTTTATGGTCGTCATCTCCCTGGTGAAGGTCTTCGGACAGACCCGCTTTCTGTTCAAGCCGCTTAATACCTTCAGTCAGATCCTGAGGAACTGGGAAGTGGACCGGGACCATGCGGTCATGCCGGGACGTTTTCTGGCCTATCGGGAGATCTCCGTCCTCTACCAGAGTTTCAAGGAGAAGATCGAGCAGATCCGGGAGCTCGTCACCAATCTGCGGCAGAACGAACAGGACCTGGACAAGATGAGGAAGTACCTGAAGAACATCATCGATTCCATGCCCTCCATGCTGATCTCCGTGGACGAGGAAGGGATCATCAAGGAATGGAACAACGCCGCAGTGAAGTACACCGGACTCAACGCCTCGGAGGTCCTCGGAAGACGGTTCTGGGAGGTCATGCCTGCCCTAAGGAAATACGAGCCGGATTGTCGAGACGCCCTCAACAACCGGCGGCAAAAGCAGCTCGGCCGGGAGGTGCTCCAGAACGGCAAGGAACTCTACATGGACATCACCCTCTTCCCCCTGATCCAGAACGGCGTCCACGAGGTGGCATTCCGCCTGGACGACGTGACCGTCCAGGAGAGGACCGAACAGCAGCTCCGGCAGGCCCAAAAGATGGAGACCATCGGGACCCTGGTAGGCGGGATCGCCCACGACTTCAATAACATCCTGGCCGGGATCGTGGGGACGCTGTCCATCATGAAGCGCTACCTCCACCTCTCCCAGGAGATCCCCAGGCAGAAGATGGAAGACTATCTCAACACCATGGAAAAGGCCTCCACGCGGGCCACCGACATGATCCGGCAGATGCTGATCCTGGCCCGTAGGCAGGAGCTGGCCCTGGTGCCCGTCGAGCTCAACGGGATCATCGAGCAGGTGGTCAAGATCTGCACCAACACCTTCGACAAGAAGATCGAGATCGAAGTCCGTCCTTACCTGGGCCACGCCATGGTCAAGGCCGATGCCAGCCAGATCGAGCAGGTGTTGCTCAATCTGGCTGTCAACGCCATGCACGCCATGACCATGATGCGCCCAGACGGCAGGACACTGGGAGGCAAGCTCATCATCTCCCTGACGAAGATCTACGCGGACCCCTATTTCTGCAGTGGCCATCTCGAGGCCCAGCCGGAGCTCTCCTACTGGATCCTCGGCGTCCAGGACACCGGCGTGGGGATGGACGTCAAGACCGTGGCCAAGATCTTCGATCCTTTCTTCTCCACGAAGGAAAAAGGCAAGGGTTCGGGCCTGGGACTGACGATCGTCTACAATATTGTGCGGGAGCACAAAGGCTTTATCGACGTCTATTCCGAACCCGGGAAGGGATCGACCTTCAACGTCTTTCTCCCCGTCCTCGAAGAGGTCTTCGCGGTCGAGCAGGTCGGGGCGGAGCCCTGCGTCCCCGAGGGGGAGGGGACGGTCCTGATCATCGACGACGAGGAAGCCATCCGCATGGTGACCACGGAGATGTTGGAGCTCTGCGGTTACAGGGCCCTCACCGCGGGGAGCGGCACCGAGGGAATCTCCCTGTACCGGCAGTACCGGAATGAGATCCAGGTGATCCTCCTGGACATCAACATGCCGGTCCTGTCTGGGACTGAAACGATGCTCAAACTCAAGGAGGTCGACCCGGCCGTGAGGATCCTGGTCACATCGGGATTCATCCGGGATGAGAGGGCCGAGGCCCTCATGAACCTCGGCGCGGCCGGCTTCGTCCAGAAACCCTTTACCCTGTCCCTCCTGGCCAGGGCGATCGCCGATGCGATCGAGAAAAAGACGCCCGCCAATTGATCAGAGGATCGCGCCTTATCCCGCTATGCGGGGAGGCTGGGGATGCTTCCGTCCGGTGGGGCGCGATCCTCGGCCGATCTCGGAAATCCGCGCCCGACCGGGGACCAGGACCGGACAAGGGGGGGCTCGCCTTTCCTCTTCCCGTCACTGGATCGGAAAATCGAAATAACTTTCCGGGAAGGGCTCTCCCCGGAGGGTGAAGTGCCACCACTCCTGATCGTAGTTCTTGAAGCCGTGCTTGTCCATGAGGACCTTGAGGAGCATCCGGTTCATCCTCTGCTGCAGACCGACCCGCGGGTTCAGGGGATGGGAGAGTTCGTGGAAGCAGTCGAAGCCCGTCCCCATGTCCACGCTGTTGTCCTTGAAGCGCCGACCGGCAGGTGCATAGCAGGCCTGAAGGGAATCCCCCGGTCGGTACTCGTCCTGGGCAGGGACAGGAACGGGGACGATGGTCAGATCCACAGTGCTGCCCCGGCTGTGCCCGGAACGACTGGCGATGTAGCCGTCCTTGAAGAGGTTCCGCTTGTCCACCGTGGGATAGAACTCCTGGCGGGTGAGGGTGTCGTCGACGTCCTTCGCCCACCGGACGAAGTGGTCCACCGCCCGCTGGGGCCGGTAGCAGTCGTAGACCTTCAGCGAGAGCCCGAAATCCTTCAGCTCTTCCTGGACCCTGGACAGGGATTCCGCGGCCTTCCTCGTCAGGATGCACTTGGGGGCCAGGTAACCGTCCACCCCTCGGCCGACGAAGTTGTGGGGTCCGAAGTAGCGGATGTCCAGTTCGATCGAGGGGATTAAGGCCTTCACATCCACAAATCCCTCCGGAAGACCTCCCTGGGCCCGGCAGGGAACGGCCGGTGCGAGCAGCACGCCGAGGGCCAGAACGACCGCCCAGGGGAAAAACACGATTCTCCAACACCGATTTTTCATGGTTCCTCCGTCCCGATCATGGAATTCGCGTGACCTCTGTCCCCACCCCCCGGCCGACAGCGCGGCGCATCGGACGGGGGGATCCGATGCCTTCCGTTTATGCCCACTTACTCCCACTGGGTCAAAGCGTCCCGAGGATATCACGATCGGGCCCCGGGTGCAAAAGATCTTTCCTCCCGGGCCTTGCCATCGCGGGGATTTTGCGATATCGTGCGTCTGTTTCCATTTTGCCGGAATCATGGATGACGGGAGGGCAGGATGAGCAAGCACAAAAAGACAGAACGGAAGAAGGAACTGGACCGCAGGCGCCGCAGAAGGGAGAAGAGCCTGAAGCTCCGGGCAAAGGAAAACAAAGGCGCTGCGAAGGAGAAAAAATAGGGCGCGCCACCGGCGGCAGCCGGGGAGGCCGAAGCCTCCCCGGTCTCGAAATGTCCCATCGATCTCCGGACCGATTGTGGTGGTCCGGTGTCGCCCTCCAATGCGGCCGATTCTCTCAGCCGAGGATCGCCTTGAGGTCTTCGTCCGGGGTCGTGATCGGCTTGATCCCGAATTTCTCTACCAGAACGCCCAGGACATTTGGCGAGACAAAGGCCGGAAGCGACGGTCCCAGGCGGATGTTTTTGATCCCCAAAGAAAGGAGCGTCAGCAGGATCACGACGGCCTTCTGCTCATACCAGGACAAGATCATCGAGAGCGGCAACTCGTTCACCCCGACATTGAAGGCCTTGGCCAGGGCCACGGCCACCTGAATCGCGGAATAGGCGTCGTTGCACTGCCCCATGTCGATCAGTCGCGGGATCCCTCCGATCGTCCCAAGCTGTTTGTCGAAGAAGCGGAACTTCCCGCAGGCGAGGGTGAGAATCACGCTGTCTGCCGGGGCCTTCTCGACGAACTCGGTGTAGTAGTTCCGCCCCGGTTTTGCCCCATCGCAGCCCGCCACAAGGAAGAAGTGGCGGATCTTTCCGGCCATGACGGCCTCGATGATCGGCCCGGCCACGGATAGGACGGCGTTCCGGGCGAACCCCGTCGTCACGCTCCTCTGCTCCCCGTCCGCCTCGAACCCGGGCAGGGCCAGGGCCTTTTCGATCACCGGCGCGAAGTTGCCGTCGGAGATATGCGGCACACCCGGCCATCCCACCAGTCCCGTGGTGAAGATTCGGTCCCGGTAGGAATCCTGCGGCCTCTGGATGCAGTTGGTCGTCATCAGGATCGTGCCAGGGAAGGCGGCGAACTCCTTGGCCTGGTTCTGCCACGCCGTCCCGTAGTGGCCGTAGAAATGGGGGTATTTCTTGAGTCCCGGATAGCCATGGGCGGGGAGCATCTCGCCGTGGGTGTATACGAAGATCCCCTTCCCCTCGGTCTGCCGGAGCAGCCCATCGAGGTCCTTCAGGTCGTGTCCGGAGACGAGGATCGCCTTGCCCTTCTTTGCGCCCAGGGGGACCTGGGTGGGGACCGGATGACCGTAAGCGCCGGTGTTGGCCGCGTCGAGCAGTTCCATGGTCCTGAGGTTCGCCTGCCCGCACTTCATCGCCAGATCGAGCGCCCCGCCGAGGTCCACCCTGGCATCCAGCAGGGCGGCCAGCCCCTCCTGAAGGAAGGCAAAGACCGCCTCGTCCTCCTGTCCGAGGATCAGGGCGTGGTCCGCATAGGCGGCCATGCCCTTGAGGCCATAGAGAAGCGTGTGCTTGAGCGACAGGACGTCTGCATCAGCGGCCGGATAGGCATTGATGCCGTGGGCCTCGCCCTGGGCGATCATCCCTGAAAGGTCGCTCGCCGGCTTGAAGTTCGCGGCCTCGCCGGGAAAATCGGCCGGTGTCCCTTTGGCGCGGAGCTTCTCCGCGAGGGCCTCGCGCAGGGCGACGGCTCGCTGGACCAGGGGGACGAAGCGTTCGGGATCGAAATCGACGTTCGTAACGGTGGCGAAGAGAGCCTCGCAGGTAAAGACGTCGACCGCCCGGTCGCGGATTCCGGCCTTCCTGGCCGCCTGGGCGACCTGGGACATCCCTGCCGCGGCGTAGACGAGAAGATCCTGCAGGGCCGCCACATCGGGCTGTTTGCCGCAGACCCCCGACTTGTCGCAGGTCTGCCCCTTGGCCGTCTGTTCACATTGATAGCAAAACATGGTCATACCTCCTTCTGTAAAATGGGTTGGCGGTTTCCCGGGGATGATGCCGGCCTCTCCCGAGCTCTTCCCTTCCCGCTCTGCGGAGGAAAATCCCCTGGGCCGCTTCGGGTCTCCTCCCGTGCGTTGTGAACCTTTTACAGCAGGGAGAAGGCAGTTGGTTTGACTTAAATCAAGAAAGAGAGAAATTAACGACTAGCCGGACCGCAGTCGGCAGCCCCGATCAGGGCCGCCCTCGGATCGAGGATCACCTGGACAGGCACGCGGCAGAGCAGATCGGCCATGGGTCCCTTCCGTCCGAAGGACTGGAGGAACCCCTTCTGATCGAGAAAGGGGATGATCCTCGGGACGATGCCGCCGCCGAGATAGAGGCCGCCCGTAGCGAGCGTCTTGAGGACGAGGTTCCCCGCCTCGGCACCGAGGATTGAGACGAACCGGGTCAGGGCCTCCCCGCAGAGGCCTTCCCTATCCGCCAGGGCCTCCTCCACGATGATCGGCGTCGCATCGGTCGCCCCCGCCAACCGCACAGCCAATCCGGGAGGTTCCCGGCGTCCCATCCGATCCCGGAGGAACCGGTAGATTCGCCCGATCCCCGGTCCGGAGCAGAGTGTCTCATAGCTCGCGTGGCCGGTCTCTTGCCGGGCGGCCCGGAGGAGCTCGATTTCCAGATCATCGGCAGGGGCGAAGTCCGCATGCCCCCCTTCGGAGGCGTGCTCCCGGAAGTGCCGGCCGTCCCAGGTCAGAAAGGCCTCGCCCAGACCGGTCCCCGGAGCGAGCACGGCGATGACGCCCCCGTGGACCGGTTCGCCGGAATTCAGCACGTGGAGATCTGCGGGTGCGAGGAGGGGGATCGCCCGGGCGGTCGCGGCCAGGTCGTTCATCAGACGAACCGATGTGAGGCCGAATTCCCGCCGGATCTTTTCGACATCGACGATCCAGGGGAGATTGGTCACCGCCGCCCGGTCGGCGATCACGGGCCCGGCAACGGCCAGGGACACCCGATCGGCGGAAAAACCGCTCGACTTGAGGAACTGCCGGATCAGGGCCTCAATCCCATTGAACCGGGCGCTGGGCAGAGTCGATTCATGGAGCGGTGCACGGGGGTCTCCCCCTTCCGCAAAGATCGCCAGACGGCTCTTCGTCCCGCCGATGTCCCCAGCCAGCAGCATGGTCACGCCTCGCAAGGTGCGGCCGTTTCCTCCCGGAGCCAGTCCAGATAGGCGCGGCTCCCGTCCGCCACGGGAACCGCGAGGATCTCCGGCGTTTCATAGGGGTGCAGGGCACGGATCGCCTGCTCAATCGCCCCGAAGAGCTCGGCGCGGCTCTTGACGAGACAGAGCCACTCCCCGGCGGTCTCGATCCGTCCCTTCCACCGATAGACGCTCGTGACCGGCCCCAGAATCTGGACGCAGGCGGCAAGCCTCCGCTCCACGAGCGATTGGGCGATCCGCTCGGCGTCTTCCTTCTGCGCCGTCGTGGTCACAACCTGAATGAAGCCCTCCATCGCCTTACCTCCCGCCCACCAGGGGTTTCACGCATTCGTACATCATGACCGCCGCTGCCTGGGGAAGGCTTAGGGATTCCGCATTCCCCCCGCCCGGAATTCGCCAGCGTTCGTGGGTCATGGCGAGAAGTTCGTCGGACAGGCCGTGGCTCTCGCTCCCCAGGAGGAGTGCCGTTCCTGCCGGGCAGGGATGGGGGTGGATCCCTTCGCCGGCATCACTCCCTATCACCCGGAAACGGTCGCGGAGCACCGGCAGCAACGACCCCAAATCAACCCCTTCGATCAAGGTAAGATGGAAGAGGCTCCCCATCGACGTCCGGACAACCTTGGGATGGGCCGCCTCCACGGAGCCGGCGCCGATCAGGACCGTCCGGAAGCCGAACCAGTCCGCGGTTCTCAGGAGGGCGCCGAGGTTGTTGGGGTTGTTCACCTGGTCCAAGAGCAGAAGCGGGCCTTGTCCTTCCACGAGGCCTTCCGGATCGACCGGCGCGGGCGCGACGGCCACAGCCATCACCCCTTCCGGCGCCTTGTCCTGACTCAGGCCGCTCCATTCGCGGGCCGAGAGCTGGTAGACCCCGGCCCCGGCCGGCGTCCTCGCCAGGAGGGCCTCCCACCGCTCCGTCCTCTCCCTGAGGACCAGCAGAGCATCCAGGGGCCGGCCGCTCCGGAGCAACTCGTCGACGACCTTCCCGCCTTCGGCCAGGAACAGCCCCTCCTGCTGGCGATGCTTGGCCGCCGTCAGCTTCGCCCACCGCTTCAACTGCGCCTTCGTTGGGATCGAGGCCCTTTGCATCTCCGCCCTCCCGGACCTCGCCGGTCGCGCCGGCTAGCCCGTCTCATCTCGCGCTGAAAGGGGGCCGGACAAACCGGGGATCGCACCCCATTTCAAGATTCCTCATTATATTAACAGAGAAGACAGAAGGGGAGAAAGGGTTTTTTGAGGAAGGATATCCTATCCAGGGCGGCGTTCGAGGAGTGCGGCGGTGAGTCTTTCGCCGACCGCTTCGAGGTGTTCCCGGATCGCCTTTTGGGCCCTGGCCGGGTCGCGGGCCAGGATGGCCTTGAAGACCGTCTCATGCTGCTCGTAGACACTGTCATAGCCGCCGAAGAGGGAGGCCTTCTGCTCCATCCAGTTCTTCACCGGCTGCCGGAGCTCCTCCAGAAACCTCGTCAAAACGCTGTTGTGGCTGGCATTGGCAATGGCCATGTGGAATACCAGGTCCGCCTGAATCGCCCGCCGACGGGTCAACCTCGGAACCTTCAGGAGATTCAAACCCCGCCGGATCTCCTCGATGTCCGCCTCGGTCGCCCGCTCCGCCGCCATCCCCACCAGCGTCTGCTCGAGGCTGATCCTCGCCTCGATGAACTCGTGCAACTTCTCCCGCCAGCTCATGAACATCCCCCACCGCAACGGTTTGGAAAGGGAATCCCCCGCCGATGGAGCAACGTGCGTGCCGTGGCCGGGCCGAACGGTCAGCATCCCGATCAGCGACAGCGCCCCCACCGCCTCCCGAAGCGAACTCCGTCCCACCCCGAAAAGCTCCATCAGCGCCGTCTCCGAGGGCAGCTTGTCCCCTGGCTTGAACCGCCCCTCCGCAATCATCGCAATCAGCTGATCGATGATCTGGTCGGTCACCCGCTTCCTCTCGATCCGCATCGTGTTGGACTTCATCGCTCCTCCAAAACCCTCGCCCCAAGGCCCCATGATGATATTCCATCCCCAAACCCCTGTCAAGCCTCTTCAATAATTCATCTAATCATCAGACCATCATATCATCGCTCGCCATTGACAACCGCCTCCCCTTTCTGATATGAACCGACAAAAGACCGTTGCGTGGCCGCCGGAGGAAGGGTGCCCGGAAGGACTGACTTCCGACGATCGGCCGCGGCCTGGGATCCGCTGCCCCGGTGGGCCGTTTCGGCCGATCCCGGGCCAGTCGTCGAACCCTTGAACAGATTGTCTATCCCATGAAGGAGCAGTAACGATGGTTGAATCTTGGTATCAGTACATGAACGTGGGAACGCTTCATTTCATGTCCTTCCCGGAGGCGGGAAAAGGGGAAGGCCCCATTGCGGAGACCCTGGAAACGATCCTCCGGGACGATTTCTTTACTGCCGTGGAGGTGACCCGTATCAAGGACGACCAGGTCCGGGAAGTGGTCACGAAGATGCTGGAGGCCAGTCACGTGGTGACCTCATTCGCCATGCACCCCGTGATCCTTTCTAACAAGCTCGACATCAACTCGCTGGTCGAGGAGGAACGCAAGAAGGCCGTTGACGCCGTGAAGAGGGGGATCGAGGAGGCGGCCTATCTTGGGGCAACCGGCGTGTCGGTGCTCTCAGGCCCCCACCCCGGAACGGGTTTGGAACAGGAAGGGGTTCAGAGGCTTCTGGAATCCCTCGATGAGCTCTGCGATTACAGCGGGCGGCACCGGATGACCTTCGAGCTGGAGACCTTCGATGTCGATGTGGAGAAGCGATGTCTGATCGGCCGATCCGATCTGGCCGCCACCGTGGCCAAGAAGGTCCGGGCGAAACACCCAAACTTCGGCCTCATCCTGGATCTTTCCCACATCCCCCTGCAGGGCGAACCGACAAAGACGGCTGTCATGAACTGCGCCCCTTACACCACCCACCTGCACATCGGCAATTGTGTCCTGAAGGATACAAGCCATCGGGCATACGGCGACCAGCATCCACGCTTCGGCGTGAAAGGCGGTGAAAACGACGTCGAACAACTGCGGGAGTTTTTCGAGGCCCTCTTCGCGGCAGGCGTGCTGAAGAGGGACGCTGCCGTAGAGGCCGCGGACAGGCCCCTTATCAGTTTCGAGGTCAAGCCGATGGCGGGGGAAAATCCCGTTCTGGTCCTGGCCAACTCCAAAAGGGTATTCAAACAGGCTTGGGCGCTGCTCTAGTATCGGTCCCATGTGAGGGCGTGCAAGCAGAACCGCGCCGCCAAAAACCCGCGCCGCGGCCCTGCCCGGGCCGTACCTCGCGGCGGCCGAGTCCATCATTCTGACATCCCTGCGGGCCCGATCCTGGGACCTGCGGAAGAAGGGGTAACTGAAAGGAGTCCATATGGCACCACACCCTGTCGACAAGGGGCATCCGGCGAAGGAAGGCGGTTCCGTGTCCGCGCGCGCCGATGCCGAGGCCATCTTCCAGCACCTGTTGGCCTGCGTGCTGCCCGAGGCAGCCCTGAGGCGTTATCTGAATCTGGATGAACGCGCAAACACCCTGACGGTGGCGGGCATAAACTACGATCTTCATGATTACGACCGCATCATCGTGGTGGGCGGTGGAAAGGCCGGCCGGCGCACCGGCTCGGAACTGGTCCGGATCCTAGGGGACCGGATCAAGGCCGGCGCCCTGAACGTCTACCAGGAACAGGCCAGGGAACCCATCTCAGGCAATATCCAACTCTTTGCAGCCGACCACCCGACACCGAATGAAGCAGGGGTCGAGGGTGCCAGGCGGATGGTCGAGCTGCTCAGAGGCGCCGACTCCAGGACCCTGGTGATCGCCCTGATCTCCGGCGGCGGTTCCTCCCTCATGGCCCTGCCGGTGCCGGGGATCAGCATCAAGGACTATCAGGACATCATCAACCTGCTGTTGACGGTCCCGGCCACCATCGACGAGATCAACGCGGTGCGCAAGCATCTGGACCCGCTCAAAGGCGGGGGGATGCGGAAGATGGCCAGGAACGCGGGCGGCTTCATCTCCCTGGTCCTGTCCGATGTCCCGGTGACGAAGACCGGCGTCGTGGACGATCCCTCGGTCATCTCCTCGGGACCGACGGTCGGCGACGACTCCACCTTCGAGTCGGCCAAGAAGGTCCTGACCGACCACAGGATCTGGGACCGGGCCCCCGAAGCGGTCAGACGGTATTTCGAGGAAAACCTTGGCAGGGAGGAGAATGAAACCCTGCCGCAGGATTCCCCCCTCCTGGCCGCGGACAGGAGCCAATACGTCGTCATCGCCAACAACGACCTGGCCATGGAGGCCGCCAAGGAGAAGGCCGAGGCGCTGGGTTACCGGGCAATCCTGATCGGCTGCCGGACCGGCTCCGTGGCAGACAAGATCAAGGAGGAGGTCACCCGGGAGATCGAGAAGATCTGGAAGGTCCTCGCAGCCTATCGGATCGACGGCGACCGAATCACCTTCGCCAGCTTCTCGACGGACGGCGTCGACGGCCATTCCGACCTGGCCGGGGCCATCGCCGATCCGGACACCCTGGCCCAGGCCCGGGAAAAGGGCCTTGATTACCGCCAATACCTGGCCCGTTACGACTCCGCCAGTTTCTTTAAGGCACTGGGCCTCGATTTCAAGACCGGGCCGACAGGGACCAACGTGGCGGACGTGACCCTCACCCTTCTAACCCATCCAGACAGGCCGGATCGAAAGGTCGTGATCATCTTCGGAGGTGAGGCCACGGTCAAGGTCGCCGTGCCGAAGGGCGAGAAACCGGGCCATGGCGGCAGGAACACCCACTTGGTCCTGCTGGCCGCCGAAAAATTGGACAAGAACCAATAGACTCAAAAATCGAATGGAGCAAATCGACATGCAGAACCAAGCAACACAAACGACACAGGACCTTCCTTCCCCTGGTGCCTCCGATCCGGCGGCTATCCGCAGGGGTCTCGTGGACGCCGGAATCCCCGAATCGCGGATCGAAACCAGCCAGGTCGGCCGCATGGGCTATGCCTTCGATGTCGGGCCGGTCAGTCTCATGCCCCTGGCGGTGATCGGGGTCAGGGAGCACGCCGATGTGGAGAAAGCCGTGCGCTACGCCCATGAACACCGTATCCCGATCAACGCCCGGGGAGCGGGAAGCGGCCTGCCCGGCCAGTCCGTCGGCGCAGGGATCGTCCTCGACATGCGCTCCATGGACCGTATGATGGTCCTGGACGATCATCCAGACGGCGGCAAGATGATCTTCGCCCAAGCCGGCGTGATCTGCACCCGCCTGAATAACTTTCTGAAAAAATACGGCGTATTCTTGGCCTCCTATCCCGCCTCAACGGACATGGCCACCGTCGGCGGGATGATCGCCAACAACGCCTCCGGGGCCAATTCCTGCAAACTGGGCACCACCCAGCATCAGGTCCTGGACCTGCACGTGGTCCTGTCCGACGGGACTGGGATATGGACCGCGGAGATCCGATCCGACCGGGAGCCCTGGAGCCGGATCGCCGATCTCATCCGCCGGAACGCCGCAGCGATCGACGCCCATTATCCCCGCGTGCCCAAGAATTCTTCCGGCTACAACGTCTTGGACATCCTGAGGCAACTCGAGCGCAACGTCCCGGTCGACTGGACGCGCCTGTTCGCCCATTCCGAGGGGACCCTGGGGATCATCACCGAGGCCCGATTGAGGGCCCTGCCCCTGGCCACGCAGAAGGCGACCTGCATCGTCTACTTCACGAACCTGGAGGAGGCCTGCAGCGCCATTCCGACCGTTTTCGACCTGGCGCCGTCGTGCTTCGACATGGCCATCACCACGAATCTCGACCTTATCCGCAAGACCTATCCGAATCTCGGAATCCGCGAAGACGCCAAATTGATGTACCTTATCGAGTTCGACGACGTGGAGGTCCACCCGGATCCCGGAGACCCGGCCAGAAGGATCGGCCGGATCGGGATCATGGAGAAGGGACGGGCCTCCGCCCTGATTCAGGGGCAGGTTGAGGCCCTGAAGAAGGTGCTGGGAGGCTATCAGAGCGCGGTCGGTTTCGAGGTGGCCACCGACCCGGTCAAGCAGGATTCCCTCTGGGTGGGAAGACGCAGCGCCCTGCAGGTCCTCCACAATTACGACCCGCGCAAACGGCCCCTGACCATGATCGAATGCGTCGTCATCCCCCGGGACGAGGCGAAGATCGCCGGTTTCATCCGCCACATGGAGGCGGTGCTCGGAGAGGAAGGGGTGGTCGCCGGCACCCACGGGCACGCCGGGGACTGCAACTTCCATATCTACCTGCTGCTCAACCTCAGCGAGCGGCAGGACCGGGAAAAGCTGATCCACGTCATGACCCGGATCACCGAAAAGGTCTGCGCGATCGGCGGGAGCATGAGCGCCGAACATGCGGACGGGAGGACTCGTGGGGTCATCCTGCCCCACGTCTTCGGCCGTGAGCTCTTTGATCTCTTCGTCCAGATCAAGGAGTTGATGGATCCCCGGTTCATCCTTCATCCCGGCGTCAAAATCATCCCGGAGGCCCGAGACAAAAAGCTCGACGGGGCCATCGAAGAGCTGGTCGGGATCGAGGAGAAGGACAGCCGACTCAATCTCGCCCGCTTCAGGGACTTCTCCCATCTTTTCAGCGGCGCCTGCTCCTTCTGTTCGCAGTGTGCCGACATCTGCCCGGTCTTCGACAAACTGTCCGGAGAGTTCACCACGCGCTCGCAGGCGGCCCCGGCCTTCAAGCGGTCCCTGGCGATGGCCCTCGATATCGACGGGAACCTGGAATCCTTGAAAGACGATCCCCTGCTCCGGAAGGTGTTCGATCTGTGCCTGCTGTGCGGCCAGTGCACCTTCAAGTGCGCCACGAACGCCAGCATGCGGGACATCGTGATCAGGATGCGGGAATCCCGGCGCAGCAAGGTGGTGGCCCCTGTCCTCGATTATCTGATGGCCCATCGCGGGGCTTACAGCGCGGCGATCCGCCTACTGGGGGCCACACAGGGGATCTGGTCCAACAGGGTGAGCCGCGGGATTCTCTCGCTCCTGCCCAAGGAACTCCTCCCCACCCGTATCCCCGCTCAACGCTATCTGCCGAAGTTGTCCAAGAGCGGCCTCAGAGACCGGTACCCGGAATTGGCCGATATCCCGGCTTCCCAGGCGGATATCGCCCTCTTCTACGGATGCACGTCGGACCTCTTCGAAGAGCCCCTTGCGGACAGTTTCATCCGGATTGCCAGAAGCAACGGCTGGAAGATCTCTCTGCCGTCCCAGCGTTGCTGCGGCGAGCCCTTCAGCGCCTCCGGCAATCTCACCGAGGCCCATCGGCTCGCCCGGTACAACATCGACCAGCTTGCGGATTACCGGTACGTCATCGCCTTCTGTCCCTCCTGTCTGTATGGAATCAAGGAATACTCAAAAGATTTCAAGATGATGAATGATAAGCTTTACGAGGGAAAGGCCTCGGACCTCATCAAAAGGCTCTACGACCCCGCCCGGTTCATGATGGAGGTCGTAGGGCCAGACCACTTGGCGCAGCCCAGAGAAGAACGGAAGCAAAAAGTGACCGTCCATCTCTCCTGTCACGAAAAACTGGGCCAGAAGATGACCGCCTCGGCCAACCATACCCGCGCCATGTTGCGCCTGATCCCCGGTCTGGAAATCGTGGAGATGGAAGGGGCGAACGATTGCTGCGGCCTGGCGGGACCCTGGGGACTCGGCCGGCATTACGATCTGACGCTGAAACTTCGGCAGGACAAGATCCGGAACATCCGGGAGAGCGGGGCGGACGTCGTCACCAGCTGGTGCCTGGGTTGCATGCTGCAGATGCGGGATGGCCTGGGCGGGGCCAACGGCAATGTCGAGGTCAAGCATCCCCTGCAGCTCTTGAGCGAGGCTTACGGTCGACCCTGACGGGACCTTTTTTCCGGAAGGATATGGACAGCAGTTTTTTTTCAGGGTATGATTTAAACTAAGGGATATTCCCGGAATTTAGTGGCACACAAGGAGGACATGATGGAATTCAAAATCGATGGAACCTGGACACCCAGCCATATCGGACTGATCGTCCGCAACCTCGATGAAAGCGTCAAGCATTACGAATCACTGGGATTCTCATTCCAGCCCCAGGTCGACAGGGACTCCAGCCAGATCGCCGACTACCAGGTCTATGGCCAGAGGAGGCCGACCCCCGAGAAATGGAGTCTCAGGATCGCCTCGGTCGGACCTTACCGGATCGAACTGGTCTGCCCGACCCAGGGGGAGACCCTTTTCGAGGAGCGTCTCAAACAGAAAGGCGAGGGGATACACCACGTGGCCTTCAGCGTCGATGACCTGAAAGCTGAAAGGGAGAGGCTGACCGGCATGGGTATCCGCGAACTGATGCGCTTCATCCGTGCCGACGGGACCGGGGCATCCTTCTTTGATCTGAAGAACAACGGCAGCCTGATCGTCGAAATCATTCAGATGCAGCCGCCGAAATAGGGACGGGGCCCGCGCGCTGTCCCGCTTATGATCCGGATCAGGCCGGGACGGGGCCTCTTCTACCTGAGAAGGGCAGAGGGGGAAATATTTTGAGGTTCCTATCCAGGGCGGCGTTCGAGGAGTGCGGCGGTGAGTCTTTCGCCGACCGCTTCGAGGTGTTCCCGGATCGCCTTTTGGGCCCTGGCCGGGTCGCGGGCCAGGATGGCCTTGAAGACCGTCTCATGCTGCTCGTA
>JAJFUM010000017.1 GCA_021372415.1 Deltaproteobacteria bacterium
GAGGGGGATTTTTTTTCTGTGAATCTCTCCATTGGATCGGGCGGGGCATCGTGTGTCACATAGAGCATGAGCATAAAAACTTACGGAGTGTATACATAAACCATACTGTCGGCGATGTCAAAGATAATCGATGCGGGGGAATCATTTTTTTCGGCTGCCGGTGTCGGTTCCGACCGTTCGGCCGAGCTTCACGATCTGGTCGTGCAATTGTTTCAGGAAATCAGCCGGATCGGAAGCAAGGTTGCGGCCCGGATAGATCTCGTAGAGCTGGCGGTAAGACGGCGGCGTGAAGTCCGGCATCACGACGTTGGCGCCTGCCCGGAGGGCCTTGAGCCGTCCGTCGGGGGCGAGGGTCCCCAGGGCCGTCGTGGCGGGAATGTTCGTCGTCCGGGTCATGAGACGGGCCAGGGCCAGGGTCTTCAGGGTCGGAGCCATTTGACCCGGGGGGGAGATGGCCAGGGGGGTTTCTGGGTGGGGGAGAAATGGGCCGATCCCCAGCATGTCTGCATCCAGCGCCTTCATCAGGAGCAGATCGTCGGCCAGGATCTCCAGGGTCTGGCCCGGCAGGCCGACGATGTTTCCCGTCCCGACCTCGTAGCCCTGCCGGCCGAGTTCCCGGAGGCACCGCAGACGCCCCCCGGGAGTGGAGTCCGGGCGCATCAGACGGTAGAGCATCGCCGAGGAGATCTCGTGCTTGAGGAGGTAACGGTCGGCCCCGGCCTCGCGGTAGGCTTGGTAATCCTGAGGGGTCTTTTCCCCGATGGAGAGGGTGACGATCAGCCCGGATTCTTCCCGGATCCGGGACACCAGGCCGCAGATCATGTCCCGACTGTAGAAGGAATCCTCTCCGGATTGGAGGACCACGGTCATGATCCCGGCATCACGGATTTGGCGGGCCACGGCCAGGATCTCCGCCTCGGCCATCCGGTAACGGTTCAGGCGGGCGTTCGAACGCCTCAGGCCGCAGTACAGGCAATCCCGTTCGCAGCAATTGGAGAATTCGATGATGCCGCGCAGATGGACCGCGTCGCCGACGGCCTCTGAGCGGACGGCGTCGGCGGCAGGATAAAGGAGCGTTTCGGCGTCGGACTCGGAAAGGCTCAGGAGGCGGATGATCTCCGAGCGCGTCAGATCTTTGCCCTCGCGGGCCAGGCGGACAAGTTCACGGTCACTGGGATATTCGGTCATGCGCTGGGCCTCAAGCCTTGGTCAGGGCGGATTTCACCAGGACGCCCTCCAGGGTCCCCAGTTTTCCGGTCAGCGCCCCGATCTCGTCCGTGGAGGCATGGACGATCAGGGCAATGATGTGCAGGCCCTTGGGGGCGTAGGGGATGCCCATTCGCCCGATGATGGCCTCGCCGTGATCGCTCAGGATCGAATTGACCTGGGCGGCCTGGGCGGCGCGGTTCGTGATGATAACGGTGATCGTTCCGATTCGTTTCGACATGATTCCCTCCGCTATCCTTGGTTGCCTGCACCTCCGGGACGCCCCTGGCGGATTTCGTCGATGCGCCGGTCGAAGGCGAGCAGGGCCGACGGGAAAGGGGAAAGGACCCTCCGGATCACCCCCTGGGTGAAGGAGATGGCGAGCCCGTAGTTGGTGACGGGGACCGACGCTTCCTTCGCCTTCTGGAGGCGGGTGAGCATCTCCCGGCGGGTCAGCATGCAACCCCCGCAGTGGATGATCAGGCGGTACCGCTCGATCCCTTCCGGATAGTCCCTCCCGGCCGCCACGTCGATCTTGAGTTCCCCGCCGACGTATTGCTTGAGCCAGCGGGGGATCTTGATCCGTCCGATATCGTCCTGAAGGGGGTGGTGGGCGCAGGCCTCGGCGATGAGGACCCTGTCGCCAGGCTGCAGGGTTTCGATGACTGCCGCGCCGGCAGCGGCAACGGAGAGGTTTCCCTTCTGGCGGGCGAAGAGGATCGAGAAGGTCGTGCAGGGGACCTCCCGGGGGACGTCGGCCGAGACCTTCAGGATTGCCTGGGAGTCGCAGACGGCCAGATCCGGTTTCCGGTTGAGACAGGCCAGGGTACTGGCCAGTTCCCGCTCCTTGACGATGAGGGCCGCCGAGTCGTTGTCCAGGGCGTCCCGGATCGTCTGGACCTGGGGAAGGATCAGGCGGCCCTTGGGGGCCTGCAGATCGATCGGGACGACCAGAACCGCCAAGCCCCCGGACGGCATCAGGTCGCCGATCAGGGTCGGCGTCTCGATCACGTCGTCCGGGGCCATCTCGATCAGGTGGCGCTTGAGAAGCTCCATCGCCTTCTCGCGTCCCACCGGGTCAAGACAGGAGAGCGCGACGACGCGGCCGGCTTTCTGCTGAAGCATTTCCAGGAAGGCCGTGGAAGGAGCCCCGAGGTCGGTCTTGTTGACGACGATCAGGACCGGGATCTTGCGCTGGGCCGCTTCGTCCAGGACAGCCGATTCGTAAGGGGTCCACTGCCCGGGTTCCGTGACCAGGAGGATGGTGTCGGCCCGGTCGAAGATCTTCTGGGTCTTCTTCAGGCGGGCCTCGGCCAGTGTTGAAACATCGTCCAGGCCGGCGGTGTCGAGGAAGAGGACGGGGCCGAGCGGCAGAAGTTCGGCTGCCTTCTCCACGACGTCCGTGGTGGTCCCGGCAACAGGGGAGGTGATGGCGATCTCCTGTCCGATCAGGTAGTTCAGCAGGCTCGACTTGCCGACGTTGGTCCTGCCGAAAAGAGCAATGTGCAGCCTATTTCCCTTGGGGGTTGTGTCCATATTTTCGATATCCTAACATGGTAAGGTGATGGGGGGAGAGGGCCTGTTCGGTCAGGTGCTTTCCCAGCTTTCCCTCTAGGAAGGTGCGGATGTCCGTTCCCGGGGTCTGCCCTCCGTCCGCGTCGGCGAGGCGGTTGTACTCCTGGATGAGGGACACGGCCCTTTCGTAGCCGATGAAGGGCAGCAGGGCGGTGACGATCATCGGGCTTCGGTCAAAGAGATGGCGGCAGCGGGCTTCGTCGGCCTGTATCCCCCGGACATGGGCCGCCAGGACCGGGGACGCCGCCTCCAGAAGGTCGATGGCCTCGAGGAAGAGATCGGCGACCAGGGGGAGGAACTCGTTGATCTGACAGGTCCCCCGGCTGACCGCATCGGCGATCCCCGCATCGTTGACCATGACGCGCAGACCCGTCTGGATGACGGCCTCGGGGATGACCGGGTTGACCTTCCCGGGCATGATCGACGAGCCGGCCTGGACCGGGGGCAGGCGGATCTCTCCGATGAAGTTTAGGAGCCTCAGGTCGTCCGAGACCTTGACGAGGTTGGCCGCATGGGCCTTGAGGATTCCCGAGACCTCCGCAAAGACATCGGCGTTGGCCGTCTCCCCGGTGAGGTTCTCGCCGCGGGAAAGCCCCAGGCCCGTCAGGTCCCGGAGTTTCTCGACGGCGAGGAAGATGTAGTCCCTGGGGGCCGTCAGTCCCGTCCCGATGGCCGTGCCGCCGAGGTTGACGACCCTCAGGCGCTCCTCGGATTTGAAGGTCCTCCACCGGTCGCGGGAGAGGGCCTCCGAGAAGGCGGAGAACTCTGCGCCCAGGGTCATGGGGACGGCATCCTGGAGCTCCGTCCGTCCGATCTTGACGACGGCGCTGAAGGCCTGCTCCTTCTCCTGGAAGGCCCCCTGAAGCGAGGCGATGGCCGCGGCGAGACGCCGGATGCCGAAAATCGCGGCGACCTTCAGGGCCGTCGGATAGACGTCGTTGGTCGATTGGTGGAGGTTCACCGTTTCCAGGGGATGGATCAGCCGGTAATCGCCTCTGCGGGCGCCGATCAACTCCAAAGCCCGGTTGGCGATCACCTCGTTGAGGTTCATGTTCGTCGAGGTTCCGGCTCCCCCCTGGAGGGCGTCCAGGGGGAATTGGTCCGCCAGATTTCCCGCCGCGATTTCGTCGCAGGCCGCGGCGATGGCGTTCCCCTTGGCGGCGTCCAGGTATCCCAACTCCATATTGGCGGCGGCGCAGGCCTTCTTGACCAGGGCCAGTGCCCGGATCAGGGAAGGGTTGACCCGCCTGCCGCTCAGGGGAAAGTTTCCGATC
>JAJFUM010000047.1 GCA_021372415.1 Deltaproteobacteria bacterium
TCTGCCGCAGAGGCATTGAAACCGACGACCCTGAGCTGGGTCGCCGGCGGGGTCGGCGGCGGCTGGTATGTCCAGGCCGGCGGCATCGCCCGCCTGATCACGGAAAAGGAGCCCAAGATCGTGGTCAAGGTCGTGCCGGGCGGCGGCATGGTCAACCCGGTCCGGGTCTCCGGAGGCAAGGACGACCTGGGATGGGGCATCACCTTTGTGGACAAGATGGCCTACACCGGCATGGCCCCCCTCTTCGAGAAGCCCAATTCCAATGTACGGGCCGTGGGCGGCATTTTCGGCACCTACTATGTCCACTTCGTGGCGGCCCAGGATAAGGGCATCAAGACCGTGGCGGAACTGGCCGACATGGTCAAGGCCGGCAAAGCGGTCAACGTGGCCGCGCCCATGAAGGGCACCTCGGATCTGCCTCTGATCGAAAATGTCCTGGCCTTCTACGGGATCTCCCTGGAAGCCATCAAGAAGGCCGGCGGCAAGGTCCATCAGGCCGTCTATGCCGACATGACCAGCCTCTACCAGGACCGGCACGTCGACTTTGTGTTCACCCACCTGGCCCTGCCGGCTGCGGCGGTAACCGAAATGTTCGTCAGCCGTCCGAGCGTGGTCCTTTCGATCTCCAACGCCTGCATCGACAAACTCGCCAAGGATCTTGGCACCCTGGGAACGAATTCGGGGCATCAGATCATCCGCAAGGGGACGTACAAGGGACAGGCTGAGGATGTTGCCACCGTGGTGAGCACGGGCGAGCTCCTGGCAGGCAAGGACGTCTCCGAGGAGGTGGTCTACACCATCACCAAGATCCTTTGCCAGCAAGTGGGAGAACTCCACAAGATCAACAACGCCAACCAGACCTTCGTTCCTGAAAAGGGCTGGTTGCATGTTGCCGTTCCCCTCCATCCCGGTGCGGCACGGTTCTACAAGGAAGCCGGGTACATGAAATAGCCAGGGAAATCTTTTTCCCGTCCAAGGCAAATGAGGCGGGGGTCCGGGCTTTCCCGGACCCCCGCTCTGGATAGATGTCGGAAACTGGTCCACGCAGGCCGGCAGCGGGGAAGAAAATACATCACAAATGGAGACGGTTCATTGAGAACACTCACAGGTTGGACAAAAAAGGCTATCGGCCTCTGGCTGACGGTGGTTTCAGTTTTCGCCCTCTACACGGCGACCTTCGGCATCATGCAGCCCAGGATCCAGAGGGGGGTGCATCTGCTGTTCCTGCTGCCGATGGCCTTCATCCTCTTTCCCGCCAGCAAGAAGTCGGCTACGGACCGCATTCCCGTGTACGACTGGATCCTGGCCTTCCTGGCAATCCTTCCCGCGCTCTATATCATCTTTAACCACAACGCCCTGAGTTCGCGGTTCGAATTCGTCGATGCCCTGACCCCCCTTCAGATGGCATTGGGAGCCCTGAACATTGTCCTACTGCTCGAGGCAATCCGGCGGGCCGTGGTTCCGGCCATGACGATCCTGATCTGCGGCTTTTTCGTCTACCTCTATGCCGCGCCGCACTTTTCCGGCGTTTTCTACTGCACGCCCCTGCCCCTGTCCGACCTGATCGAGATGGAATACATGCTCACCGATTCGGGCATCTACGGCTCCATTACAGGTATTTCGGCCACCTTCGTGGCCCTCTTCGTCATTTTCGGGTCCATCATGGAGGGGACCCAAACCGGAAAGTTCTTCACGGACCTCGCCTGCAGGCTGACCGGCAAGAGCCGCGGCGGCCCGGCCAAGGTGGCCGTCATCAGCAGCGCCTTTTTCGGATCGATCAGCGGCGTGGCGGCGGCCAACGTCTACGCCACCGGAACCTTCACCATCCCCATGATGAAGCGGCTGGGCTACCGTCCCCAGTTCGCCGGGGCGGTGGAGGCAGTCGCCTCCAGCGGGGGCCAGTACATGCCGCCGATCATGGGAGCCGGGGCCTTCGTCATGTCGGAGATCACGGGCATCCCCTATCTCGATATCTGCGTGGCAGCCGCCCTGCCGGCAATCGCCTACTATACCAGCCTCGCCATCCGGGTCCACTTCGTCGCCGTCAGGGACAACCTCAAGGGCATGAAGGAGGAGGACATGATGGTGCCCCTGTCGGTCATCATCAAGGATTCTTACCTGCTCATCCCCCTGTTCGGCCTCATGGGGCTGCTCATGGCCGGCTATTCGGTCTTCATGGCCGCCATGGGGGCCATCGCCATGTCCTTCGCGATCAGCTTTGTCAGGAAGAAGACGGCCATGACCCCCAGGAAACTTTTCGCGACCCTGGAGTCGGCCGGCAAGAACATGGTCATGATCGCCCTGGCGTGCGCTGGCGCCGGAATGATCGTGGCCATCGTCACCCACACGGGCCTGGCCCTGGGCATCGCCACGGTGATCACCAACTGGTCGGGCGGCCACCTGCTGCCGGCCCTGATGCTGATCATGGTCACGTCGCTCATCCTGGGCATGGGCATGCCCTGCACCCCGGCCTACATCGTCGCCATCACCATCGGCGGTCCGGCGTTGGTGGCCCTGGGGATCAACCTGCTGGCGGCGCACCTGTTCGTCTTCTACTTCTCCATCCTGGCGGAGGTCACCCCGCCCGTGTGCATCCCGGCTTACTGCGCCGCCTCCATCGCCGGCGCCAAGCCGTTGCAGACCGGCTTCGAGGCCTTCAAGATGGCCATCGTGGCCTTCACCATCCCCTATATCTTCGTCTTCAACCATTCTCTGCTGCTCAAGGGAGGGGTGGTTGAAACCGTCTCGCTGGTTTTATGGATCATCATTTCCGTCGTGTTCCTTGCCGCTGCGGTGACGGGCTACTTCTTAAAATATATCGGTTGGTTTTCAAGGGTAATTATGCTGGCGCTGGCCGTCGCGGGGGTGGTCCTGTGCACCCACCGGGAGTTGGTTGGCCAGCCGATGACGCTCGCCGCCGCCGTTGTGCTGACCCTGGCCTTCCTGGCTTATGTCTACCTCTGGCAGCCCAGGCAAAGTCAGACGGCCTGAGTCCGCGGACAACGGGGAACGGGAAGAAATCCGGAAGATGGAGGGATAAGGTCCACGGCGGGATCGCATCCCACAGACCGGCCGATCGACGGTGCGGGACAGGAGACAGGACATGAATGCTATTCTAGCGAAACTCGGTATCGGGGAGGTCAATTCCGGCGCCACGACCGGCGGCCGCAACGGCTGGCTCGAAACCTCCGGCAGCGAACTGGTCAGCATCTCACCGATCGACGGCAAGCCGATCGCAAAGGTCATCCAGGCCAGTGCCGATGACTATCAGATCGTGATCGAAAAAGCCCGCGCGGCGTTTGAAAAATGGCGCATGGTTCCCGCCCCCGTCCGCGGCCAGGTCGTTCGTGAAATCGGCGACATTTTACGCGAGTACAAAGACCCTCTGGGGCAGTTGGTGACCCTTGAAATGGGCAAGATCATGGCGGAAGGCCGGGGCGAAGTGCAGGAGATGATCGACATCGCCGACTTCGCCGTCGGACAGAGCCGGATGCTCTATGGCCTGGCCATGCACAGCGAGCGGCCGCGCCACCGGATGTACGAGCAGTGGCATCCGTTGGGCATCGTGGGTGTCATCACGGCCTACAATTTCCCTGTGTCCGTCTGGTCATGGAATGCCCTGATCGCGGCCGTCTGCGGCGACATCACCGTCTGGAAGCCCAGCTCCATCACCCCCCTGACCGCCATTGCCGTGCAGCACATCATCGCCCCGGTGATCGACAGGCACGGCCTCGACGGCGTGTTCAATCTCGTGATCGGCAAGGGCGGCGAAGTCGGGGAAACCATGATACAGGACCGCCGGATCCCCCTGATCAGCATGACCGGCAGCACCGCCATGGGCATCCATATCGCCGAAGCGGTCGGCCGAAGGCTGGGACGGTCCATTCTCGAGCTGGGCGGCAACAACGCCATTATCGTTGCCGAAGACGCCGACCTGGACATGGCCGTCCGGGCAACCCTCTTCGGGGCCGTGGGCACCGCCGGCCAGCGCTGCACCACCACCCGCCGCATCATTGTCCACCGGGCCGTGAAACCGACATTTGTCGAGCGTCTGGTTGCGGCCTACGGACAGGTCCGGATCGGCAATCCCCTGGAGGAAGGCAGTCTGATGGGGCCGGTGGTCGACGGGGCGACCATCGAATCCCTGGAGAAGGCGATTGCCGCCGCCAAAGCCTCCGGCGGCAGACTGCTCTACGGCGGCAGGAGAATCACCGTCTCGGGTTGCGAGGGCGGCTACTATGTCGAGCCGGCCATCATGGAAGTCCAAAACGAATATCCGATCGTCAAAGAGGAAACCTTCGCCCCGCTCCTGTACATCATCGAATGCAGCCACATCGATGAAGCCATCGCCAAGCACAACGACGTGCCGCAGGGGCTCAGTTCAGCCATCTTCACCAAAAACATGCATTACCAGGAACAGTTTCTCTCTCCGATCGGCAGCGATTGCGGGATCGCGAACGTGAACATCGGCACTTCGGGAGCGGAAATCGGCGGCGCCTTCGGCGGTGAAAAAGAGACCGGCGGAGGCCGCGAATCCGGTTCCGATGCCTGGAAACAATACATGCGGCGGCAGACCACTACGATCAACTGGGGTCATGAATTGCCGCTGGCACAGGGTATCCGGTTCGATGCCGACTGAGAGACGCTGCTTTCAACCCTCCGTGACCCATTCACCCGACCATTCCATCTCATCCGGGAGGAGCGAGTGATGCCGGCTTCAGGCGCCGCAACCGACGGGGCAACCATCGGGATCATCATGCTGGACACGGTTTTCCCGCGGATTCCCGGTGACATCGGCAACCCCGGCACCTTTGATTTTCCCGTCCGCTATCAGGTCGTGCGGGGCGCTTCGCCGCAGCGGGTGGTGAAGGAAGCCGATCCCCGGCTTCTCGAACCGTTCATCGACGCAGCCCGAGGTCTTGAAAAAGAGGGCGTGAAGGCGATCGCCACCAGTTGCGGATTCCTGGCCATCTTCCAGCGGGAGTTGGCCGACGCGGTGAAGATTCCCGTACTCAGCTCCAGCCTGCTCCAGGTCCCCCTGGCCTACGCCCTGATCAACCGGCGGCAGAAGGTGGGCGTCCTGACAGCCAGGGCACAGTCCCTGACGGACAGGCATCTGGCCGGCGTGGGCATCCGGGATATTCCCTTGATCATCATGGGGATGGAGGAAGCCGAGGAGTTCACAGGCGCTTTCATCGAGGGAAAGCCGTCGCTGGATCCGGAAAAGGTCCGAAAGGAGATGGTGGGCGCGGCGCAGAGGCTGGTCCATGCACATCCGGAAATCGGCGCGCTTGTGTTGGAATGCACGAACATGCCGCCCTACGCCCAGTCGGTCCAGGCGGTGATGAAGATCCCTGTTTTCGATGTGGTCACCCTGGTTCGTCTTGTTCATGCAAGCCTGGAGAGGCAAACCTTCGGGAAAAATCCGCTGGGAGACGTATAAAAAACCTTGCACAGAGCGGTCGGAGGGCGTAAAGAACCGGCCGTTTGACAGGTTCGAGGAGGTTGGCTCATGCGGGTGGAGAAACATCCCATCTTGGGCGACGACAAAAGGGAGAGGGACGCCTCCATCGTGGTCGATGGAAAGAAGATATCGGCCGTCACGGGAGAACCCATTGCCGCGGCGCTGCTGGCGGCAGGGATACGGAAATTTCGGGTCACGCCCCGGTTCGGCAGTCCCCGGGGGCTGTTTTGCGGGATCGGGCGCTGCACCGACTGCGTGATGACCGTGGACGGGCAGCCCAACGTCCGCACCTGTGTAACCCCCGTGAAGGACGGGATGATCGTGGAGACTCAGGTCGGGTTCGGAAAATGGGCGGACGAACCATGAAGACGACGCAAGTGGCCGTGATCGGCGCCGGGCCGGCTGGACTGGCGGCCGCCATCGAAGTGGCCCGCGTCGGAGGCAAGGTCACCGTCATCGACGAAAACGCCAAACCGGGCGGCCAGCTCTTTAAGCAGATCCATAAATTCTTCGGATCCAAGGAGCATCGGGCCGGTGTACGCGGTTTTCACATCGGCGAGCAGCTCCTGGCCGAAACCAGAAGACTCGACGTGGAAGTGCTGCTCGATTCCCCCGTCTATGCCCTGTTTCCGGACATGACCGTGGGCTATGTCCATGACCAAAAGGAAGTCTGTCTGAAGTCGGAAAAGATCATCATCGCCGCGGGAGCGGCGGAAAACGCCCTGGCCTTTCCGGGGAGCACCCTGCCCGGCGTCATGGGCGCCGGCG
Source organism: Deltaproteobacteria bacterium (assembly GCA_021372415.1). Classification (GTDB taxonomy): domain Bacteria; phylum Desulfobacterota; class Syntrophia; order Syntrophales; family UBA5619; genus JAKAFS01. Next base: position 6,233 of record JAJFUM010000047.1, read on the forward strand.
CCGCGCAGACAATGATCAATGTCCACCGGGTCCTGCCCGGGAAGAAGGTGCTGATGATCGGTTCGGGCAACGTGGGCCTGATCGTCTCCTACCAGTTGATGCAGGCGGGCGCCGATGTCGTGGCGCTCATCGAAGCGGCGCCGCAGATCGGCGGGTACGGCGTTCATGCCGCCAAGATCCGGCGGGCGGGCGTTCCCATCTACGTCTCCCATACGGTGAAAAAGGTCCTGGGTGAACAGCAGGTGGAATCCGTCGAGATTGTGGAACTGGATTCCCAATGGCAGCCGGTGGCCGGTTCGGAAAAGATCCTTACCGTGGACACGGTGTGCATCGCCGTCGGGTTGACTCCCCTGACAGAGTTGGCCTGGCTCATGGGTTGTGAATTCGTCTTTGTTTCCAGCCTCGGAGGCCACGTGCCGAAGCACGATCGGAACATGGAGACGACCGTCCCAGGCGTTTATATCGCCGGCGACATCTCGGGCGTGGAAGAGGCCAGCACGGCCATGGAGGAGGGGCGCCTCGCCGGAACCGCCTGCGCCGAAGCCCTGGGGCTGCTGGATCGGGAAAGAGCCCGGGATTTGAAAGCGCTCATCTGGGATCGCATGCATGCCCTGCGAACGGGCCCCTTCGGCGAAGGCCGCAGGAAGGCCAAGGATCAGTTGATCGGTTTGTCGATGGGGGGGCAGGCGTGAATCGAGGCGTAAAATATACGGGAATCCCTTCGGAGGAAGAACTCCGGGCCAGCCCGGGCATGCCGAGCAGGGAGCGGATGGAGGCGGGGCCGGTGGCCTTCATCGAGTGCGTCCAGGAGATCCCCTGCAACCCCTGCGAGGCGGCCTGCCCCTTCGGCGCCATTACTGTGGGCGAGCCGATCACCAATCTGCCGGTGCTGCACGGCGATCAGTGCACGGGCTGCGGCGCCTGCATCGCTCCCTGTCCGGGATTGGCGATCTTCAAGGTCCATCTCCACTATACCGAAACCACCTCGCTGGTGGAATTTCCCTACGAGTATGGTCCCTTGCCGGACAAGGGGGATTCCGTGCCCTGCGGCGACAGGAGCGGAAATTATGTGACGGAAGGAAAGGTCATGAGCGTAAGAAACCCCAAGGCCCATGACGGCACGGCGGTCATCAGCGTGGAGATTCCCCAAGCCTATTGTCTGGAAGTCCGAACGATTTGCCGAAAGGGGCGCCGACATGACGGACAATAAAGAGACGGTCTTCATCTGCCGCTGCGAGGAGGTGACCCGGGAGGAAGTGGAGCAAGCCATCCGGGACGGGGCAACCACCATCGCAGGCGTCAAGAAGAGAACCCATGCGGGCATGGGCCTGTGCCAGGGCAGAACCTGCCGGAAACTCATCAGCGGCATGCTCGCGGGCAGACGCCCCCCCGAGGAGATCGTTCCGCCCACGTTTCGTCCACCCGTTCGCACGGTCACGATCAGCGAGATCGCACAGGGGGATGAGGAATGACCCAAACAGCGGACGTCATCGTGATCGGCGGCGGGGTCGTCGGCACATCCATCGCCTATCAACTGGCCAGGAAAGGCCGGAAAGTCATTCTGGCGGAGAAGAAAGACCTGGCCTCGGGGGCCTCCGGCTCCTGCGACACCAGCATTTTCCTCCAATCCAAGAATGCCGGGATCCATTTGAAACTGGCGTTGGCCAGCGCCGAACTCTTCAAGGGATTGAGGGAAGAGCTGGGACACGACATCGAACACCATGTCAAGGGCGGCATGATCCTCATCGAGACCGACGACGAGATGAGGATCATGCAGGACTTCGTCGCCCGCCAGCGACAGACTGGCCTGCAGGTCGACATCATCGACCGGAAGGAGGCTTCCCGCATGCAGCGGGGTCTGGCTGAACACCTGGTGGGCGCCACGCACAGCCCCCAGGACGGCGACGTGAACCCCATCGAGCTCGCCCTCGGCTTTGCCAAGGCGGCCCGCAGGTTGGGCGCGGAGATCCTCCTGGAAACGGAAGTGACCGGATGCATCGTGAAGGCTGGCCGCGTGGAGGGCGTCGGAACGAGCCGGGGGCCGATCCATGCGCCGGTCGTGGTGAACGCCGCAGGCGCCTGGGCGCCTCTCCTCGGCAAGATGGCGGGACTGGACCTCCCCATCAAGCCGCGGCGGGGACAGATCATGATCACCGAACCCGTGGCACCGTATATCGCCAAACAGATTCTCTCCGCTTCGTACATTGTCGCAAAATACAACGCGGAAAAATTGAAGGAATCCAAAAGCAGGGCCGTTCAACTTGGCGTGGGTCTGTCCCTGAGCCAGACCCAGAAGGGGAACATCTTCATTGGAGGTACCCGGGAATTTGTCGGTTATGATGTGGGCAATACCCATGAGGCCATTGGAACGGTTCTGAAAAACGCCATCCGGTTCGTCCCCGGACTGGGAGAGATCCACATCATCCGCACCATGGGCGGCCTGAGGCCCTACACCCCCGACGGCCTCCCCCTGGTCGGCTTCGTGAACGGCCTGGAAGGGTACTTCCTGGCGGCCGGACACGAGGGGGACGGCATCGCCCTGAGCCCCGTCACCGGTAAGATCGTGGCCGACCTGATCGTGGACGGCAAGACCTTCCTCGATGTCTCGGCGCTCGCCCCCGACCGGTTCAGCCTCTGAGCCGGTCCCCCCATGCCGCCCTTAACGGGGAGATCCTGCCAGCTCCAATCCCTCCTGAAGTAAACGACGGACCAGCCAGCGGCCTCCATTTCGCATAGGCGCACAGGCACGGGGGAAAATTGCGGGCGGTGAAGAAGGCGGGATGGTTCCGGGTCCAGGACGGATCAGGTCGGCGGGGTGGCCCGCCGGTCGATCTCGCAGGAGCTCCCCTGGGTCTTCTTGGCGTAGCGCTTCATCTCGGAGGCCGCCCCGGTCAACTCCCCGAAATGGGAGAAGGAACGGATGGAGGTCCCCGAGACGCCGATGGAGATGCCGATCAGTGGGAAGAACCGGGCCGTGCCCCGGCGGTCCTTGGAATCGATCCCGCCCCGCTCCCGGTCCTCAGGGTCGTAGAGGGTGGGGATGATCTGGTCGAAGGCCCGGATGATCTCACCGCAGGCCCCCTCGACGGACCCGGGCTCCATGATGAAGACGAAGTCATCGCCGCCGATGTGGCCGATGAAGCTCCCCTTCGGCTGCCGGCTCTTAACGATGTTGAGGATGAGGCGCCCCGTGATCTTGATCACCTCGTCCCCTCGGCTGAAGCCGTACTTGTCGTTGAAGGGTTTGAAGTAGTCCAGGTCCGCATAGGCGAAGGAGAAGAGCTCCCCCCGCCCCAGACGGTCCTCAATCTGCCGGTTGATGGAGATGTTGCCGGGAAGCCTCGTCAGGGGGTTGATTTCGACGACCCGCTCCGAGCGGCTGACGGCCAGCAGAACCCTGGAAAGGAGGTCCCGCTCCAGATCCCCCCTGCGCAGATAGTCCTCGACGAGAAGCCCTTCCCAGTCCGGCGGCGGCTGATCGCCGATGACCGCCAGGATCGGGAGCTGGTTGAACATGGGATCTTCTTTGAGGTTGTTGATGGCCTCCGCCGTTGCGCTGTCCCCTGCGGGGATCTCCACGACGACCAGGTTCGGGATGTTGTTGTAGATGGCATCGACCGCCGAAACCATCCCGCCCAGGACGATGGCCCGGAACCGGGGAGACAGGAGCCTCTCGGCCAGGTGGATCAGCAGGGGGTCGGTGGAAACGACGAGGATCGTTTTCATTCTCTACAGACTCAGACTGCCCGATTCCTCCCGGGAACTCTCGAGTTTGTCCAGAACCTCCCGGATATCGGCATCGGTCAGGGCCAGGAGGTCGAAGGCCGCCGGATGGACGGCAGGGACCAGGGGATCGCCGCCGAAACCGAATCCGCGGGCCCGCACCAGGATGTCCGAAAAGTGGACGATCGCCGTCTCCATGGGAGCCTTCCTGGCCGAGCCGGGGCGGTGATGGCATTCGATCACCTCCACGAGATTCGGCGGGAAGCGCCACCGTTCGGCGAGCCAAGTCCCCACGGCGGAGTGCGTCTCTTGGAAAACGGCCCTTTCCGCTTCGAAGATGGCGGTTTTCCGGGAGGCGGCCTGCTTCATCGCCTCCTCGTATTGGGTCTGGTACTCGAGCATCAGGATCACCTTGCCGAAATCGTGGAGGAGTCCCCCCACGGAGACTTCCTCGGGGTCTTTGAGGCCCTTCTTCTCGGCAATGGCCCGGGCCACAACGGCACAGCCCACGGAATGGTCCCAGAGCCCAGCCATAACCTGCTGCATGATCTCGAAGACAGAGATCCCCAGGAGGAGCCCCTTGACGACGCTCAGCCCCAGGAGCATGATGGCGTGCGACACGGAGGAGATCCGGCCCGGGAAGCCGTAGACGGCGGAGTTGACCATCTTGAGGACCTTGGTCGTCAGGGCCGGATCGCCGACCACGAACTGGCTGATTTCGCTGAGCGTGACGCCCGGTCTGCCGATGACCTGGGAAACCTTCTTGACCGTCCCGGGGACGGTCGGCAGGGCGTTGATGTTCTCGATCCGTGTCCGTTGCGTTCTGATGTCGATGTTGTCCACGCGCTTGTCTCACCTGCTGTAAAGGGTAGGAACGATCATGTGTAGAGGCTTTCGATCTGCTCACGGACGATCTTCTTGATCCGGGCCATATGGGGCCTATCAAGGACCGTTTCGAACCGCGCCTCCAGGGCGGCCAGGGCCTCCTCCAAGGGGACGGTCTGTTCCGAAGGGCCCTCCACGAAGATCCCGCCCTCCAGGTCCATGTCCTGGATCCGTTCGATCCACCGCTCCGTCAGCTCCGTCCCCTCCCCCAGGAGGGTCATCCCGTTCTTGCCCACGAGCGGCTTGGCCAGGACCATCCCCGGCTGCAGCTTGTCGCTTGCGATCCTCGGCATTGTCTCTCTCCTTGGCCCGGCCGCCCCTG
>JAJFUM010000059.1 GCA_021372415.1 Deltaproteobacteria bacterium
TGACGAAAAGACCATAGAGAGCCAGTGCAATGCCTGCGCTGACCGCGATATTCGCAGTCCAAGACTTAAACCCCATGACGCGGTGCATGAGGATGAAGAAAACCAACGTCGATCCGAGATAACCGATCAGATAGAGCAGGACGATATAGACGACCAGCGCAAAAATAATGGGAAGGGTCTTGGACAGGGCGCTGGGGTTCCCGGCTTCCACCTTCTTTTCCTTGGTGCTTCTGAATTCGGAAACGAAGAAGATCGCGCCGACCAACATCATGAAGACGCTGAGGAAGATGAGATAACGCCCAGGCCCCACGATGTCTTCGACGGAATGAGCATCTTTGTAAACGGTTAATCTGATCCCTTCTATCAAGGTCATGAGCCCTATACCGAAAACGACTGCTCCTTCGATCAACTCTCTTTTCTTCACAGCCATGATTCGCTCCGATCTGTTGGGCCCCTCTGGGACCAGCGGCCAATGACACACGGTTCCACGGGATCGATTCTTCGGTTGGTCTCGAACAAGAGCCTGTCCCTGACGGTCTCGCAAAAGGCCAGAGATAAACGGGATTTCATCTTCCCGAGAGGCGCACGGCCAATTAACCCTGCTTTTGCGAGACCATCAGCTCTCTTTGGATCAGGCAATTAAAACAACTTGGTGGCCTGCTCTACCTCCTTGCGCACGTACTCCCGCATCGCCCCCGAAGTATGGTAATAGGGCACCGCCCCGATTTTCTTGATCTGCGCCAGGACGTCCGGATCGTTGACTGCGTCCTTGAGCGCCTTTTCCCAGAAGGCGACGATGTGGGGAGGCAGATTCGCGGGCCCGGAAATGCCGTTCCAAGACATGACTACCGTGAAGCCCAGTTCACCCGACGAAGGGACATTCGGCAGATCCGGGTCCCTCTCCTTGGAAGTGACCAGGAGGGCCCTGACAAATCCCGATTTGACGGAGGGGATACTGGCCGTCGTGGTTCCGGCGCTTACGCTAACGTTGTTGCCGGCGGCCAGGGTGACCAGCGCAACTCCGCTCTGGGCCATGACGACCGTCATCTTCGAAATGTCGACGCCGGTGTCCTTGAAGAGCATCCTGAGTCCGAAGTCGTTGACGCTGGCTCCGCCCAGAGACGAATAGGACATCTTTTCGGGCCTCTTCTTGGCCTCCGCAATGAGGTCCTGAATCGTCTTGAAGGGCGAATTCGCGGGGACCGTGATGGTGAGGGAGGTGCTGCTCATGATGCCGAGGAAGCTGCGGTCCATGATCTTGAAAGGCAGATCCTTCACCCCCGCCGCAAGCATTGAGCAGGTGGTGCAGTTGTCGGCGAGCAGGGTGTAGCCGTCCTTGTCGGCCCGCAGCACGTCCTGTGTCGCAGGGATGCCCCTTCCTCCCGGCATATTGACCAGATTGACGGGTACGCCATACTTCTTGCTGACATAACTGGCGGTTGTTCTGGCGCTGAGGTCTGTCGACCCCCCCGGAGCGAAGGGGACGATGATATCAATGGGTTTCATGGGATACTTCTGCTGACATCGCCCCTGATCGATCCATCCGGCCGTCAGTAGAAAAAAACCTGATAAAATGGTAACCAGTAGCCGCTGCTTCCTCATACTCATCATCGTTCTCCTTTCATCTCGACCCTTCACACTCGAAACTTCCGAAACAGTCAATTTATGCGATGACCTGCAACGTGCGTCTGATGATCGACCATCCCTCAGCCCGCGGTGCATCTAGCCACGGAGCGACGTTCAATGCTACGATCGGATATAGTTGATGTACTCGGCAATGCTCTCCTTGATCGGTGTCGGCACGAACCCGAACTCCTCCTGAACGCGGCGGATATCCAGAGCCGCCCGCAGTTCGAACCCCCTGAGGGTACCGGGGCCGATCAAGATCTCTGCCTCGGGCACGAATTCTTTGATGATAGCGGCTAGTTCCTTGATCTGATACTGTATTCCCGACGAAAGGTTGTAGATCGGATGCTTCGGAGGGTTCGGCGACTCAAGGATTGCCTTGATCCATTTGGCCAGGTCCCTGATGTAGACGAACTCAAGGTAGTGCTCGGATCCCGAATCGAGCCGAAAGGGCTTCCCATTGAGCACATGGTTCAAGATGTTGTAGATCGGCGCCGTCGGGCCCGTCTGGCCCGTACCATTTTCACCCTGGCCGGGGCCGAAGAGCCCCGTGGGCCTGACGGAGACCGCGTCGAGGCCATAGTGCTTCCGGTAGAGTGGAAGTAACAGGTCTACTGAGGCCTTGGCTGCGCCGTAGAAGGCGATGGGCTGGAGGAATGTGCCCTCGTTCAGCGGCCCTTCCAGCGGCGCGTAGGAGCCATAGGCCGCCCGACTGCTGACGAGCACGGCACGGCGGACGTTGAGGTGGCGGGCCGCCTCCAGGATGTTCAGTCCGGCCAGGATGTTGGTCTTGAGGAACTGGTTGGGCCGCTTTACCGAGGCGGGATCGTCGCAGAGGGCTGCGGTGTGAACAATGTGGGTCACATCGTATTTTTTAATCGTCTCCGTCAGATACCAGCAATCGGTGAGATCGCCCTTGACGAAGATCAGATTTGGGTCGTTCTCGTAAGGCTTGAGGAACTTCGGATACCGGCAGACCAAGTCGTAGGCCACGACCTTCTTATTTTCCTTCAAGAATTCAAAGCACACATTGCTGCCAAGCAGACCAAACGCTCCGGTAACCATGACACTCATGACTGCACCTCCTTCAGCAATCGCTGGGGACCATCCCCCAGTATGATTTCCAGTTCTCTTAACGTTCCTCCCAGGACAGACCGGCACAACCACTCAACTGCCGGCTGCCCCATTTTACAATCCTTCGCCCTCTGCGCAGATTTGACGCATATCAGGTGGCGATTTATCAGCCCCTGCCCTGCAGGGCGTTCATCAAGGCGGTCAGGCTTCCCTGCTTCTCCAGGCTCATGACAATCTCCGAGACCATAGCCATGTCGCCTCTGATCTGAATCCCCCTGGCAAACTTATCGCAGAGTGCCCGGATCTGCTCCGGCTTCAGGGGATCCTTGGGGTGACCGATCGGGACCTGCCGGCTCTCCTTGAAGACCCTGCCATCTTTCATCTTCACAACCACACACGCCGGGTCCTGCATCGGGGAGCCCGTGACAGCAGGTGCGAAGTAGGCGGCGTTGGGGGTGGCCGTGGACTTGGCTCCGTAGGCCGGGACAAAGACGACCTTTTTCCTGGCCTCCTTGAGTTCGGGGTTGTCAACACCCTCGGGGGAGATGTGGACCATAGGGATGTCGCCATAGAGCATGGCCAGCGCGAGGTTGTGCTGGAAGCTGAACTGGATTTCCCCCTCATTTTTCGGATCGGGCCGGTTGCAGATCTCTTCGCGGCTCCGCTGCGCGTGAACCTCGATCGCCTCGACCTCGTCGAAAGAAAGGTCGTACCTCTTCTTCAAATCGATGACCATGTCGATAGGACGGTGCATCGTGAAGCAGACCGGGTACTTCTTGATGCAGATCTCGGTGAACATCCATCGCTTGCCGAGATCCTCTACGAGTTTATCAGGATCGACCCGGTCCGTGCCGAGGTACTGCATCAAGCATGTGGCCACGTCAGAGTTGCCGGTTAGGCCAGCCTGGGCCATCTCCGCAGCCATGATCCCCTGCATGCAGGAGAGCGAGGATTCGAAGAAGTGGGCGTCGGTGGCGTAGCTCCCGAGCCACAGTGGCGGAGCCGACATGGCAAGTCCCATGGCGTTGGAGAGTTGTTCGTAGCTGAGTCCCATGGCCTTCGCCGCGCCGGCGGCGGGCCCGATCGCCCCAGGGACCACGGTCTGGGCGAGGTGGCCTGGATTGAACTGGCAGGTGCGCACATGAACCTCGAGCCCCACGGCGAGGGCCTCGATCACCTTCTTTCCTGGGATCCCATACTTCTCCGCAAGGGGAAGCAGCAGGGGGATGAGGGCGATGTCCCAAGAAATCCCGCCCTTCTCGTCGACGCGGTCATCCTCGAGTTCACTCGCATGGGAAAAGAAGGAGTTGAGGAATACGGCCTCCCAGAGAGAAGTACGAAACTCCCGACCGATAACGCACGACTCGGCGGGAAGCCCCTTGGCCTGGATCAGGTCAGCCATTATCCTGCCGGAGGGCTTGATTGAGCCGGCCAAGATGCCGGAGACGGTTTTCAGGAGCAAAAACTTGGCGTACTGGACTACCTCTGCAGGCAGATCCTCATATTTTGTCTGATAGGCAAATTTGACCAGCTGTTTCGAAATGTCCTCTTTCATGAATTCATCTCCCATCGATAGAGTTAGCTAAACAAAACCTTTTCCGTTCCGGGCAGGAGAGGAAAAGGCATTTTCCATGCCACGCAGGAAAACCGGACACGGCCAATGCCCCTTCTTCGATATATTCCCTAGTGAAGGCGGTTAGTTAAAATGACTAAACGTAAAATCTGCTGGTGAGTCTGAAGAGGGCCAGAGCGGCGGCTCCGTGAGTATCTAGTTGATTTTAATGATTATCTTTGAATGGTTTGACGGATCTTTGCCGCGTTGTTTCAGTATCCGATTTGAATCGTTATACTTTCATAGATCCGCTGCCATTGGGACGGTCAACGGATTTGCTGGAATGGAACAATGGTGAAACGTTTACGTTTCATGTTGCATCTCTTTTTGTTCCCTGCGCCAGAGGGTCGTGCGGCTGACCCCCATCATCTTGGCAATCGCCTTTTTCTTGTAGAGGGGGTTACCCAGTCGGCCCTTCAGGGGAGCGGTTTCGGGCTCCTCCTGCCCGAAGAGGATCCGCTCCAGGGTCAGACACTCCTCGAAGAGCTTGTCAAGGACTTCCCCGTACCGGTCGGGGGTGTCGGCCATCAGGACAAACTTCTCGATATGGTTGATCAGTTCCCGGATATTGCCGGGCCAGGAGTGGGCGAGGAATCGCTGCATCAGCTTCTCAGGCAGGTGGGGAAGTGGCTTGGCGTACCTCTCGGACTGCTGTGCAAGGAATTCCCCCACGAGCAGGGGAATGTCCTCCTTCCGTTCGCGCAGCGGCGGTAGGTGGATCCGCAGGATGTTGAGCCTGAAGTAAAGGTCCATTCTCATCTGGCCTTGCTTGACCATCTGGAGCAGGTCCACATTGGTCGCCGCGATCACTCGAACGTCGACCGGGATGATCCGGTCCCCGCCAATTCGCATCACCTCCTTCTGCTGGAGGACGCGAAGGAGGCGAGACTGGACGGTCGCGGAGACGGAGCCGATCTCATCCAGAAAGACACTTCCCTGGTGGGCGAGCTCGAAAAGCCCTGGTTTTCCCCCCTTCCTGGCCCCGGTGAAGGCCCCGTCCTCGTAGCCAAAGAGTTCGCTCTCGAGCAGGTTCTCAGGAAGGGCCGAACAGTTGATCGCCACGAAGGGCCCCTTTTCTCTCGGGCTCAGGCTGTGGATGCTGTGGGCGATCAGTTCCTTGCCCGTACCGCTCTCGCCGGTGATCAGGATCGTGGAGTCGGAGAGGGAGAACTGGCGAGTCTTGGTCAGCACCCTCTTCATAACCGGGCTCTGACAGATCACGTCCTCCAGGGTGTATTGCGTGACGAACCCCTTGGTAAAGGAGCGCCTGACCTTTTGTTCTGCCCGCATGACCTTGGAGACGTCGGAGAAGGAGGCGGTCGCCCCGATCACTTTGCGGTCGAGGTGGACCGGCACGAGATTCGCAAGGATCTGCACCTCACCTATCTTCTGCAGTTTCTGGAGTCGGGGCTTCCCTGTCCTGAGAATCTCGCAGAGCCCCATCTCGGGGACGACCTCGTCGACGTGCCTCCCAAGCCCTCCTTTCACCCCAAGGAGCTCCTCCGCCACCTGGTTGAAGAGGCTGATCCGGCCATGGCCGTCGATGGCGATCATCCCCTCGGAGACGGAGTTTAGGATCGCCTCGACCCGCTTGGTTTTCTCCTTCTCCTCACGGCGCACGCAGGCGATGGAGATCGCCTCGTTGATCGCATTGACCACCCGCTCCTCTGAGATGCCGAAGTAAACGCAGGGTAGGCCGAGCGCCCTGCAGATCTCGGAGGCGAAGTTCCCCCCGATATAGACGTCGATCCCTTCCTTTTTGGCCCGCTGAATCCCATCGAAGAGGTTCTCCGAATCGGTGTAGATGACCTGCTTAATCTTCACGTGGAGGAGCTTCTCGATGATGTCCACCCCGGTCAGGGGCTCATTGTAGACGCTCACCCCGATGTGGCTGCCGAACTTGGCTGCCTCGGAAATGTCCTCAAGCAGATCAAAAGTCGAGAGGAGTGGGATGGAGACCACGGGGACCGAGACGGCCCGCTTCAGGATGTCGGAGGTGCCACCCCGGCAGATGATCGCCTCAATCCCCTCGGCCTCGAGCTGCCTGCCCACAGGAATCGCCGCCTCGAGCGTGCCAATCCGGATCTCGATGGGGATCGCCCGTCTGTCCGCGATCTTTCTCACCCTCTCTGCCAGCCGGACGTTGGAGCTGATCATTGCGATCCTTACCCTGTTCTCCGCACTCGATTCTTCCGCCATGGCTTCGATCCTTCCCCTTCCTCCGTCCACCAACTACCTCGCGTGGCCTTTGAAACCGTCAGCCCCTCTCAGTTGCAGCAACTGTCCCCCTGCACGCCAATAAACATTCTTCCTCTCGGCGAGCCTCATCTGCCGCCGGGGACCGGCCTCACGATGCTGCAGCATCTCCGCCGGGCGGGGAAGCCCTCCAGGGGGCTGTCTTGCCCGTCTAAGGCTACGAAGGAGGCAGGCTGAAACCGTTTGGTTTTTTCACCGATGATGAGATTTTCCGTCTCCATCCCGCCCCCACCTCTTTCAAGCCCTTGCCCACGAATTTCAGCTCGCCTTTAAGATCATTAAGAGGGAGGGCTGCAATCGAGACGGTCGATGGCGTTGGTCACGACATTGGCCCGCGAATAGCGGGTTGCTGACACGCCTGCATCCTTCCGTGAAAGGTATACCACATTCAAAGTTAGAGTGCATATACCCTGTTTCGGCAGGACGCAGATCGTCTGCCCAGGCGAAATACCTTGCGGGCGAGCTTGCCTACAAATGTTCGCAGTTTGCCATGCGGATCCTCGGCGCTTACGGATATTCGACGGAGTATCCGGTGGCGCGCTATTTCCGGGACGCGCCGACCTATGCCATGGTGGAGGGCTCCGCAAACGTCTGCAAATTCATCATCGCCCAGGATCAGCTGGGAATCCGAAAGGCGAACCGTTAAAGGTCCAGCTCACTGCCCGCAGTACTTCCCGGCCGCCCTGAGCTTGGCAACTTCCTCTTGTTCGAGGGCGTTGAAGGCCACCTTGCCGACAAGGGTGCATGGAAGGTTGTCACGGAACTCGATCTCCCTGGGACAGCTCCAGCGGATCAGGTGCTCCTGGCAGTGGGCGATGAGGGCCTCTTCCATCCCCGGCCCCGCCTTGGACGGGTCCTTCAGGACGACGAACCCCTTGACCCGCTGGACCTGCTTCTCGTCGGGGATGCCGATGATGCATGCCCTGAGGACGTCAGGGTGCTTGTAGAGGATGTCCTCCACCTGCGCGGGGTAGACGTTCATCCCCGAGGACTTGATCATCCGCTTCTGGCGGAGCTTGAAGTAGAAGAAGCCGTCGGCGTCCATCGTCCCGACATCACCGGTGTGGAGCCAGATCCTGCCGTCGGCGTGGGTCCGGAGGGTCTGGGCCGTCTCCCCGGCTTGGTCGAGATAGCCCAGCATGACCGCAGGGCCGCTGATGCAGATCTCGCCCTCCTCGCCGAGGGGGGCCTCCTCGTCCGTCCCCAGTTGGACGATTTTGGCCCACATGTCCGGAAAGGGGATCCCTACGCTCCCCTCGCGGTACTGGCCGATCGGCGTCGCCATAATCGCCGTCACCGCCTCGGTGAGGCCGTAGCCCTCCAGGAGTTGGACGTTCCCGCCCCGTTCCTTGACGACCCGCTCGAAGCGCTCCTTGACGGGTCTCGGAAGCGTGTCGGCGCCGCTGAAAGTGGCCATCAGGCAGCTCAGGTCCGCTTTCATGAAGACGGGGTTGGAGCTCAGGGCCTCGAAGAGAGTTGGGACGCCGACAACGAAGTTGGGACGCTTCTTCCTGACCAGGTCGGCCACGATCTCCGGAGTGAACTGGGGAACGAGGATGCTCTTCCCCCCGCCCATGAAGGCGGCGTTGACGCAGACCCCCAGGCCGAAGCCATGGAAGAGGGGCAGGATCGCCAGGATCGAGCTCCCTCCGCCCAGGCTCCCCCAGATGGAAACCTGCATCCCCTCGCTGATGAAGTTCATGTTGGAGAGCATGATCCCCTTGGGGACACCCGTCGTCCCGCCGCTGTAAAGGATGACGGCCATGTCGTCGGTGTCCATTTCGGCCTTGGGGACCTTGGGGCAGTCCCGCTTCATGAGATTGTTCCACCAGACAACGAGCTTGTCGTCGGGGACTTTCGGGATCTTCCGCCCTTTGGTCAGATTGAAACCGATCTTCTTGACCCAGGGGAGGTAGTCGGGGATCCGACAGAGGATCAGGGTCATGAGCGAGGTCTTGTCCTCGACCTCCTTGAACCTCCCGTAGAAGGCGTCGAGAGTCATGGCGAAACGGCTCTTGGCCGTGTTGAGGTAGAACTCGATCTCCTTGGGCGGCGAGAGGGGATGGATCATGCTTGCCACGGCGCCCAGTTTGTTGACGGCATAGAAGCAGATGATCGCCTGGGGGCAGGTTGGCATGGAGATCGTGATCCGATCGCCTTTCTTCAACCCCAGGGAAGCCAGGGCATCGGCGCAGCGGTCGATCTCTGCGGTGAACCGCCGGTAGGTGGCGGTGTAGTCGAAAAAGTCGTAGGCGATGTCTTCGGGGTGCTCGGCGGCCGTCCGCATCAGCGCCTCGTACATCGTCACCCGCGGGTAGTCGATGTGCTCGGGGATGTCACCGTAGAACTTCAACCAGGGTTTCGTCTCGTACATGGTCCAGGCCCTCCTCCTGTGGTGTATGAACAGGGACCCGGCCCGGACTGGCCTCCGGAGCTGCGGGGCCCCGATATCACGCCTTTCTGGGGTCCTTGGTCACGAAGAGATGCGGGTATCTGTACGACGATCTTGAGACGGGGAATGATACACATTTTTTAAGGACTTTACATGGTTTTTCTGATGGTCCCCTGCCCACTTTGTGGGCAGCCCCAAAGGGGTCCCGAAAAACAGGGCTTGCAAATGGTCGGATTTCCGCCTATTCTTCTGCGGCATGGGAATTGCTTTCTTACCGGATGAGAACCAAACAAATCTCAGGAGGACCATGATGAAGCGAATCTGGATGGTGACCCTTTGCATCACAGCCCTGTTGACCTTTGCCTCCACGGCCCTGGCCTACAAGGTCAAGATCATTGTCGACGGACCGGCCATTGCGCCGAACTGCACGGAGATGTCCGTGGAGTTCATCGTAGAGGACAACAGCAAATTCGGCGCGAAATTCTGGCCTCAATTCGACGGACAAGGCCAGATGACGGGCGTCATCGCCAATTACTGGGGGTATAACTATCCCGTCACGAGCGAAGCGCCTTCCGCATCGTTCACGGTCAAGGACCTGACCAAGGGCCTCAAAAAAATCAAAGCCAAAACCTGCTACGACCGGGAGTTGGGAAAGGAATTCGGGGATTCCAAAGACGACCAGATCGTCGGCATCCGCAAGGACAAGATCGAGAAGCTCTAACCCATCACCCATGATAGGGCCCCCGCCGGCCGGGACCGGTACGTCGGGGGCCATCCCGCTCTCAGCTCTCCCGGCGATCGCCTCCAAGCACGGCCGGCACCTGCTTCTCCCGGTATAGGGTCAGGAAGACCAGAACGGCCCCCCCGCACAGGGCCGGCAGGAGCCAGGCATAGCCGTACCTCCCCGTCGCATCGACCAGCAGACCGAAGAGCGGGGGGCCGATCAGGCTCCCCATGAATCCGTAAAAATAGCCGACGCCTGTGGCCAACGCCGTCGATTCCATGCCCACCGATTCGCCCACCATGGTGTTGTAGATGGCGTTCCAGCCGACCCCGCTCACCCCGAAGGCGAGCAGGGCCACCGCCAGGAGCGGTGAAGCCGCGGGAAAGAACGAGATCGCGGCCAGGGCGAGGGACGAGAGCAGGAGAATCCCGGCGATCAGGCCCAGGACCCCCTTCCTCCGCCCGGCGAGAAAGTAATCACTCGCCAGGCTCCAGAGGATGCGACCGACGGCACCGACCAGGAAGGAAATCGCGAACCACTGCCCCGCCCGGACGATCGGGTAGTCCATCTCCTGGGTCAAAAAGAGGATCAGGTAGGTAGAGAAGCAGAACTGGCTGACCATGAAGCAAAAGGCAATGCCTCCCAAGACCACCATGTCACGGTGCATCGCCATGCGGAGGATCTTCTTCCAGTCGAGCGGGGCCGGTGGGGCATCGGGGCGGTGGGGCGATTCCCTGGCCAGCATGAAGATGAGGACCGCAAGGGCCAGCTCGCCCAGCCCCACGGCCAGGAGGCTCTGGCGCCAGGATAGGGCGATCGCCAGGGCCGGGAGCAGGAGCCCCGCAAAGATTCCCCCGAAATTCACCCCGGTCTGCTTCACCCCCATGGCCGTGGCCCGGCCGACGACGGGGATCCAGTCGATCACGCTCTTGCTGGCGGAGGGGGTGATGATCCCGTTGGCCATGCCGTAGAAGAGGATAATCAAAAGGGCGATCCCGTAGGAGGGGGCAAGGGAAAGCAGGACGAAGAAACCGCCGATCGCACCGACCGCCAGC
>JAJFUM010000070.1 GCA_021372415.1 Deltaproteobacteria bacterium
AGGCGATTTCGTCGATCGTCTTGATGAACTTCCCGGTCTCCTCACTGGTCTTGGTGATCTCACCGATCGAGCTGGCCATCCGGTTCATCTGGTTGTCCACCTTCTCGACGATCTGCCGGGTCTCGGTCATCATGGCCTTGGCCTGGTTGGCGTTGTCGGCGTTCTGCTTGGTCATGGAGGCCATCTCCTCCAGCGACGAGGCCTGCTCGGCGGCCCCTTCGGCCAGGGAACCGCTGGCCGTGGCGATCTGATGAGCGGCGTTCATGACCTCCCCTGCGGTCCGGTTCAGCAGGGAGGTGGCCCTGAAGACGGGCCTGACCGTGGAGCGTGCCAGGAACCACCCCGCAGCCCCCATGAGACATCCGACGAGCACGACCGAGATCAGGATCGCCCAGACGATGCCCGTCAGGGACTTGGAGATGGCGGTCCTGTCCTTGCCGATGAAGAACATCCCAGTCGTCTTGCCGTCGGCGCCCTGGATGGGCCAGTAGGCCGTGTCGTAGTCCACGCCTATGATCCGGTTTCTGTTGAGGAAGGTCTGCCCCCTCTGGAGTACCGTTTCGATCACCGTTGGATTGTCCATCTTGGTGCCGATGACGCGCTTACCATCCCGCAGGAGGGTCGTCGAGATCCGCTCGTCCTGATCGAAGATCGTGCACTCCACGCCGAAACCCTTCTTGATGTCGTCGACGAAGCGGTGGTCCTTGGGCAGATCGATGCCGGGGGTGACGGTCCCCACGATGCGGCCTTCGCTTTTGATTGGCGCTCCTGCCCGAAGGGAGAGCTTCACCACGCTGCCCGACTCGATACCCACGGAAGTCTCGCCGGCCAAGGCCTTCTTCACGTTCATCTGGCCGGTGACGCTGTCGCCTGTCTTGTCCGAATGCCCTCGGGCGATCACGTTGCCGTCCTTGTCGCCGATCGTCACGAACCCCAGCTTCTCGTTGGCCATGAGGGTCTTGGCGATGCCCCGCAGGTAGGCCGTGTCCTTCTTCTCTACCGCCGCGATCACGTCCGGCCGGACGGAGAAGGATGCGGCGGTCCCCTTCACCTTTTCCATCAGGTCATCGATGTTGGCCTGGATCATCTTTGCGGTCAGGGCGATCTCCTTTTCTGCCTGTTCGTTGTATCCCTTGGTGAGGAAATAGAAGGCGGAACCGAAGGTGACACCGCCAACGACCAGGACGGTCAGGATGACCATTCCGACGATCTTCCCTGTAAGAGACAGGTTGGTAGACTTCATGGTACGCACCCTCCTTTTGATAAGACTGTATTGATGTGGCTGCCGTCCGCGCTGGAACGGCTTTATCGAAGCCTTTAAGAAGGCCTTTTCTGAACTGGAGCGGGTCCCGCGGAAGAGGGGGGTGCCCTGCGAGAGGGTTCGTGAAACTCTCCTGTTTGCAACAGGAGTTCACAGCGACTATGGATAGAGCAAACCTTGTGCCAGACGGTTAGATCCCCTGGCAAGAGGTATGAGAGGGGCTCTTTCTGGGGTTGGATGTTCGTCTTTTGGCAATGGGTGGCCGAAACAGGTATTTTTCGCAGCGTCCGGTGAAGGGCGCGGGGGGCGTTTCTGTCCGGTCATGTCGGACCTTTTCTTCCCTGACCGGACAGAGTCCTCCCTGACCGGACGCCCTCAGGAGGCAGGGGTCCCGTACTTCTTCATCAGCTCGTAGAGGCGGGAGCGGGAGAGTCCCGAGATCTCGCATGCCTTCTTGATGTTTTCTCCCGAGACGATCATCAGGTCCTGTAGATACTTCTTTTCCACCTGGGTGACCGCCTCGTCCCGGAGGTCCTGGAGTTTCGGGAGCGTTCCGCCCGGACTCGGCGGCGGGATGGGGGCGGCGCTCGGCTGCTTGGCCTCGATGGCCTGGCGGGCCATCCTCACGCGGATGTGCGAGGGGAGATCCCGCGGAAAGAGTGTGGCATCTCGGCCCGCCTCGGCCAGGACCCGTTCCAGCGTATTGACCAGTTCCCGGACATTGCCAGGCCAGTCATAGTTCGAAAGGGTCTCCAGAAACTCTGGAGAGAAACCGATCGTCTTGTCGCCGTGCCGCTCCGCCAGGCGGCCCACATGGTGCGTCACCAGCGCCGGAATATCCTCCAGGTGCTTGCGCAGGGGCGGCAGTTCGATCGTGAACGAACGGATCCGGTAAAGCAGATCGCTGCGGAATTGGCCGTCCCGGACCATTCGGTCCAGGTCCCGGTTCGTGGCGGCCACCAGCCGGAAATCGCTGGTCAACTCTTCCTTGCTGCCGAGCGGACGGAAACGCCGCTCCTGCAGAACCCGCAGAAAGGCCTTCTGAACCCCCAGGGGCAGTTCCCCGATCTCGTCGAGAAACAGGGTCCCCCCGTCGGCCTGCTTGATCAGTCCCTCCCGGGACCGGTCTGCGCCTGTGAAAGCCCCCTTCTGATAACCGAACAGGACGCTCTCAACCAGCGTGTCCGACAATGTTGCGCAATCGACCACCACGAAGTTCCGATCGGCCCGCCGGCTGTTTTCGTGGATCGCCCAGGCGAAGAGTTCCTTGCCCGTTCCCGTCTCCCCCGTGATGAGCACGGCGGCATCGTATCCGGCCGCCTGCGATACCCGATCCAGACAGGCCATGATCAGCGGACTGCTTCCGACGATCCCCTCGCGCTTGAGCGCCGTCAACGGTTTTTGCGACAGCTTGATGTCCCGGTACTGCAGGGCCCGCACCAGCGGCAGGATCATCGTGTTGATCGAAGAAGGTTTTTCGATGTAATCCCAGGCCCCGCTCTTGACCGCCAACTCCGCCCCATCGGGATCCCCGGCGCCTGTCATGATGATGACTTCGGGTGAGGACCGCACGTTGCGAATATCCGGTAGGGCATCCAGACCGCTGCCGTCCGGCATCCGGACGTCCAGATACACCGCGGCGTAATTTCCAGTCCTTGCCTCGCCGAGCCCGGCCTGGAGCGTATGGGCGCAGACCACCTGATGACCCCGCTCCCGGACCACCCGGGAGAGAAGTTGAGCCATCGCCACATCGTCGTCGATAATCAGTATATCGGCCATCTTGCGGATCCTCTTATTCGCGAATGGGGGTAAACACAACGGCGTCTATATAAGTATACATAATGGGGCCATCACCTTTGCTCATGAATCTGAGGGCATTTCACCATGGGGCCAATCACCGGTAAAGAACAATGCAGATGAAACGCTGGCCGTCTACGGAAAACCGGGTCAATGTGGCCTCGCAGGTCTGTGCCTCGGGGGTGCCGACCTGCAGGGTGGTGAAGCTCGGAAAACCGGGCCGGACATGGTGGCTGAGATCGGCGAAGCTTTGGCCCTTCAGAGGGGTCAGGATCTCCTGGACGTTGCTGTTCTGGAGGACCGAGCGGCTCTTCTTCGTCAGTTGGAGGGCCTTCTCGGTGAAGCCACAAATCCTTCCGTCATCGGTGGTCAGGAAAAAGATGCTCTCCTGAAACTTTCTGGCGGCCAATTGATCTTTCTCCTGTCTCATCTGGAGATAGGCGTCCTGGAGCTTCTGGTTGATCCCTTCGACCTCCTCGTTCAGACGCTGGAGGTCCCTCTGGGCCTGTTGGCGCTCCCTGATCTCCCCTTTGAGGTTTTGCATTGCCCTGGAGAGTTCGAGGTTTTTCTCACGCAGTTGCTCGGTTCTGGCCGCGATCTTTTTTTCGAGGGTTCGGTTGAAGGCCCTTAGGGTCCTCTGGGCAGAAGTCAGTTTCTTGCAGGATACCCCCAGATCCTCCACGAGTTGCTCGAGCTTGAATTCCCGGCTTTCGACCTTGACGAGCATCATCCCGAAGGCCTCGGCCAGTTCCGTGATCGGCCTGGGATAAGTGGAGGCTTTTGTCAATTCAAAGATTTTCTTGGCGCGCGTGTAATTCCCTCGAGAGATCTGTTTGGCCAAGTGCGTCAGCTTTTTCAGCAGAGCGCTGTCTTTTTTCCCTTTGAATCTGTCTGCCGCTTCCCTTTCGGCCATCTCACCCTCCCTGGCGGGAAACCGTTGATCGGAAGACGTCTTTCAATGGCAAGATACGCAGGAAGCCTTGACATGTCAATAGGGATCTGTACCGGCAGGGGATGGGCCCCTATCCCATTCCGCCATTCTGGTCCGAGAGTCCGGAAAAGATGTGGGTGACCAGCATCTTGGTTCTCTCGATGATTTTTTCGAAATAGAGGCTGTTTCGCCTCACATAGTAGGACATCTTGGCCCCCGCAAACTTCTTCTCGTTGTCCTCGATGAAGGCCTTTAATTTCTTTGGGGCATTGAACCGACGGAAGAAGAGTTCGCCCCAGTGATTGCAGTACAGGACACTGAAGTCGTTGATGTCCTTCAGGTGATTGGCGCTTTCGAAACTCACGATCACCAGCATCTTGTCCACCCGCTCCGGCTCGAGAAAATTCTGAAAATCGATCTCCGTGATGTCGAAGATCCCGAAGATCTCTCTGATCTTCTTGGCCAGGCTGTGGATCTCCTGAAGGGTCACCGGGGTGGAATTGGGAGCCATGCGAACTTCTATGGCCCTGTACAGGTCATTCCAGACCAGGTAGGCGATGCAGTAGGTGATGTCCGTGGAGGCCACGACCGGTCTCGGGGCATCGCCCGCTGCGATGACCTGCCAACCTCCTGTTTTGGTGCCGAAGGTGAGCGTCGGGAGGTTCAGGTTGGCGCTTGGTTTGTGGATCACCGGGATCTTGTCCCCTTTCTTCTCCAGGCAAACCGCCAACTTCCGGCCGATGATCGTCAGGTCTCGCTGAGTCAGCCTGCTGGTGATCTCTTTCTGTTTGGCCGTAATCTCCTTATAGATCAGCGCCAGCAGGCCCAGGATCTTTCCTCCGAAATCGAGCTGTTCCGACAGGGGCCAGGATGCGAACTCATTGAGGCTGAGGATATCCGACTTCTTCAGGGGATAGTTCTTGAAGACCTGCCGCGCGATCGTCTCACGGATCGTTTCCGTTTTGGCGTAGAATTTGATCTCATTGCGCAGGTAGTAGCATTTCTGGATGAAGGTGAAAGCCTCTGGATCGGCCTTTCCCTTGTATTCCAGAATGGCCTTCCAGGTGAAGACGCTCGGATCGCAAAAGGCGAAATCTCCCTTCTGGTCGAGCGTCAGGCTGCGGAAGCGATGACAGAGCAATTCCCCCTGCGGGGCGGCAATGAGCATCTCCAGGAGGAGCATCTTGATGACCGATTTAAGGGGATGGGTGAGGGCCTTGTTGAATTGCCAGAGGGCCGCTCCGAAATATTCGTCGCTGTCGATTGTCGGGAGGGGACCCATGTCGACGAATTCATAATCCCCGAAGGCGTCCTTCTCGTATTGGGCGACGAACTCTCCGTAATCCATCTCGGCGTCGGGATCGAAGCAGACCCACCACAGCGGGATCTTTCCACTGATCAGGATCGACGTCCTGTAGAACTCCTCCTTCAGGACATTGCGCTGGGCGCTGCCCGAGCTTTCGTCGTCCAGGGTGCCGAAGTTGCCGCTCCGGATATCGGCGATGTCGCAGATGAAGAAATAGACAGGCATCTTCAGATGGGTATCCAGCCAGTCTTTGATGAGGTTGACCTTCTGGGTCAGGTGGTCCCTCTGGGCGTCGTCGAAATGGTCTCCGTCAATGCAGATCCAGATGTCGCAGTCCGATGAGGGGGTCTGTCCGATCGTGCCGACGCTGCCGATCGTGTAGATCCCCTGGATGAGGGAAGCCTGCATGGAGGGTTTCAGCAGAGGACCCTGTCTGCGGATGTTGAAAATCCTTTTGAATGCCGGTTCCCTTTTCACGATCGTCTGATCGGTCGCGGCATTGAAAACAGAGATGGGTCTTGTCAGGCCGTCGAGGTAGCCCGGCACAGCGGGGTCGTTGACACTGAGCATCCAGGGCAACAGATAGAGAATCGATTCGCTGTCCCTGGGGGCTAGTTCGGAAAAGATGCGTTTCCTGAATTCGTTGTAGGCCAGGTAGATCTTCTTGTTGCGGACAAATGTGGTCAGTAGCATGAGGGCCTTTTCGGTTTCTAATTCATGGGCGATGATGGATTCGCCTACGAACATAGAAAGAACGGTTCGGTCTGTCAACTTTTTTCTGCCCTATGGCCATTTCCCCCGGGGGGGGATGGCCTGTGCCTCTGTGGGATTTCCGCATTTCCCACATGTTTCAGCCTCTCCGAGGGGGCGTCCTTCCGGGCTGGCGGGCGTAGAAGTGGGTCAGGGGGTGGGGACCGGAGTCCCCACCCCCTGACCGTATGGCTGACTCGACGAGGCCTTCGTCCCTTTCCGTTCAGGAGGCGATCAGGGCCTTTGGCGGGCGTGCCTGACTGTCGGGACTGCCGCTGTAGTCGGCGGTTCTAAACATGGACATGACGGCAGCCAGTTCTTCGGCGCTGGCGGCGTTCTCCTGGGTGGCTTGGTTCATTTCCAGGACGGCCCGGTTGACCTGGTCGATGCCCTGAGATTGTTCCTGGGTGGCCTTGGCGATGTCGGCCATGAGGTTGACGACCTTCTCGGAGCTCTCGGTCACCTGCCGGAAGGCATTGTAGGTGACGGTGACCAGCTTCTCGCCGTTCCGGACCTTGGTGACGATGTCTTCCATCATCGCAGAGGAATTCCTGGCCGCCTCGGCGGCCCTCAGGGCGAGGTTCCGGACCTCATCGGCCACGACGGCGAATCCCGCGCCCGCCTCGCCGGCCCGGGCCGCCTCGACCGCGGCGTTGAGGGCCAAAAGGTTCGTCTGGAAGGCGATCTCGTCGATCGTCTTGACGATCTTCTGGGTCTGTTCGCTCGCGGCCGTAATCTCCTTCATGGAGCCGTTGAGTTCGGTGACGGAGGAGTCGGCCTTGCGGATGACCTCCTGGGAGGCGGCCATGAGCTGATTGGTCTGGGACGCATTGGTGGCGCTCTGCTTGATCATCGAGGCCATCTCCTCCAGGGACGAGGAGGTTTCTTCCAAGGCGGAGGCTTGCTTGGAGGAGGCATCGGAGAGGGTGTGCGAGGTGGAGGCGGACTGGCCGACGGCCTCCCCCATCTTCAAACGCATCGTATCGACGGCCTGGGCGAGTTCCCCAATCTCGTCTTTGGTTTCCAGATGGATCTCACGGGTGAGGTCCCCCTCGGCGATCTCCTGGATGACGTCGACTGTCCGGCGCAGGGGCCGCGTGATCAGCCGTCCCAGGGAGAGGCTGACCAGGATTGACAGGACAATGGCGACGGCCAGGGCGATCAGGAAGGCCGTGACGACGAACGTGAAAGTGGTGCCGGCAGACCCATACTGTTGCTGGCTCAACTGCTGCTCATAGGCCAGCAGTTCCTGGAGCTTGCCGTTGAGGCTCTGGAAGCGGTTCTCGATCGGGGTCATCATGGTGATCGCCAGGGCGGCGTCCGCCGTGGCCATCTGCTTGACCTGTCCGAGCATGGCCCCGTAGGCGTCCAGTTCCTTCAGGGCCGCCTCGAGCAGCCCCTTCTCTTTGGCATCCCGGAGTTTGGCCGCGGCGTTCTTGACGTTGGCCTTGGTGTCGCCCATCACCTTGAGGAGGTCCTGACCCATGGCGTCGATCTTCGCCGCGTCCATGCCGGAATTGGCCAGTCCCAGCAGGCGGTAGACGTCCTTGTTAATCGTTGTGATCCGGGTGATCAGCTGGGAGGCCTCCTGATAGGTCCGGAAGCGGGTGTTGAAGATGTCGTCCAGCGCCCCCTTCTGACTCGACATGCCCCGGTAGGATATCGCCGCGATCGCGATCATGAAGACCATCACGATAAGCGGCGAAATCATGATTTTTCGGCTCATCTTGAGGTTCTGCAAAAGCGTTTTCATCGTTTTCCCCCCTGTGCTTGAGCGGCGTCATCTGCCGTCGGCCCGGAAGGGTTTTCCCCGGGCCGACGGCGGATCCAGGTGGACTTATTTGTAGGCCCCGCAACCGAGGACGCTATCCCCGACCTTCTTGAGGTAGGTCGTCTTCTGCTCGATCTTCCCTGACACGGGGTTTTTGAATTTGTAATCGACCCATGCAGTTCCGCTCTTCTTGACCATCTCCATTCCCTCTTTGCGCCACATCTTCCCGTCCACATCGGGGGTTTCCAGAGTGTTGATCCCCACCAGCTTCGGGTTGACCGGATGGGCGATAATGGTGCCGCTCATGTCATAGGCGAAGACGTACAGGTCGCCCTTGACAAATTGTCCCTTTGGGTTGTTGAATTCCTTCAGGGCCTTCTCCTTGCCGTTGGCCTGATAGTAGGCCGCGGCCTTCTCGACCATCGCCTTGGCCTCGTCAGCGTTTGAGGCGGCCAAGGCCATACCGAACGACGCAACCACGAATCCGACGACCATCACAGATATCCACATCCTTTTCATGATCATTCT
Source organism: Deltaproteobacteria bacterium (assembly GCA_021372415.1). Lineage (GTDB taxonomy): Bacteria > Desulfobacterota > Syntrophia > Syntrophales > UBA5619 > JAKAFS01. The sequence continues at coordinate 8,345 of JAJFUM010000070.1, forward strand.
CCTTTAGTTTAATAGTATTTGTGGCTGTTTTCGTTTTGCTTCTCGTTTTCCTGACCGACGGCCCCACCATCGGATCAACCCGATCTATAGCTGCCCTCGGCATTTGACGCCGTGAACAACGCACGAGATAAAGGGACTCAGCCGTCAGGGAAGGGTGACGGTCTGAAAGGAAGGCCTCGGAAACATCGCCATCCCCGCCAATAATATGACAAGGACCGTCATTCCCTTGGCCCGGTCGGGCGACGTTGCGGAGAAGGCAGTCCCTCTAGCAGGGACGTCCCGGTTCCCCCCCCTCATATGCGTACGGTACTTCTGGAGAAAATGGCATTATCAGAGACGGAGCCTACCGGCCTTGACAGATCCCGTCAGTGTCTAAGGATACGATTCAAATAAGGATATCGCGCTGCCTGCACTTGCGAAATCGAGCGGTCTACTACAGGGATTTCTGTTCGTTCTTAATGGGTCTTGAGGGCATCTCCAACATCAATAAGCTGGAATCCTCCCTCGGGTCCCATCGTCCGGGTGACGGACGATGGAGGCCGGGAAATGGGGCGTAAGAGCGGCCGATGCTATCCGGCCTCTACCATGTTGAGGTCCTCCTCTCGGAAGACCCGGTCGATGTCGAGGAGGATCTTGACGGAGCCATTGGTCTTGGCCATTCCGAGAATGAAGGCGGTGTTGAGCTTGCTGCCGAAGTTGGGGGTGTCCTCGATCTCGGAACCCTTGATGTTGAGGACCTCGGAGACGGAGTCGACGACGATCCCCATGAGGACCGTTCGTTCGGCGCCCCTGATCTCGACGACGATGATGCAGGTCCTGTCGGTATATTCCATGGGCTCCATGCCGAACTTGAGTCGGAGGTCCGCCACGGGGATCACCTTTCCCCTCAGGTTGATGACGCCCTTGACGTAACTCGGGGTCTGGGGGACGGTGGTAATCGCCATCAGGCCGATGATCTCTTTGACCTTAAGGATGCCGATCCCGTACTCCTCACCGGCCAGGGCGAAGGTCAGGTACTTCCCCTCTTTGTTTGCCGCGGTCCTGACGGCCTGATCCATCACTTCAGTTTCCATCTTTGCTCACCTCGTTTCAGCAAATTGCCGCCTGCCGGTCCCTGACGGCCGGCCCATCTCAACCATCCCCCGGTTTCCCGGCCTCCGGTCAAAGAGGGCCATTTCATATATTCGACATTTTCCCCTAAAACTTGAGTCTAGAATACCCTCGCACGCCTCCATATGTTCGCAAAAGCCATGCCAATCTGACTTTTTTATACCATGGAGACATCCTGGAAAGATGTTAATTTATTACGGACCATTATGGGTTCATAAGGCCTTGTGTCAGAAGCAGGGGACCAGTCCTGGGTTTGGCTACTGTCCGGTATGAGCGGAACTTGTCCGATGTAACGGGACGGAATCCGGCGACGCCGGACGGTATCGCTGGATTCCGTCCCTCATCCATAAGACCGACTTCATCGTTCAGAATTTTTTGCCGCTAACGATGGCCCGTAAATCGGCCACGAAGGTTTTCATCTGTTCGGCCTGGGCGTTCATCTGTTCGGAGGCGGAGGCGGACTCCTCGGCGGTGGCCGCGGTCTGCTGGGTCACCTTGTCCATTTCGGAGATGGCCTTGTTGATCTGGTCGATCCCCTG
>JAJFUM010000090.1 GCA_021372415.1 Deltaproteobacteria bacterium
CAGGGGAATACCGTCATCATCTATTCCACCGGCAATCCCCCCGGGAACGACAAACGCGACGAGGAGAAGAAAAAGCTGGAGAACGCCTGGAAGATGCTCCAGAACATGAACCTGAAGGTCGACAGCCGTTCGATGGCGAACCCGCAGCCCGCCCCGAAGGCCGAAACAACGTCATCCTCTACGAAGTGATCCCGCCGGCGGGAGGGCCTGCCGCTCTTCAGCCTTCCCGCTTCTCCCCCATCAGCCTAAACGCCAGGACCGTGCCGACCGTGAGGCCCGCGATGAGCAGATAGAGGGTCAACAGGTTCGAGCCCGCCAGGACGGAGGTTGCCATCAGGGGACCGACTCCCATCCCGGCGAATCGTGCCGCATTGAGAAGGCCGATCCCCGTTCCCCCCAATCCCGAACTGAAATTGGCCATGACCATCGGGATGACGGCGGCCGACACCCCGGTCTGGAGCATCCGGATCACCGTAAAGCTGATCGTCCCCTGGGCGAAGTAGAGCAGAGCCTGGAAGAAGGCGGCCGTCAGGCAGGCCGCGGCGATCACGCCGGCCAGTTTCTTCCTGGGCGCCAGGCGGCTGATCGTGTAGCTGCCGAGGATGGCCGTTGCCGTGTAGGCCATCATGATCAACCCCGCCGATTTGAGGGCGTCCTGGCCCTTCAGGCCGAAGCCCCCCAGGATGTGGGGCAGGATGCTCGGCAGGAAGGTCAGGTGGATCGTCGCGATGAAGCTCAGCGCCCACCCCCACAGGACCCCCCGGGAGAGGGGAACCTTCCGGCCGAGGTCTGTTTCCTTCATCTGGATCTCGGCCACGTAGATCTGGCACAACAGCAGAAAGATCCCGATCATCACGAAAGAGGCGAGGAAGGGGGCGCGATAACCCAGATGGGCGGCCAGGTAGGCCCCGATGGGCGGGCCAAGCAGGCTCCCGGCGGTCATGGAATTCTGGTAGAGGCTCAGATTGCCGGCCAGCCGGTCCCGGGGCGAGAGCTGCGAGATCATGAACAGCCCGATCGTCGAGGCGCCACCGAGAGCCCCCTGGATCAGGCGCAGCGCCAACATCAGCGGAAGGTTGTCCACAAAGCCCATCACAAGAAAGATGATGGCGTTGGACAGGAAGGTGCTCTGGAACAGGCGTTTCGGGGGAAGCTTCGCGGTCAGCCCCCCCCAGAAAGGGGCAGCGGCGGCCGAAACAAAGGAGTTGAGTCCCATGATCATGCCGATCCAGACCATCGTTTCATGGGAGCTGTAAGGGCTCACCTTGATGATATAGAAAGGCATGAAGGACATAACGACGTTGAAGGAAAATGCCAAACCGAACTGGGACAGCGCAATGAAGAAAATGCCTTTGGAAATGTCGCTGGCAGGCAGGATGCTTTTCAAACAATAACCCCTCGATTACGATAGACGGAACCGCCCCTTCCGGGGGTAACGGCCCGATTCAACCAACCCTGTACGGATACTCCGGAGGGAGATCAGACGGCCTGCCCTGGGACGGGGATCCTGGCTTCGCAGGGGACGCCGGTCTGGCAAAGGCCGCAGGCGTCGATCTCTATACCGAACCGGTCCCGTACCGATTTCGACGCCACATCATCGAGGTAGCGTTTGCACTTTTCCTTGTCGTGTCCCCCCTCCCGGCTGATGGCATCCGCCGGGCAGCGCTTGATACATTTGCCGCAGCTCCCGTCGATATAAAAGAGGCAATAGGCGTAGGGGTCGTCGTAGGGCCGTTCGGAGGGGGGGACGGAGATCCGGGCCACCACGGAGCCGCAGCGCATCGCCTTCCCCCTCGGGGTGATGAGGCCGTCGCAGAGACCGAAGGTCCCCAGTCCCGCAGCATAGGCCGCATGCCGCTCCGACCAGGAGGAGGCGAAACCGTAGCGGTCGGATTTTTCCAATTTCCACAGAGGGGACAGCATGGGCGCCACCGCCTCACAGCCGGCCTTCCCGAGGAACCCGACCACATGGCCCCGCAGCTTCATGTTGAAATCCTCCCCGAACTTGCGCGATCTCGCCCACCGTTCCGACGGCAGGGCCTTCTCGCGACGATGGTCGCGCCGGGTCCGCTCTGTCTGCGGGAGGATCCAGCTGATCACCGTAAGTTCCTCGGGCGCGGCCTTCGAATCAGGAAAGGTCAGGGCGAAAATCTCCTCCGGGGTCCAGAAAAAGGCCCCGGTCTCCTCCTTGAACTTCGCAAAGAGGGGATCGCCGCCCCGGGCGAAACCGACGAGGGGTTCGTCCCAGGCTGGCTCCGGAGGGTCAAGCTGGAGGCTGTTGTCCCCGGAGGCCGTGAAGCGTTTGATTTCATCCCCTATCCATGAGGCCGCGTCGCGGGGCCTGTCCGTCCTTTCCATCGCCATCTCCTCTTCCCCTCTCATGACCCTATGTCCCTCCTCTTCCGCCCGAAATCCTCACGCGTGATCCCCCCTTTGGCATAACGCCGCTTCAGGATCTCCATTGGCGTCTCCCGCCGTTCGTCATCGCGGTCGCTCCAGTATCCTCCCGTCCGCCTCCCCCGGAGGATGAAAAAGATATGGCCGATCATAACCCCAAAGGGCGCCTCTTGCCACTGCAAAATGATCGTCTCTCGGAAAAGAATGGAAAAGGCTCACCAAATGCCGTCCCTTTGAGGATGCCGGCCGGGACCGGCAAAGGGGAAAAAATTGGTTGCATCGGGACCGCCGATCCTGTTAAGAATCCTTATATTCGCATTGAGCCCCTGCTCAAAACCGCTGAAATCGATCCATCACGAATAGACCTGGATGCCGGGCCTCCCGGTCCGAAACCTGGCAGTGAGTCGCCCTATGAACGTACAGGTCATCCGCAGTCTTGTCTCGCGGCTCGGCATGACCCTGGGAACGCTGATCACGACCGGCTTTTCCATCGTCATCTCCGTCCTGACCTTCCTTCTCATCACCTGGATCTTCAAGGGCTTCAACTGGGTCGGTTTTGCGGTGTCGGTGCTCGCGCCCGCCATCATCGCCCCCATCTGCACCGTCATTCTCCTCAAGATGACCATGGCCCTTTACGAGGCCGAGGAGAAGCTCCAGATGGCCCATGACGATCTGGAGCGCAAAGTGGCCGAGCAGACCCGGGAACTCCGGGAGAGCAACACACAACTCCGGGAGGTCATCAAGAAGCAGAAAAAGGCGGAACAGGAACGCAATGAGATGGAAGCCCTCCTGCGCCGGGCTGAAAAAATGGAGGCGCTGGGCGTCCTGGCCGGCGGCGTCGCCCACGACCTGAACAACGTCCTGGGAGTCCTGGTGGGCTATTCGGAACTGCTCCTGATAGAGCTCCCGGAAGACAGCCCCTACCGGGAACACATCACAAACATCCATCAGTCCGGACAGCGGGGGGCCGCGATCGTCCAGGACCTGCTCACGATGGGACGCAGGGGCGTGGCGACCTCGGAGGTGGTCAACCTCAACGACATCGTTCAGATTCAACTTCAGACGCCGGAATGCAAGAAACTCTGCGCGTCCCATGCGGAGGTCCAGTTCCGGACCGAACTGGACCCGGACCTGCTCAACATGAAGGGCTCCACGGTCCACCTGGCCAAGACGGCCATGAACCTCGTCATGAATGCCCTGGAGGCAATCCCCGAGCGGGGGGAGGTCCTGATCCGGACGGAAAACCGCCACCTCGACGCTGCCACCAGGGGCTACGACGAGGTAGAGCAGGGGGATTACGTGGTCCTCCAGGTTTCAGACAACGGCAGGGGGATCTCGCCGATCGACCTCGAGAAGATCTTCGAGCCTTTCTATACGCGGAAGGTGATGGGGCGAAGCGGTACGGGCCTGGGGCTGACCGTGGTCTGGGGGACCGTCAAGGACCACAAGGGACACATCGAAGTCCAAAGCGCCGAGGGCAAGGGAAGCACGTTCACGCTCCTTTTCCCGGTGACCCGCGAGGAGCGTGACGCCCCGGGGCGGAAGCTCTCGCCTGAGGAGTACCAGGGCAAGGGAGAGTTCGTGCTCGTGGTGGACGACGTGGAGGCGCAGAGGAAGCTCGCCACATCGATGCTCACGAAGCTCGGCTACGAGGCGGCCTCCGTCGCCAGCGGCGAGGAGGCCGTGGCGTTCGTCAGGACGAACAAACCCGACCTCCTGGTCCTGGACATGATCATGGATCCCGGGATGGACGGCCTGGACACCTACCGGAAAATCCTCGAGATCCACCCCGGTCAGAAGGCGATCATCGTCAGCGGGTTCTCCGAGACGGAAAGGGTCAACGAGGCCCAGGCGCTGGGGGCCGGGGCCTACGTCCGCAAGCCCTACATCATGGAGCGGCTCGGGCAGGCCGTCCGGAGCGAGCTGGACCGACGCTGATCACCCTCCGCAGCAGGACGCCCCCTTTCGGGACGGGTCTGCCCCATCGCTGGGGCCGCAGCAGGGGGCATCGGTCCGGCCCAGGAGGACATTGATCATCGCCGCGGCGCAGCCGACGCCGGACCTCACATCCAACGCCCCGAAAGGGCAATTCCGTTTGCAGGCGCCGCACTCCATGCAGGCGTCCCGGTCCCGGATCTCCACATGCCCCCCGTTCATCCGGAAGACCGCGTGCGGGCACACCTCCAGGCACATCCCGCAGCCGGTGCACTTGCCCTCATCGAGCTTCAGGGTCACCACGTCTTTGAGGTAACTCAGACGATTCATCTCAATCCTCCTATATCATCCAGCGCGAGGCGATCCACAGGATCAGGCCGCCCAGCCCCATCCCCGCCTCCAGGGGGAGGGCCCAACGCATCTCCCGGTTCACCCCCGACAGGGAGGTGTAGGTGGAGCAGCCGGTGAAGTTCATCGCCAGGTAGGCCGTCACGGCCGGGCCGATCATCAGCCAGGCCAGCCAGCCGAGACGACCGGCCCATCCCGACCCGTCAAGGCCCCCCAGGAGGAGGACGACGAGCGCCGTGGCCGCGCCGAGCGTAAACCCCTTGGTCGAGAAGGCCCGTCCCGGCAGCCAGGGAAGGAGGAGCGGATGGACCACCGTCCCCGCCACGACCGCGGCCAGGAAGGCCAAAGCAGCGAAGGTCCCTTCCCGAAGGGCGTTTGCCCAGAAGCCCTCGGAACCGCCCAGCCCGCCGGTCAGAAAGAGGATCGGCGCAATGATCGCGGCAGGCTTCATGGCCTCGACCAGTTCCACGGGGATGAGCGCCGCCCGTTCCCGGAGCGGGAAGTCCTTGAGGCGCATCCCGGCCGTGGCCTTGCCGCCGGCATCCAAATAGGCCGGGATGTCCGCGGCCCTGATCGGGCCGTAATGGACGGCGAATCCGGAGCGCTTCTTGACCGTATGGGCCGCAACGCCCGGCGCCCCCAGCTGCGGGACGATCAGCGACCTGTGGTTGACAACGGCCTTGAGGCCGCTCGCCTCGATCCTCCCGATCATCTCCTCCGTCCCGAAGGTCCCTTTTCCGGCGGCGCACCAGACATTGATCCCCTTCGTATCCAGGGCCAGAATCCACAGATCGCGTCCCGACAGGGCGCTTCGCAGCACGTCGAAGCTCATCTTGTAGTTGGCGCTCACCAGGACCGGCGAGTCGGGGCCCGGGTCGCCCAAGGCATAGAGGCCGGGCGCGATGGCGTAGTCCATCCGGTTGATCCCCCAGCGGGCCTTGAAGGCCCCCCAGCGGTCCCGCCATTCCAGCGTTGACAAGACCCGGGGAACGGGGCCGGCCGGCGTCTCGATGGTCCCGATCACGAAGGGCTGTTCCAGGGGCGGAAGGGTCGTCGGCCCGGCGGCAGGACCGGACCCGCAGCAGACCGCATCAGGGGCCGAGGGCAACATGACCTTCTCTTTCCCGGGCAAAGACCCGCATCCGCATCGCGTGTCGCTCATGTGATGATCCTCTTCAGCGGTTCCTGGCAGCAGCGGCATTCGACGGCAGCCTTTCTCATGGCCTCCGCGAAGAGCCTCACCGCCTCCAGGACCTCCTTCCGCTTTCCTTGCGGAATGTTTCGGTTGATGTTCTCGAAAAAACCCATCAGGCACTCCCAGACCTTCCGGTGGGTTTCCCGACCCTCCCCGGTCAGGACGATCCGGGCCGCCCGCGAGTCGTGGAGCGCCCGGTCCTTGACCAGGAGGCCCCGCCGGACGAGCGGCTCCAGGAGGCGGGTCGTCGTGCTCTTCTCGACGGACAGTATCCCGTGGAGCGCCGCCAGATCCAGTTCCCCCTTTTCGGCCACCGCATCCAGGATGACGAACTGGTGGAACGTCACGTCCTGGCAGAGGGCCTCGTCACGGCTGCAGCACCGGATCTCCCGGGACAGCCCCATGATCGCCTCGAATATCTCCTTGTACTTTTTCTCGCGGTTCGTCGACATTGTTGTATGATACAACCATCAAGGCCGTCTGTCAAGTTCGAATTCAGGAGAATCACTTCCTGCCACGATGACGTCCCCCGGGCAGGGTTCTTTTTCCCTGTATCTTTATGGGAGTCAGACGACGGGTCCCGCCGGTTTCTCGTCTGAGCGTTGGAAGGCCGCCCACAGCCGTCTCGTATCGGGGGACGTCAGACGGGTCATCTTCACCTGCATGTCCGCCATATCGCCTTCCATCGAAGCGAACCGGATGGTGCATGGGAAAGTAACGCCCATCCAGGCCTCGCGGATAGCCTTGCGCAGTCCCTCGCGGCTTTCCTCGGGCAGGAGTTCCGGAAGAAGGGCCCCGATTACCGTGGACCGCGGCTTTCCGCTGAACGAAAGGGCCGTTTCCGAGACCCACTCGATCCGGCCGTCCCGATCCACCAGGAAACCAATGTCTTCCTCATACCGGGACTGTCTGAGCACATCGCGCCTGTCGCGCATCTGCGCGTAGGCCTCCTGAAGCTTCCGGTTCGTTTCCGCCAGATCCCGATTCAACCGGAATAGCCGCTCCTCCATCTCCTTTCGCTCGGTCACGTCCCGCAGGACCCCCACCTCTTCGAGAAAGTTGCCCTGCTCGTCGAAGCTCATTCGGGAATGCAGCTCCACCCAGACGACCCGGCCACTCTGCTTCAGGAGCCGGAAGGTCAGCCCCTTGGTAATCTCCTGTTGTGCGGCCACGGCCTCCAGGAACGACGCCATGACCTTCTCCTGATCCTCCGGGTGTATGTAGCAGTTGAAGGTCTGTCCCACGATCGTGTCTGCGGATTCGCAGTCGATCAGATAGACGCCGGTCTTGTTCATGGAGACGATCTTCCCCTCGTGGTCCATGTAGTAGATGAGATCCGGGGAGCTTTCGAAAAGGGTGCGATAGCGGCTTTCCGCCTTGCCCAGGGTATTGCGGACCTGCTCCAGTTCCGCTTTGACGTTTGCCAGGCTGCGGCGCAGGGAATCGTTGTCTTTCAGGAGCTGTTCGTAGGTTGGCGCTTGATCGCTCATGGCGGCTCTCCTTCAATCCTCTCAGGGCAAGGCCCAAACCGAGTCTTCGGAAGGGTACCGAACGCCCCTCGACGGCGGCGCCCTGCGAAACGCATTGCCGCCGCACCCAAGAACTCCCCCCCGACAGAGGAGTCGGGCCGGCATGGCGCCAGCCTGAGGGAAGCGGCCATGAATGGGTAGGAGTATGATGGATCTTAAGGTCCTGCTGTAATGCCGGATACCATAGAAGAAGCCGCTTTTGGGTGTCAAGGGGATTTTATCGCGACCTGCGGCGCGGCAGGCCTGGCCGAACAAAATCATCTTGACAGCTCCCTCCTTTTCGCCTACGATTCCATCAAATGATTGAATCGTAGGCTGGAAGGCTCCTATGACCACCCCCCTGGAAAAGGCCCGCCGTGACCCCGAGTCGATGAAGGCCCGCATCCTGGCCGCCGCCCGCCGCATCTTCGGCGAGTACGGCTTCCACGGCACGACGACACGGATGATCGCCCAGGAGGTGGGAATCGACATCTCCACGCTCCACTACCACTGGGGAGGAAAGAAGGACCTCTACGAGTCGGTCGTGATGGACGTCAACAAGGACCTCCGCCAGAAGCTCATCGAGGTGGAGGGGGTGATCCACGGCCTCCCGCTGGCCGAGCGGCTGGCCATCTCCATCGACCTGATGACCGACTACCTCTTCGCGAACCCCGACATCTCCAACCTGATCCTCTTCCGTTACTTCGGCAAGACCCGCTACGAAGGGAACCTCGACTTCAGCGTTCCCGAGTTCACCGCCGACATCGCCCGCTCCATGGGTCTGGCCCGGGACAAGCGAAACGTCCCGCCCGAGACCATGATGAAGGTCCTGGCGGTGATGAACTCCATCCACAGCTTCATCGCAGGGGTGAGTTTTTTCCATCCCATGGTGAAGGTCGAGAAGGACCGGTACATCGCCCTGGTGAAAGAGACCCTGAAGTTCATCCACATCCCGGCCTTCTTGCAGAACGAAACGAAATAACCGGGCTGACCGGCCGAAAGCGGTCGGGACGCCGGACAAGATTAGAAAAATCGAGGCCCGGATGCTGGCCCCGCGATCCTGCCCGTCAGGACGCGACGGATCGTCCCTGCCCAGCACGCGGCATGAGCGGGATCGCGTCATCCGGACAAGGCATCGCTTTCAAACACCTGCCAAGGAGGAAATCATGGCGCTCAACATGGATGCAATCGGCAAGACCATCGGCCCGACAAAGAAGGACTACACCTGGAAGGATGTGGTCCTCTACGCGATCGGCGTGGGCGCCGGCGTCGAGGAGCTCGACTACACCTACGAGAAGAACCTCAAGGTGATTCCAAGCTTCTCCATCGCGGCGATCTTCGACTTCCTGGGCCAAGTCGGGATCACCTCGAACGTGAACCTGGCGGGAATCCTCCACGGCGAGCAGGAGCTGATCTTCCACAACCCGATTCCCACCTCGGGGACCCTGATCACGGAGGGGAGGATCACCCACTACTACGACAAGGGCCCCAAGGGGGCCCTTGTCGTGGCCGAGAGTGAGACGACCCATTCCAATGGCCAGAGGCTCTTCACGAACATCATCACCGTCTTCGCCCGGCTCGACGGCGGCTTCGGCGGCGAGGCCGCCCCCCCGAAGGTCGTCGAATTCCCGGAGCGGGAGCCCGATTTCGCCGTGGATGCCGCCCCCTCCCCGAACCAGCCGCTTCTCTACCGGCTCTCCGGCGACATCTTCCAGCTTCACGTCGATCCCGAATTCGCCAGGATGGTGGGATTCGAAAAGCCGATCATGCACGGCCTGTGCACCCATGGCTTTGCCTGCCGCGTGCTGATGGCAAGCCTCACGCCGGGAAGGCCGGAACAGGTCCGGCGCCTGGCCTGCCGCTTCTCGAAGACCCTCTA
>JAJFUM010000095.1 GCA_021372415.1 Deltaproteobacteria bacterium
TTCGTCGAATCCGCCACAGGGACGTGGCGGATCTGCCAGGCGATCCCGCCGCCGGCCAGCCGCATCTGCAGGGCCTCCGCGTCGAACCTGTCCCCTTCGCCACTCACCCCAGAGGGAGGTGCTTGCCCTGAATTCTCAATCCCCATGATGCGGCATCCATCCTGCCGAAAAGGCCCTTTCCAACGGCACCGCTCCTGCACAGCCAGACCATTCCATCCTGGGACTGCACACCGGGGCACTTTCGCCCCTGCCCTTACGGAAACGGCAACCTGCGGACTCCTTCCCGACCATCCAGCCAAGCAAGGATGTTCTAAGTGCGGGGAGAAACGGTCAGCCGGCCGCCCCGGGGGAGGGGGTCCCCACCTCGGTCACGTTGAGGGAGATGTCCGCGGCAGACGCGGAATGGGTGAGGGCTCCCACGGAGATCAGATCGACCCCTGTCTCGGCCACTCCCCGGACCCTCTCCAGGGTCATGTTGCCCGATGCCTCCAAGGGGACCCTGCCGGCGACGCGTTGGACCGCCCGGGCCATCTCATCGAGCCCCATGTTGTCCAGCAGGACCGCATCCGCCCCGGCGGCGAGGGCCTCCTCCAGGCCGGCCAGGTCCCGCACCTCGACCTCGATCTTCAGCGTGTGGGGAATTCGTTCGCGGACCCGCCGCACGGCCTGGCCAATCCCGCCGGCCGCGGCGATGTGGTTGTCCTTGATCAGGACGCCGTCGTAGAGGGCGAAGCGGTGGTTTGCGCCCCCCCCCGCCCGGACGGCGTATTTGTCGAGGATCCGCAGGCCCGGCATCGTCTTGCGGGTGTCCAGGATCCTCGCCTTCGTCCCTGCCACGGCATCCGCGTAGCGCCGGGTTGCCGTGGCGATCCCGCACATCCGCTGGAGGAGGTTCAGGGCCACCCGCTCGGCGGTCAGGATGGAGGCCAGGCGTCCCGACACCTCCGCCAGGAGCTCTCCCCTGTCCACTCGCTCCCCGTCCTTTTTACAGGCCATGAAGGTCAGATCGGGATCGAGGGCATGGAAGACCTCCCCGAAGACGTCGATCCCGGCCAGGACCAGGGGCTCCTTGGCCGTTGCCTGGGCGAGGCCCTTCTCGTCGCCGCCCAGAGCGGAGGACGTGGTGACGTCCCCGGCCCCGATGTCCTCATCGAGGGCCCTTCGGATCAGCGTGTCCAGTGTCTGTTTCGGCAGATTCATCATCCTTATCCCTCGCGGGCCAGGAGGTCGAGGCGACTGAGCGCCGCTTCGAGGGCGGAACGCTTCTCTCCGAAGACCCGCGACTTCTCCCGCTCCTTGGTGACAATGTCCTCGGCCGCCTTTGCCAGGAACTCCGGATTCGCCAGTTTCCTGGCCACCACGGCCATGTCCTTCTCGATCCGGGCGATCTCCTTGGCGAGCCTCGCCCGCTCTCCGGCGATGTCGATCACCCCGGCCAGGAAGACGTAAACGTGGACGGGGCCCGCCAGGGCCGTGGCCGCCCCCTTGGGTTCCTCGGCCCGGTCGGTAATGGTCAGGGCCTCGAGATTGGCCAGGTTCGTGATTGTGACCCGCCCGTCTTCCAGGACCGCCGTCAGGTCCCGATCCTGGACCGCCAGGGTCACCTTCAGCTTGAGGGACGGGGCCACGTTCATCTCGCCCCGGATGTTCCGGATCCTGGTCACGACTTCCATGATGAGGCCCATTTTGGCCTCTGCCTCCGGATCGAACCGGTCCGGATCGGCCTTCGGGAACTCGCTCACCATGACGGAGGTCCCGTCCGCCACCAGGTGCTGCCAGATCTCCTCCGTCAGGAAGGGCATGAAGGGGTGCAGGAGCTTGAGCGACGTCGTGAGGACCGAAAGGAGCGTCCTCTGGGCCGCCCTCTTCCCGGCGGCGTCACGGTCCCCGTAGAGGACCGGCTTGATCAGTTCCAGGTACCAGTCGCAGAGCTCGTGCCAGACGAACTGGTAGAGGGCCGCCGCCGCGTCGTTGTAGCGGTACTCGTCCAGGCCGCGGACCACGTCGGCCACGGTCCGCTCCAGCCGCGAGAGGATCCATCGGTCGGCCAGCGAGAGGTCCCCGGGCTGGACGGCCGCATCGGCCTTGAAATCTTCGAGATTCATCATGGAGAAGCGGGTCGCGTTCCAGATCTTGTTAATGAAATACTTGTAACCCTCGATCCGCTCCTCCGACATCCGGACATCCCGGCCCTGCGCGGTGAAGGCGGCCAGGGTGTACCGGAAGGCGTCCGTTCCGAACCTGTCCATCATCTCCAGGGGGTCGATGCTGTTCCCCTTGGACTTGCTCATCTTCTCGCCGTGCTCGTCGCGGACCAGGGCGTGCAGGTAGACGTCGTGGAAGGGAACCTCCTTCATGACGTAGAGCCCCATCATCATCATCCGGGCGACCCAGAAGAAGAGGATGTCGAACCCCGTGACCAAGAGCGACGTGGGATAGAACGTCTTCAGCGCTTCGGTATTCTCGGGCCACCCTAATGTCGAGAAGGGCCAGAGGCCCGAGCTGAACCAGGTGTCCAGGACGTCCTCCTCCTGCCGGAGCTTCGCGCCGCCGCAGCCCGGGCAGCGATCGGGGTCCTGGGAGGCAACGATCAGCTTGCCGCACCCCTCGCAGGTCCAGACGGGAATCCGGTGGCCCCACCAGATCTGCCTGGAGATGCACCAGTCGCGGATGTTGTTCATCCACTCGAAATAGGTGGCCTCCCAGGAGGGCGGGACGATCCGGGTCTTCCCCTT
>JAJFUM010000122.1 GCA_021372415.1 Deltaproteobacteria bacterium
TGTGGACGAGGTGATCCGGTTTTCGGAGATCCGTCGTTACCTGGTGGCCTTTGCGGACGGCGTGTACCAGCATCCGCGGTCGATCTGCCCGCACCACCACATGCTGCTTCCCAGAATGATCCGCTCCCAGATCGTCACCGGACTCAAAAGACCGGAGCCGGCCTGATCCCTGTTGCCGGAAGAATAAAGAGATACACCTTTAAACGAAAAAAGAGCCCCCCGGGATTCCCGGAGGGCTCTTTGCGTTTCTACTCCTGCCTTCCGCCGGTATGGCCGTCGGCGGGGAAGGGGAGGAGCCGTCCCTCATCGGTGAAGCGAAGCTCGACAGGGGGAACGTCCGCCACAATCGTCCCCTTGTCCTTCAGTTCCGGAAGGAGGGCCTCCGAGACCCAGAAGGTCTCCAGAAAGAGCGTGTTGGCGATATAGGCCATCCGGACCTTCTGGGGATTGCAGACCCGCGACAGGGCCATCTCCAGGGCTGCCCGGTCGTTCTCCAGCGAGATCGGAAGCCGTGCGGCCGCCCAGATCCCCGTGGTGAGCGCGTTGGTGTAGGTGCTGCGGAGATCAACGCTGTCGATGACCCGCTTGGTGGTCAGGTCGGCCAGGCCGATTCCCATGGCATTGCCGTGCGACTCCGGCGTCAGATCCAACAGGACGAGCGTTCGGTAGTTGGGCTGCCTTGGCCCTCCGTCCCGGCGCCACATGCCGATGACATTGGGGTCCATTCCGCCGCCGCTGATGTTCTTGCCCATTTCACCGACCACGAGGATGTCCAGGTCATCCAGAGGAATCCTGGGGAAGAGCTCGAAGGCCCGCTTAAGCAGCATCGAGTCCGTTTCGACGAAGTCCTCCGGCAGGACGAGCCGGACGGTATGGGTCTTCTCGGCCGCGTTCTCCAGGACGGCAATCCCGAAGAGGACCGAGACGCGCCCGAGGATCACCTGGGCGGCGGGAATGATTGAATCGGCCAGCCCGAACTTGTGCATGTTCAGGGCGCCTTGGTGCTTGCCGCAGCCGACGGTGAGCATCTTGCAGAGACCGGACTCCACCTGACCCCGGAAGGCCGTGTGCAGTTTGACCCGGTTGATCAGGACCAGGTGATCCGCCTCCAGGATGTCCCGGGAGATGAAGACCTCGGCTCCGGAGGGAAGATGTCCGAGGGACACCACCTCCATGGAGGAGCGAATCGGCGCCCCGCAGGAGGCCTCGGTGATTCCCAGGTGCTCAAGGACCTGCCTCTGCCCCTCGGCGGTGGCGCCTCCATGGGATCCCATGGCCGGGACGATGAAGGGTTTCAACCCCATCCCATCGAGCGACGAAACCAGGGCCTTGACCATGCCTTGGATTCCCTGGATGCCCCGGGAACCGACGGCCACGGCCACACTCTGCCCCTGGACGAATCTTCCCGGCAGCATTTTGTTGATACCGATCTCGCGGCTCACGGCGCCGGAGGGATCGGGTTCGAAGGAATTGTCGAAGACCTGTCTGATCTTGTAGAGATTAGGAAACATGTACGGTCGGACCCTCGATGAATGACTGCAATGCCCTGTGCAGGCAATACCCATAAAAGCGACGCCCTCACCTTGGAAGAGACGGCAAGGGCGTCGCCGATTGTTTCATACCTTTTCCCCGGCCCGTTTTTCAGGGAGGGCCGGTTTGTGCGTTACGATTCAATGCCGGCCAGTCTCTTGGCCGCCTTGACCTTTTCCTTCGTGTTCGACTCCCGGAAGATCGTGAGCCGATGCGCGGCCGGAGATCCGCCGCCGTGGATGTCGGAGATGGTGTCGGCGCTCTCCATGGCCATCTTTTCGATGAAGCGGAACATCTTGACCCGGTCCTCCACCGGCACATTGGAAGCGCCCTTGAGGTACTTCTTCAGCAGCGGTCCGACTTCCGGATTGCTGAAGTCCTTGTCCGACGGAAGGTCCGCCACAAACCCGCCCGCGATGTCGATCATGAGCCGGGTGGCCTCGGCCATCTCGCGTCCCTCATGGATCTTGGAGGCATTGGCCAGGACCGGATCGATGTAGTAGTTGCCGGACGGCATCTTCTTCCCCTCGTAGGAGGCGGCGATGCTGCAGCCGTAGAGGGTTTCGGCGCGGTGGATCATGTCGATGATCTTCTCCTTGTGGTGGCTGACCTTTTCCGTGCCGTTGTACTGCATCATGGCCATGGCCGCCCCGATCATACAGTCGATCTTCCCGGCCTTACACCCGCCGTGGCTCTGGCGGTGGAAGGCGGAGAAGTAGATCACCAGGTCCGCGGCGTATTCCCACTCCCCGCAGAGGAAGACGCGTTCCCAGGGGACGAAGACGTTGTCGTAGATGACCGTGGGGGCATACTTGGAGTAGCGGGTGTTGCCGCAGTCGCAGCCGTCCAACTCCCGGGTGTCCAGGCTGGAGCGCCCGACGACATGGATGACGCCCTTCGCATCCGACGGAATGGCGAAGGCCACGGCGAACTCCTCCTCCCCCTTGCGCATGGCGCGCGTGGGAAGGACGATCAGCTCGTGGGCGGAAAGGGAACCCGTCTGATGGCATTTGGCGCCGCGCACGACAATGCCGTCATCGCGCTTCTCGACGACGCGCAGGTACACATCCTTGTCGGGCTGCTCCATGGGGCCGAAGTTCCGGTCCCCTTTGGCGTCGGTCACGCTGGCGTTGGCAGTGAAGTCGTTCTTCTGCATGTACTTGAGGAACTCCACGAAGCGTTTGTTGTAGCCGGTGCCGTATTTCTTGTCGCAGTCGTAGGTTTCGATCGCCAGGGCGCACAGGCAGTCTTGGCCCGTGCACCGCTGGAAGCAGGTGGCCACCCTCTGGCCCAGCTTCCGGTTCATCTTCACCCGGGCGACCAGGTCTTCGATGGACATGGGGGGGTTGTTGAAGCGGTTGATCGGCTCGTTGATCAGCTTGCTGTGGGTCACGACCAGATCGCGGGTCTCAGGATCCTCGGCCAAGGCGTAGGTGGCGCCGGTGGCCTCGATCCCGGCACGCAGGCGCGGGTTGTCTACAATGTTTTCCACCTTCTCCCCGAACATGTAAGCCGTCGGTTTGAGCTTCCGGAGAGACTCGATATATTGGTCCTTCGTCATCAATCCCATATGCCTTCTCCCTTTTAATGTAATGAGTTAAACTTTCTGGTTCTCCACTGCCCGGGCGCCGCGGTCGAAGGCCTCCAGGTTCAGCTTGTCCTTGCCGCGGGGAACGAAATCGATGATCGCCTTTTCCAGGGCTTCCCGGCCCACGATGCCCGTCGCCTGCCAGAGGGCGCCGAGCATGACCATGTTGGCCACCACAGGGGCCTTCAATTCATTCCTGGAGAGGGAGGTCGCCGGCACCCGGATAACGCGCTCGATCCCTGCCGGGGGTTCGGGGATCATGTCGCTGTCGATGATCAGAAGCCCCTTGGGCTTGAGCACCTTCGAGAAACGGTTGATGGCGTCCTGGGCCTGGGCCACCAGGATGTCCGGGGACGTCACACGGGGAAAGCCCACCGGGGCGTCCGAGACGATCAGCCAGGTCGCGGCGAATCCGCCCCGGAGTTCCGATGAATATGCCTGGGTCTGCACCGCGTACTTCTTGTCGTAGGTCACGGCAGCGGTCCCGAGGATGGTTCCGGCCAGGATCGACCCCTGGCCCCCTACGCCGGCAATGTTGATATCGGTCTGTGCCATTATTTGTTACCTCCCGTCCTAGCCTGCAGCGCAGCAGCGCACGAGGCGACCAATTCGGGCTTGTCGAGGTCGGCGAACTCCCCTTCGACGATCTTGTCCTGGAGCTCCGCGGCTTCCATTTTGGCCGCCTTCTCGATGCGGACGCCGTTCTGCTTGTAGTTCTTCAGCATGTTCACGGCGCTGCCCTGCTTGGAGGCGCGGCCGAACTGGACCGGGCACTGCGAGATGACCTCGATCATGGCGAAGCCCTTTTTCTGCAAACCTTTCTTGATCGACTTGGTCAACTGCCTCGGATGGTAGGCCGTCCAGCGGGCCACGTAGGATGCCCCCGCTGCCGTGACGAGCCTGGCGATGTCGAACTCGTGCTCGACGTTGCCGTAGGGGCTGGTGATCGTCGTCAGTCCGTGGGGGGTCGTCGGGGCGGTCTGGCCCCCCGTCATGCCGTAGATGCCGTTGTTGACAAGGATCACGGTCAGGTCGATGTTGCGCCGGGCCGCGTGGATCAGGTGATTTCCGCCGATGGCGCTCAGGTCACCGTCGCCGCTGACGACGATGACGTGCTTGTCCGGAAGCCCGAGCTTCACGCCCGAGGCGTAGGCGATGGGCCGGCCGTGGGTCGTGTGCAGGGTGTCCACGTTAAGCAGAGGGCTGGGAATCCAGGCCGAACAGCCGATTCCCGACACAAAGACGCAGTCGTCCATGGTCAGCCCCAACTCGTCGATCGCCCGCAGGAGGGCCTGAGTGATGATGCCGGCACCGCAACCGGGGCAGAAGGTCGTTTTCTTGACCTCCGGCCGCATGTGTTTCTTCAATGGATGGATTTTTTCGCTCATTTTAGGATCTCCCTGATCTTGGCCAGTATATACTGCGGGTCATGGATCTGGCCCAGCAACTGCGGCCCGAGGAAGAGGGTCTTGCAGGCATGGGCGGACTCAGCCTTGATATACGGATACATCTGACCGGTGTTGTTCTCCAGGACAAGGATGAAGTCGGCGGACTCTGCAGCCGCTCTCACCTCCTTGTCTGGGAAGGGCCAGGCGGTCTTCAGACGGAGCGTTCCGACCTTGAGACCCTCGGCGCGGGCCATGGCAACCGCCTGCCGGGAGGAGCGGGAGACTGCGCCGTAGGAGATCAGGACCAGCTTGGCCCCCTCGTAGTCGGCCTCCACCTCGACGATCTGGTCCCGCTTCTTGAGGATTTTCTCGATGGGTTTCATGATGTAACGATGCATCACGTCCGGATCGCTCAGATTTCTCGACCCGTGCTCGTCGTGGCAGGAACTGGTCACATGCGCCTTGAGCCCCCGGCCGAAGATGGGCATGGGGGCCACGTCGGGGTCAAGAAAATCGCGCCGCGTCAAAGGTACGCCGCCCTCGGCGATCTTGCGTCGGACGAGCTTGATTTCGCTCTCGTCGGGGATGACGACCCTCTCGCGCATGTGGCCGACGAATCCTTCGGCCATCACGAAGACCGGCACGCGGTACTCCTCGGCCAGATTGAAGGCCTTGACCGTCATGTCGAACATCTCCTGGGGGCTCTCAGGGCAGATGGCGACGATCTGGTAGTCGCCGTGCGAACCCCGGGCGACCTGGACCATGTCGCCGGCCAGGCCGACAGACGGAACGCCGGTCGAGGGACCAAGGCGCTGGACATCGACGATGACCAGCGGGGTCTCGGTCGCCACGGCCATGCCGATATTCTCCTGCATCAGGCTGATGCCGGGACCCGACGTGACGGTCATGGACTTGAGTCCCGCCCAGGACGCGCCGATGGCCGAACAGACGGCGCTGATCTCGTCTTCCGTCTGCAGGAGGGTTCCCCCCGCCTTGGGCATCTGCCTGCACAGGGAGTTGAAGACCTCGCTGGCCGGAGTGATCGGATAACCGGCGGCAAACCCGCATCCGGCGGCGATGACCCCTTCCACACAGGCCTGATTGCCCATCATGAAATGTGTACCGGTGTTGATTCGTTTTGCCTCACCCATGGTTCATTCCTCTCTTCCGTCTGTGGCGCCACCCTCAACGGCAATGGCGAAATCCGGGCAATAGATCATACAGTTACCGCAAGCCGTGCATTTCTCCTCGTCGGGAGGCAGCGGCGGCAGGTAGCCAGCCTCATTCATTTCCTCGGATGCAACGAACAGAGACTTGGGGCAAACGAAGGCACAGATCCCGCAATCTTCCATCCCTTTGCACGCTTGAGGAAACAGGGTCACTTTCTGCATAGGAGCTCCTTGTTTCAAAATAATTATGTGGTTAACCTACGGAACCCGGAACGGGAAACTCCGGCTTTCGTCCCTCCAGGATGGCCAGGACATCCTTGGCCACCATGCTCATCCGCATCATCCCCTCGTCGGTGTGGGCGGCCATGTGCGGCGTTCCCACGAAGTTGTCCACCGTAAAAAGCGGGTTCGTCCCCGGCGTGGGTTCCTGTTCGAACACATCCGAACCGGCTGCGGCGATCCTCCTGGTCTTGAGGGCCTCCAGGACGTCGGCCTCGTTCCAGAGCGGGCCGCGGGCCATGTTCACCAGGATCGCCGAGGGTTTCATGTGCCGAATGAGGCTGGCGTTGATGCAGCCGCGAGTGGCCGGCAGCAGCGGAAGGTTGACGGAGATGAAATCGGCCTGCCGGCAGACGTCCTCCATGCCGGTCCGGACCGCCTTGAGTTCGGCTTCCGCCTCGGGGTAGGCGATCACGTCGTAGTAGACCACCGGCATGGCAAAGCCGTAATGGCAGATCCGTGCGGTCTGCTGTCCGATCCGTCCGAACCCGAGGACCCCGAGGGTCTTTCCCCTCATCTCCGTACCGATCAGGTCGTACCGGGCCTTCCAGTTTCCCTGGCGCACGGCGGAGTCGCCCTGTTTCATCTTCTTGGCCAGCATCAGGGACAGGGCCACGAAATGCTCGGCCACGCTTTCGGTATTGGCGATCGGGGTATAGACCACGGGGATCCCGCGCTCCTTGGCGGCCGCCAGGTCGATGCCGTCCAGTCCCACGCCGTGCCGGCCGATGACCTTAAGGCGCTTGGCTGCGTCGATGACCGCCCGGGATACGGCGCCGTTGGCCCGGATCACGATGGCGTCCACATCGCCGACAAGGGAGATCAGATGCGCCTCGTCAAAGGATTTGGCGTACACGACCTCGCATTCCGACTCCAGCAGCTTCGTTCCTCCTGCATGCATCGCTTCGTAGAGAAGCACTTTGTACTTTTTTGTTCCCACGGGTCCGATCCTCCTCCCCGATCTCTTTGGCGTGTCTAACCTGTTTCCAAGACTATTCCCGTCTATACGGAAATATTGTTACTAAAATTGTTAACAATTTCTTTGTATCAATAGAAATGCCGTCTGTCAAGAAAAAAATCGACATCTCCAGGCCGCTGGTTCCAGAGAAGACTATGGAGGGAAGATTGCCCTTGAGTTTGATATTCTTCTTCCGAGGGGTGGTGACAGGGACCATCCGATTCATGAGCGACCCGTTGACATCGCAGAGGCTGAGCCAACGCACGCCGGGATAGCCCCGGGCCTTGGTGCCCCGGATTCATCCGATCGTTCCGGAACCGACGACGGCCAAACCGATCTCCACGCGGTCCTTTCCGTCCTTCATGCTCTTGGCCTCCTCGAACATGAATGGGCGTCGAGAACGTGGTCCCGGATGTCAAGGCGTTTTTCAGGGAATTGGGCGATCGAGTTCCCTTCGGATGGCCAGCCCGATCTTTTCTAGGACATAGGGCTTGCGGATATAGGGGCCGGCCCCCAGTGCCTGGGCCATGCCGACCCGGTCCGTTTCGGCGAATCCACTGACGATAATCGCCTTCTGCCCGGGGTGGATCTTCAGGATCGACTGATAGGTCTCCAGGCCGTCCATGCCCGGTTCCATGATCATATCCAGGACGACCAGATCGGCGTGACCGGTCCGGAGGTAGTCGATGGCCTCCTCCCCGCTGGACAGGGCGGTGACCCGATACCCCAACCGCTCCAGCATGCTCGAGGCCAGTTCCCGCTGCTCCTTCACGTCGTCCACCACCAGGATCGATTCGCCGCGGCTGAGGTAGGTCTCTATGGAAGGGGGCTCCTCGACCACGGTAGACGGCTCGCGACAGGCGGGCAGGGTGATGGTGAATCGGCTCCCCTTGTCCTCCTCGCTCTGCACCTCGATGGTGCCGTTGTGGTCCTTCACGGCTCCCCAGACGACGGCAAGGCCCAGACCGGTTCCGCTCCTGCCCATGATCTTCTTCGTGTAGAAGGGTTCGAAGATCTTCCCGATGTCTTCCGTTGAGATCCCCCGGCCGTCATCGGATACGGTCATGACGACGTAGTCCCCCTCCTGGAGGCCGTCGCAGTCCGGGGTGGGCCGGTCCAAATGGCGGTTCCGTGTGCCGATGGCCACAGCCCCTGGCCCGGAAATGGCCTCCGCAGCATTGACGATCAGATTCATGACGGTCTTGCCCAGATGGACCGGAGAGCCCCGGGTGTTCAACAAATCCTTCTCAAGGTCGCTTCGGAAGGTTACCTGGGGATGGTGGGCCCTGAGCGTTTCAAACTCCGGCGTCTTGAAATAGTCGGTAATCACCTGGTTGAGATTGACCACCTCGGAGACGGCGACCCCCCGCCTGGCCAGGGTCAGCAGGTCGTTGATGATCGCGGCCCCCCGTAGGCCCGACTGGAGGATGCTCCGGGCGTACCTTCTCTGCGGGCTGGTCTCCGGGATCTTTTCCAGGAGCAGTTCCGCATATCCGACCAGGACTCCGAGGACATTGTTGAGATCGTGCGCCACACCGCCCGCCATGGTCCCCAGGGCCTCCATCTTCTGGCTCTGCAGGAGACGATTCTGGATCTGGTCCCGCTCGGCTTCCATCCTCTTGCGTTCGGTCAGTTCCTGTTTCATCTGTTCATAGAGCCGGGCGTTGTCCAGGGCGATCGAGGCCAGTTCCGCAAAGCGCTCCAACATGGCCCGATCGTCCTCGGCGTATTGCCGGCCGGGATCGTGATGGGACAACCCGAGGACCCCGGCAATCCGGCCTTCCGACTTGAGCGGGACAGCCACCGTCGCCCGGCGGTCCTTGTAGGCGTCGATATTGGCCTTCCGAGGCCATCTCTGGTAGTTCTCGACGACGACGGACCGCTGGGTCCGCCATACTTCACCGGCGATCCCCCGCCCTGTTTCGAAGCGAACCCCGATCTGAGAGGCCAGCGGGCCGATGGCTGCCTTGAACTCGAAATGATCGTCCTGGGGGACGTGGATGGCGATCCAACCCTCGTCGGAGCCTGTGAAACGGGTGGCCCACAGGACAATGGCCCGGAACAGGCCCGTCAGATCCGTTCGCCGCATCAACCCCAGGGCCGTTTCATGGAGGGCTTCCAGGTAGGCATTCTGACGCTGCATCTGCGTCTCGTTCCGCATCCGCTCGGTGATGTCCCGGTCCACGCCGTAGTACCCCAAGAGTCCGCCTTTCTCGTCCAGGAGGGGCGAACCGGCTGTCTCCAGGATGACGACTGCACTGCTGTTCCGGTGGAGATAGGCGTTGACATAACCTTGGAAAGGTTTCCGGCGTTCGAAGAGGGACAGGAACGCCTCTTTTTGCCTTTCAAGTCTGTCCGGGGGAAAGAGGTCGTAGAAATGGCGTCGGCCGATCAGTTCCGAGGGCGGGTATCCGAGAACCCTTTCCGAGGCCGAACTGCAGTAGCGGTACAGGCCCGCCGTATCCACCTCCCAGATGAAAACACCGGCATTGTCCGCCACCTGCCTGAAGCGTTCCTCGATTTCAAAGATGGCGCGGTCCGCCAGCTTGTGCCTCGTGATGTCCATGCAGATGCCGAACATCTGGTACGCCTTCCCCCGACTGTCCCTCTGCGACACCACCCCTTGGTCATGCCACCAGGCGTAGGTCTGGTCCGTTTTCCTCACACGGTATTCCACATCGTAGGGGGTATCCTGGTCGATGTGGTCCTGCAGGCATTTCCTCACGCGCGGGAGGTCTTCGGGGTGAATGATGCCCTCCCAGGCCTGGATCGTCCGGGGAAAGGTCCCTGGCTCGTAGCCTAGAAGGGAGTCGATGGCGTCCGACCAGGAGAGCCTCCCGGACTGAATCTCCCATTCCCAGAAGGTCACCTGGACGGCCCGGGAGGCCTCGTCCATCCTTTCCTTCTGTCGGTTCGACTCCTGCTGGGACTGTTCGAGCAGGATCAGGACCCTCCTGATGAAAAGGTAGAGACAGGAGGTCGTGACAAGGATGAATAACCAGCCTTTGACGGTTTGGAGCCGGCTGACGGTCCGGATGTCCCCGCCCAAAACGTCGACGAGACGGTCGGAAAAGAGGATCCAGAGGGCACCGGCCGCCAGATAGGCCAGGCTGATCTTCAGGGCGGCCCTGTTTCCAAAGGAAGAGGGCGCCGGCTTCTTCTGCGCGTGGAATCGGTTCGTCACGGTCCACCTACGGGAGTCATGGATCAAGAGGGATCAGAGGACAGAAATGTCTAGAGATGCCTATTGATAAATAAAATCTAGACGATAAAGGGATGGCTGTCAAAGGAAATCGTGGAAGGAAACAAAGGATCCCCTCGGGAGTCCAGACGGTATCGGGGTCCGGCAGCGGTCAGGATTGGGTATCTTGTCTAGCGGAGCCATTTCTCCATGCGGCCCTGCTCATGGGCCCAATCCCCGGAAAGCCGGATCGTCATGAAAGTCCCGAAGAGCTGATCCATCAGGCCCGTCACCTTTTCGATCAGATAGATCCTCTCCAGAAGCTGCCCTTCACGGTCGGTTTCCTCTTCGTCGCCTTCCGGGAGCGTCGGGAGTTTCATGGACTGGAAATGGAACCGGTCCGCCTTGAAAGTGAATTCCCACTCCGTCTTGTCGTGAGCGACCCTGAGACGGGCGGCGGTGATCTTCTTCCCCTGCCGCAGGGCTTCCTTGCCCTCCTTCAAGTCGGCATGCATCCCTTGGCAGACCACCTGCTCCGCGTATTCCCCGTCACCGGATTCAAGGACAAGACGTCGGACGAAAAGGACCTCGACTTCCCCCAGGTTGGGGAGCTGGATCTTTCCGCTGCGCTCCTCGCTCTTGAACCAGAGCCAGGTGAGGAACTCCCGGCCGATCGACAGGGGATCGACGCCGGCTGGAAGGGAAGGCTCTGGGATCTGCTGTGGGTCCCGGGGCTGCTGGTCCCAGGGGAGATAAGGGCAGAGTGCGATCTGGAAAGAATCCCGGAAAAGCTCCTGGAGCTCTTCGAAGACCTTGTCGGACAGGGAACCCAGGATCAGGGTATGGTCCGGCACGGACCAGCAGATCTCGAAAAGGGATGGGGTGGGCAGGCTTTTTCCCAGGAGGTCCAGGCGCACCGCCTCCCGGATGGCCTCCCGCTGTTCCCGGTAGAGCCTCTTCTGGCCCGTATCGGCGAGTTGCTTTCTCTCGGCTTCCAGGACCCGGAGCCGCAGGAGCGCCGGGGCGAGGGCCTTGCGGTCGATGCGCATCGAAAAGAGTTGGTAGCGCCCCTGGGCATAGGAGGCATAGGGAAAGTCCGTATCCAACGGGTCGTCCAGGGCGGTCCAGCCCATGGCCTTCTCGTCGGAGGTTCGCCAGACGTTCTGGAAGGCGTTTTTCCGGATCCGTTCGTCGAAGAAAGCGGGGAAGTGATCAGGCAGGTCACCGATCAGACGGTACCGGGAGAATGTCAGCGCCCCTTTTCTGAAACCCATGCGTGCCTCCTTGTTGGATCAAGGACACTAACGCACCTGGGGAGCCCCTGTCAAGGCCCTTGTCTTGTGCGTCGCCTCCAGGTCCATCCCGGAGTATTTCGGGGAGATTTTCAGCGACTTGGCCTGGGGTGGCATCTCCATTTGACCGTTTGGACCCGAAGCCGGCCTTCAGGCCCAAATGGAGACCGGATACGCATGGACACCCGGCAGGTTTTGTGATAGGAGGAAACGGATAATCTTCTCTAAGGTGCTTCAATGCTTATCAAGAAAGTGGGAATCATCGCCAATATCTCGAAGGAAAAATCGCCCGCCTGCACCGCCTCCCTGAGGGACTGGATGGCGGCCCGGGGGCTGGAGGTCTATCTTGAGGAGGGGATCGCCGCGAAGATCGGCGCTTCCCCCGGGGTGGATCGAAAGAAGCTCGGTTCGCTGGTGGATCTGCTCGTCGTTTTCGGGGGGGACGGGACGATGCTGCGGACCGCCCGCCTGGTCAGGGACCGCGATGTTCCAATTGTGGGGATCAATCTCGGGGGATTCGGATATCTCACCGAGGTTAATCTGGGAGAGATGTACAGCGCTCTCGATGTGATCCTGGCGGGGGACTTCCAGGTCGAGAAACGGATGATGCTCGACGTGGAAGTCAGCGGTGGGGAGGAAGCCTTCCGGGAGGGGACCGTTCTGAACGACGTGGTCATCAACCGGGGAAGCCTCTCCAGGATCGTGGAACTGGAGACGGCGGTGGACGGCAAATACCTGACGACGTTCAAGGCCGACGGCCTGATCATCTCGACGCCGACGGGATCGACGGCCTATTCGCTCTCCGCGGGCGGCCCCATCGTCTTTCCCGAGCTCAACGCCGTCGTGATCAACCCGATTTGCCCCCATACCCTGACGAACCGGCCGATCCTGCTGCCTGGAAATTCGGTCATTCGGGTCACGCTCTGGACGGCAGAGGAGGGGGCGACGCTGACCCTCGACGGCCAGGTCTCCTTCAACGTGAAGTCGGGCGACACGATGACCATCCGCCAATCCGGGCACGTGACGACGCTGGTCTCGTCTCCCCACCGGAGTTATATGGAGATCTTGAGAACGAAACTGGGATGGGTCGGCTCGCTGACGGGAGACGCCAGGGAGAGGCAAGATGCTCTCGGAACTGAACATCCGTAATTTTGCCATTATTGACGAATTGAAGGTGTCATTCGCCGGAGGCCTGAATGTCATCTCCGGCGAAACCGGCGCCGGTAAATCGATCATCGTTGGCGCCGTCGGCTTGCTTCTTGGGGAAAGGGCCAATGCGGACATGATCCGTTCCTTCGAGGATACGGCCACCGTCGAGGCCCTTTTTCAGATCGGCGGCCAGGAAGGGCTGATCCGAAGGATCGAGGAAATGGGGTTCGGCGACGGTGAGGATCTGGTCATCCGCCGTATCGTGTCCCGTTCCGGAAAAAATCGGGTCTACATCAACGGCGCCCTGGCCTCGCTGGCCATGCTGGCCGCGATCGCCGAATCGCTGGTCAATATCTGCGGTCAGCACGAGCACCAGATGATCCTCGATCCCGGCAATCACACGGAGATCCTCGACGAATTCGGCAGACTGGGCCTGCAGAGAGCGGCCTATGGCGAATCCCGCGACCGCTATCGCTCGATCCGGGAGAAACTCCGGGAGCTCCGGGAAATGAGCCGGGTCAGGGAGGAGAGGGAGGACCTGTTGAAGTTTCAGATCTCCGAGATCGGCCAGGCGCAGATCCGGGCAGGGGAGGACGCGGCACTCGCCGAGGAGAAGAAGGTTCTCTCGAATGTCCAGAGGCTCATCGATTGCGCCCGGTCGGCCCACGAGACCCTCTACGGGAAAAGCGGGTCGGTCCTCGCGGAACTGAAGGGTGCAGCTGCGGCAGTCGGCGAGATCCGAAAGATCGATCCCTCCCTGAAGCTCACCGGGGAGGAGATGGACGAGCTCTATTACCGTCTCGAGGATGCCGCATTGACCCTGCGCGATTACGCCAACCGCCTCTCGTTCGACCCGGACCGGTTGGAAGCCATCGAAGGGCGGTTGGAACTCCTGGGGCGCCTGAAGCGCAAATACGGCGGGACATTGGATACAGTCCTCCAGAGGCACACCGAGGCGGAAAAGGAGTTGGCCAACATCGCCTCGGCCGGGGAGGAGATCGGGAAACTCGAGGAGGAGCTGGCCGCCGAACGGTTGCGGCTGATCCATGCCGGAGGGGAGCTTTCCGCCCGGAGACGCCAGGTGGCGGCCCTCCTGCAGAAAAGGGTCGAAGCGGAGGTCCGGACGCTCCGGATGGAGAGCGCCCGTCTCGAGGTCGTCTTCCGTGAACCGGCCGAGGGCGATGCCGCCTTCGGTGAGACGGGGATGGACGACTTGGAGTTCTATCTTTCGACGAATGTGGGCGAGGAGATCAAACCCCTCAGGGGAATCGCCTCCGGCGGCGAGCTTTCCCGGATCATGCTGGCCCTCAAAAAGGTCCTGGCCAGAACCGGCTCGGTGGGGACGATCATCTTCGACGAGGTCGACAGCGGCATCGGGGGAGCCACGGCGGAGATCGTCGGGCGTAAGCTTCAGGAGGTCGCGCGCCACCATCAGGTCATCTGCATCACCCACCTGCCGCAGATCGCCTGCTACGGAGATCGACACTATCGGGTGGCCAAGGAGGTGGCCTCTGAACGGACGAACACCACAATGGCCCTCATGACCGATTCGGAGCGGCTTGAAGAGATAGCCCGCATGCTCGGCGGGGTGACGTTGACCCAGAAGACGAGGGACCACGCACGGGAGATGCTGCATGCC
This sequence comes from Deltaproteobacteria bacterium, assembly GCA_021372415.1. Lineage (GTDB taxonomy): Bacteria > Desulfobacterota > Syntrophia > Syntrophales > UBA5619 > JAKAFS01. Next base: position 14,174 of record JAJFUM010000122.1, read on the forward strand.
GCGCATGGGTCGAATTTCCAGTAGGGAGGCAAGATGCTGAGAAAGGCCCGTATCGGGGACGTCAAGACCATCCACAGACTGATCAATATCTCATCAGGGAAAGGGGAGATGCTTCCGCGCTCTCTGATGGACATCTACGGCAGCCTGAGGGATTTCTTCGTTTTCCAGGTGGAGGGGAGCGATGCGATCATCGGGATCTGCGCGATGAGCATTGTCTGGGAGAACCTCGCCGAGATCCGATCCCTCTATGTGGATGAGGGGCACAGGAAAGAGGGGATCGGCCGAAACTTGGTAGAGGCCTGCATCTCCGAAGCGATCACCCTGCAGCTCTTCAGGATCTTCACGCTGACCTACAAGAGGGAATTTTTCCAGAAACTCGGGTTCAAGGATGTCGCGCGCTCGACGCTCCCTGAAAAGATCTGGTCCGACTGCTTCCGCTGTTCCAAGTATCCAGACTTCTGCGACGAAGCGGCGATGATTCTGGAGCTTTGAAATGGCGAAACGCTTCCTGATTCTCCTGACGGCCCTGCTCCTCCTGGCCGGGTGTGCCGCACCGACCAAGAAACCGTCGGAGCGGCCCGTAACGCCCCCTCCTCAGGCGGCCCGCGTTCCTCCCGCAGGGCACGCCCCCGCCCTTGTCCGGGTGGCATCGGACCGGCTTCCGACCTTTACGGACGATATGGATCTCCAATCGCTGGAGGCTGCCGTCGGCAAGAGCCTCAGTTTCTACGAGCGTGCCGGGCGTGGCCCCCAGAAGCTGGGGGATGCCTGGGCAACGACGGATGATCTGAAGGAGTCCCTGGTCGCCCTTCGGGAGATCCTGCGGCTCGATGAGCCCGACGAAGTCAAGCAACGGAAGATCCAGGAGGGCTTCGATGTCTATCAGTCCACGGGACTGGATGGGAAGAACACCGTTCTCATCACCGGATATTTCGAGGCGATCATGGACGGCTCGCTGGTGAAGACGGAACGCCACCGGTATCCCCTCTACCGGACGCCCGATGACGCCGTCCGGGTCAACCTCGGCCTTTTCCGGGAGGCCTACCGGGGAGAGATGCTGATCGGGCGGATGAAGGATGGCGAACTCATCCCTTACTACAGCCGCAGCGAGATCGAGGAGCAAGGTGCCCTGGCGGGGCGGGGCCTCGAGATCGCCTGGGTGGAAGACCGTATCGGCCTCTTTTTCCTTCACACGCAAGGATCAGGCAAGATCCGTCTCCCGAATGGGGAACTCCTGCAGGTCGGCTATGCCCTGAAGAACGGACGCCCGTTCCGCAGCGTGCGGACCTATCTTCTGGATTCCGGACGGATCGCCCCGCAGGAGAGCTCCTATCGGGACGTCAAGCGATACCTCCGGGAACACCCCGGTGAACTGCCTGAAATCCTGGGGTACAACGGCAGCTTTGTCTTTTTCCGGGTTGTCCGGGAAGGGCCTGTCGGTTCGATCGGGGAGATCCTCACGCCGGGCCGTTCCATTGCCACCGATGCCGCCATCTTTCCGCAGGGAGCACTGGCCTTCCTGAGGGCCCGCAAGCCGGTCCTGGACAAGGAAGGGAACGTGGAGCGCTGGATTCCCTTCTCGCGTTTTGTCGTCAGCCAGGATACGGGCGGCGTGATCAAGGGGGCGGGACGCGTTGATCTCTTCTGCGGAAGCGGTGACGAGGCCGAGATGCTTGCCGGCAGCCTGGCGGAACGAGGGGAACTTTATTTCCTCCTGAAGAAGCGTCCTAATCGGTAAGGGCAGGCCGGCTCCCCGGGCACTTGACAGAGAGGCCCGCCGTCCGCCTACGTCGCCGGCATCAGAGGGTGTGATCCAGTCGCCAGGAGCCGGATCAGACGAAGGCCAAGAGGTAGGCGATGGTCGTCCCGAGGTAGACGGCGATGTTGAGTCCGCAGAGGATCTCAAGCAGCAGCGGGTTCTCGTATTTCCCCCTGGCCATCATGAAGGCAACGACCGCCGACATCGCCATGACCGGAAGGTAGAGATAGAGGGCTTTTCTCGGGATGCCGGCGTTGAGCGAAAGATACACGCCCGTCCAGGAAAGGATGGCGACCAGGACGTAGAGGGACATCCCCTTCTCCTTCCCGAGGCTGGCCAGGAGGTTCGTCCGGATCATGCCGCCAGGGGTGGCCGAGTGGTCGGGAAACTCGTTGAGGAGGATGACGTTGAAGATGGAAAGTCCGATCGGCAATGCCATCCAGTAGATGCATGGGGCGATGTGCCCTGTCTGGATGTAAAAGGCGGAGGCCACAGGAATCCACCCGTAGCAGGCCCCGATGAGAATTTCGCCCAGGCCCCTTTCAACCAAACGGACTGGCCGCGCCGAATAGAGGAGGCCGGGCAGGGCGCCGACACATCCCATGGGCAGCGTCAGGGGGCCGGTCTTCAACCAGAACTGCAGGCCTATACCGATGCACCCGGCCAGGACGAGGGTGGCGATGCTGGTCCAGAGGGGAATGGCAGAGGGAAGTATCCCGTCCGGAAGCCTCCCCGATCCCACGCCGAGCCGGTTCCGATACAGGCTTCTGGATCGTTCGTCCTGGCGGCCGTCGAAGTATTCCTGCGCATGGCAGGTGGAGAGCATCACCAGCACCACGCCGAGGCTCCCAAGCGTAAAGACGGCCGGACTGAAAACGCGCTCCAGGCGCCAGGCCAGGAAGGTCCCGAGAAGGAAGGGGAGGATCCCGACCATATGATAAGGTGGACGGGACAATCCGAACCATCTTGTGATTTTTGCCTGGATGTCCCCTTTTCTCGAAGCCATTCGGTTTTCACCTTGTCCCTTCTCTATGGCGCTTCAGTCCACTAACACAAAGCCTTTAAGTTGTCAAACCACCGCCATCCCTAGGCTACCGCTTTTGGGGCATTCATCATGATTAAAAATATTAGATTTTTCTTGATTGTTGTTTTTGTTTGTGCTAGGGATAAGCATAAGCTCGCAATGAGAGTGGTATGTTCCGTGAATTCTTAAGGATCTTGAGGATGGAAAAATCATAGTCGGCATTGGCGCCTACTGCCGAGATGGGGGTCGTGACATCGAGCAACAGCAGGGACTTCCAGGCAAATGAAGTTGGCGGCCGCGCCGGATCCGGTCGCCGGGAGGAGCCCGATGGCGGTTCAACCACCCTGGGGTGGCGATAACGTTATGTTCCATTAACATTGACGAAAGGGGGATGTAGAGGAATGACGAAGGCAGAATTGATCGGTGTGATGGCAGATGAAGCAGGTGTGACGAAGGCAGCCGCTGCGAAGGCCTTGGAGGCTTATACCGCGGCCGTCGCGAAGGAACTCAAGAAGAGCGGCAAACTCGGGCTGGTGGGATTCGGGACGTTCTCCGTCGTGAAGAGGAAGGCACGCGAGGGAAGAAACCCGCAGACCGGCAAGACCATCAAGATCGCCGCCAAGAAGGTTGTAAAGTTCAAGGCAGGCAAGGCGCTGGCAGACAAGGTAAAGTAGACCCCCTGTCCAACCGCTGAGACGCAGAGGCCTCCATTGGATGATCCGATGGGGGCCTTTCGTTTGCGCGGAGTCCAACTGTTCATAGAATCGGGAGCGTCGGGTGGTGAATCATTGATCCGTCTTCGGACGGTGGTCCACTACCGGGCATCGGGCCGCGTTGACAGGTCGGGAGGATTCTGTTATAGGGCACTGTCAATCGGCCTCTCGGTCAGCCATGGATGGCCCCCTCTGTAGGGGGCCGAGGCCGGAGATTCTCTCCCGGGCGTTGGGGAATCCCCCCCGACGGGGTGCCCCCATTAGGAGGTTGACTTGATCAGGAAGCGGATTTTGAGCGGGATGCGGCCTACGGGGAAGCTTCACCTGGGCAACCTTCACGGCGCCCTCTCCAACTGGATCGCCTTACAGAACCAGGGCGATTACGACTGTTTCTACTTCGTGGCCGACTGGCACGCCCTGACAAGCGATTATGCGAACACGGCCGAAATCCGCACCAATACGGTCGAGATGGTGGTCGACTGGCTTGCCGCCGGATTGGACCCCGTGAAGAGCACCCTCTTCGTCCAGTCCTCCGTCAAGGAGCACGCGGAACTCTTCCTCCTCCTGTCCATGATCACTCCTCTGGCCTGGCTGGAACGGAACCCGACGTACAAGGAGATGACCGAGGAGATCACGGGGAGGGACCTTTCGACCTTCGGATTCCTGGGCTATCCGGTCCTGCAGGCGGCGGACATCATCATGTACAAGGCCTACGGCGTTCCGGTCGGCGTCGACCAGCTTCCCCATGTGGAATTGACGCGGGAGATCGCCCGCCGGTTCAATTTCCTCTATCGTGAGATCTTTCCCATCCCCGAACCGCTCCTGACGGAGGTCCCGAAGCTCCTGGGCATCGACGGGAGGAAGATGAGCAAGTCCTACGACAATTCGATCTTCATGAGCGACCGGGGAGACGTCCTGAAAAAGAAGATCGCGGCCATGTTCACCGATCCCCAGCGCCAGCGGAAGAGCGATCCCGGCCGGCCGGAGCTCTGCAATGTCTATACATTCCACGGGCTGTACTCGAAGCCGGAAACCGTCACCGAAATCGGGCCGGACTGCCGGAGTGCCGCCATCGGCTGTACGGCGTGCAAGGCCAAACTGGCCGAGGCCGTCGCCGAGGGGATGAGGCCCATCCACGAGCGACGGGACCATTACCTATCCCATCCCGATGAGATCCGGGCGATCATCGAGGACGGCAACGTACGGGCCGCCCGGATTGCCGTGGCGACACTCGCCGAGGTCCGCGAGGCGATGAAGATCAGCCATGAGTTATGAAATCAAGCTCGACATCTTTGAGGGGCCGCTCGATCTGCTGCTCTACCTCATCCGCAAGAACGAGATCGACATTTACAATATCCCCATCGCCCTCATCACCGAACAGTATCTGGCCTATCTGGACATGATGCGTTTTTTGAATCTCGACCTCGCCGGTGAATATCTGGTGCTGGCCTCGACGCTCATCCACATCAAGTCGCGGATGCTGCTGCCGCCGGTCGAAGGGGAAGGGGAAGATGAAGAGGGGCAGGACCCCCGGGCGGAATTGGTCCAGCAGTTGATCGAATACCAGGCTTACAAAGAGGCGGCGCTGAGCCTGGAGGGCCGTCCCCTGCTCGAACGGGATGTCTTCACACGGGGTGCCCAAGAACCGGTTGCCGAAACGGAAGAGGAAGAAGAGGAACCGATGATCGAGGTTGGCGTCTTTGAGCTCGTTCAGGCCTTCCGCAGGATCATCACCAACCTCGACCAGTCGGACCTGGCCATCGATGCGGAGAAGATGTCCCTGACCGACCGGATCAACGAGATCATGGAAAGGTTGTCCGAGGAAAGGCAACTGACTTTCACGGAACTTCTCGGGGAGCGGATGGACAGGCGGCGGATCGTCTATACCTTCCTGGCGATCCTGGAACTGATGAAGCTCCGGATGATCAGGGCCTACCAGTCGGGGCCCTTCGGGGTGATCCGGATCTTTCTGGCTGTGGAGGAATGATGGAGGAAAAGGCCGCGATTCTCGAAGCGCTCCTCTTTGCGTCCGAAGCGCCCCTGACGGTCGAACGGGCTGCGGAAATCCTTTCCGATACGGAGAAGAGCGAGGTCCTGTCGCTCCTTGAGAAACTGGGACAGGAGTACGAGGGCCGGGGAGGGGGGATCCGTCTGGTCGAAGTGGCCGGGGGGTACCAGTTCCGTACGAGCCCGGACCTGGCGCCCTGGATCAGGAAATTGAAGGCCTCACGGCCATCCATGTTATCCCCGGCCGCTCTGGAAACCCTGGCCGTCATCGCCTACCGTCAGCCTCTTGTCAAGGCCGATATCGACCGGGTCCGGGGTGTCGATGCAAGCGGGGCCCTCAAGGGACTCATGGAGAAGAAACTGGTCAGGATCGTAGGCCGTAAGGACGTCCCCGGAAAACCGATCATCTATGGGACCACCAAGAAGTTCCTTGAGGTGTTCAACCTCAGGGACCTGTCCGAACTGCCGACCCTGAGAGAATTGAAAGACCTGCAGGAGTGATGCCGCCGGGAAAGGCGGGATGCGTCGCGGCCCTTTGGTCCGCTCACGATGGAATCGGGGATAAGGAAGAAATGGAAGAGCGTCTCCAGAAGATCCTCTCCCGTGCCGGTATTTCTTCCCGCCGTGCGGCGGAGAGGATGATCGCCGAGGGACGGATCAGTGTGAACGGGACCCGGGTGACCCATCCGGGCGTGAAGGCCGATCCGGCCAGGGACGACATCCGGGTGGACGGCAGGCTCGTCTCCATCGAGGCGGAGAGGGTCTACGTCATGCTGCACAAGCCCAAAGGGGTTGTGACGACCCTCAGCGATCCGCAGGGGAGACCCATCGTGGCGGATCTGGTGGGCGGGGTGGGGGAACGGGTCTATCCTGTGGGCCGCCTCGATTACGACTCGGAAGGGCTCCTCATCCTCACCAACGACGGGGACTTTGCCCAGCGACTCAGCCATCCGAGATTCGGCATTCCGAAGACCTACCGGGTCAAGGTGGCGGGGGTCCTTCAGAGGGCCGAGATCAAAGCCCTGGAGAAGGGGATCGATCTTGAAGACGGGCAGTTCGCGCCGACCCTGGTCCGTGTCGATAAAGTGAACCGGGGGAGCACCTGGCTGACCCTCACGATCCAGGACGGGAGAAACCGGGTGATCCGCAGGGCCTTCGAGTCCCTCGGGCATGATGCGGTCCGGCTGATCCGCACGACGATTGGGGATGTTGCCCTCGGATCTCTCGAAGAGGGGGCTTGGCGTCCCCTGACCCCGCGAGAATTGCAGCGTCTGCAGAGGACAGCGGAGGGCCGCGGGCCGGAAAAAAATTGTCTTGACATTCATCATAAAATAAATAATAGTCGCCGAAAATAAAGGTATATTATCCAGTTATTTGAACCGACCTAGGCTGAGCACAAGTTCATCCGGTTATGGATGTGATGGGCCATCATAAGGAGGTAGTCATGAACAAGTCTGGACTCATTGAAGCGTTAAGTCGGAAGGAAGATCTGACGGAGAAAAAGGCGATCGATGTGGTGAATCTTGTGTTCAAGGGATTCACCGACGAGTTGAAGAAAAACGGCCGCATCGAAATCCGAGGATTCGGAAGTTTCGTGGTCCGCAAATATGACGCCTATACGGGCAGGAACCCCAAGACGGGCAAGAGCATCAAGGTTTCCCCCAAGAAACTGCCTTTCTTCAAAGTCGGCAAGGAACTCAAGGAGAGAGTCGACGGCAAGAAGTAGTCCCTCCGCCCGCCGCGAGGGCTTCAGGCAACCCGACATTTGTCCATTGGGAACCAGGGGGTCAGTCATGATCCCCTTTTTTCATGATTCCTGAGTTCTTTGCCCATGTCCAGACTACCCGTGGGAAACCTGGCCCTCTTTGTCCTGACGCTCCTGAGCACCCTGGTTGCGGGTGCCCTGCAGCAAGGGGTCAATCCACTCGCCCAACCCGGCCGGGTCTGGGAGGGAATCCCGTTCTCCCTGACGTTGATCCTGATTCTGGGCGCCCACGAATTCGGGCACTACCTCATGTCCCGCAGGCACCGCATGGATGTGAGCCTGCCTTATTTCATCCCGGCCCCGTCCCTCGTCGGGACCTTCGGGGCCTTCATCAAGATCCGCAGTCCCATCATGGACCGCCGCACCCTGCTCGATATCGGTGCGGCCGGGCCCCTGGCCGGCATGGTCGCTGCGGTACCCGTCCTTATCGTCGGCCTTGCCCTTTCCAAGGTCGGCCCGGTCCACGAGGAGTCGGGGATCAGCCTCGGCAGTTCGCTGCTCATGTCCCTCTTGGTCTGGCTCGTACACGGGACGATTCCGGAGCGGTTCGATCTCGTTTTGCATCCCCTGGCTTTTTCAGGCTGGATAGGACTCCTGGTGACCTGCCTTAATCTGATCCCCGTGGGCCAACTCGACGGGGGGCATGTGGCCTATGCCGTTTTCGGTTCCCGGCAGCGGCTCATCGCCAGGGTCATGATCGGGATCCTGATCGTCCTGGGGGTGGCGGCCTGGGAGGGCTGGCTGGTCTGGGCGCTGATCCTGGTGATCATGGGAACGACCCATCCGCCGGTCGTCTACGACTGGATCCCCCTGGATGTCCCCAGGCGGGCCGTCGGCTGGCTGACCTTGGCCGTATTCGCCCTGACCTTTACGCCTTCCCCCTTCTGAAGGCCTCTAAGGGATCAATCCTTCTTCGCGGAAGCTGAAGACGCTCCCCTCCCCGACGATGAGGTGGTCATGGACGAGGATATCGACGAATTTCGCGATCTCCTGGATTGTCCGGGTCAGACGGATGTCCGCATCGGAGGGGCGGACATGACCGGAGGGGTGATTGTGGGCGAGGATGATCGCCGAGGCCTTCTTCTTCAGGGCCCCTTCGAGGACCTGCCTCGGATAGACGACGGCCTGGTTGACGATCCCTCTCTGGATGGTTTCGAATTCGATGAGCTGGTTCTGGGCGTCCAGGTAAAGGACGCAGAACTCCTCGTCCCGCTTGCCTCCCAACGCGGTTCGGCAGAAGTCGATCAGTTCCCTCGTGCACGTGACCGGCGTCTTTTGACGGGCCCTCTGCTTGAGGTACAGGGCCGCCACGGACTTGGCCAGCTTCAGGAGGGTCGAGGCATGGGAACCGATTCCGCGGACCTGCTGGAGATCCTCCGGGTCCGCATCCAGGACCTCCCTGAGAGAGCCGAATCGGCGCAGGAGGTCCTTTGCGAGAGGCTTGACGTCCCGACGGGGAATCGCGAAGCTCAGGAGGAGCTCCAGGACCTCATGCTCGTGAAAGGCTTCCAGGCCCACAGTCCTGAATCTTTCCCTGAGGCGTTCGCGATGACCCTGGTTGTCGTTCTTCGGATCGGCGCACATAAATCCTCAGTCGGAACCGGGGGCCAGAAGGCCCTGTTCCTGAAGCCCGATTCCTCTAGTTGCTCAGCCGGCTTCGCCAATCCCTGCCTGCGACGGGCATGGGAGAAACCGTCAATCGTCCTTCCGGCAGGTGGAGAATTTGAAGGGGGTGTAGGCGGGGCAATAGCCGATGGCGGCGGTGATCAGGGGCACGATCCCGATGATCCCCCACCAGCTTTCATAGGCGAATCCCGCCCAGATGATGGCCAATCCGACGATAACCCGGACGATCCGGTCTGTTCTGCCAACGTTGCATTTCATCCGCGATCCTCCTTGTTCTGTTTGGTTGTGGGTGGACAAGAGGGGGCGAAGGGTCTCCCCTTCGCCCTCCTCATGGATCTCAAACCATGTTGGCGTTGACGAAATCCCAGTTGATCAGCTTGTCGATGCAGGCCGCCAGGTAGTCGGGCCGTCGGTTCTGGTAATCGAGGTAGTAGGCGTGCTCCCAGACGTCGAGGGTAAGCAGGGGTTTCTGGCCGTGGGCGATGGGGGTGTCTGCGTTGGCGGTCTTGGCGATCTTCAGCGTCCCGCCGTCCAGGACGAGCCAGGCCCAACCGCTTCCGAACTGGGTGACCCCAGCGTTCTTGAGCTCCTCGGCGAATTTTTCATAGCTGCCCCAGGCGGCGGTGATCCTCGCGGCGGCTGCCCCTGTCGGCTTGCCGCCCCCGCCGCCCTTCAGGGATTTCCAATAGAAGGTGTGGTTCCATACCTGGGCGGCATTGTTGAAGATTCCCGCCTTGGCCGGGTCCCCGGCCGCCTTCTGAATGATCGCCTCCAGAGAGGCGTCGGCCAGATCCGTTCCTGCGATCAGCTTGTTGAGGTTGTCCACATAGGCCCTGTGGTGCTTCCCGTAGTGGAACTCCAGCGTGTTGGCGCTGATGACGGGGGCCAGGGCGTCCTTGGCATAGGGCAAATCGGGTAGCGTGATCATCTCCTGTCTCCTTTCTTTGAATGGTTTTAGAAGAATCTTAACACCACCGTTGCCCTCTTTCCATTAAAAAAACTTCCTCAATTTTCGGGGATCCTGATCTTGCCGCTGGCGACCAGTTCGCGCAGTTCCTTTTGGCTGAACTTTCCCACGCTCGTCTTGGGAAGCTGTTCCAGGAACACGAAATGGTCCGGGATCCCCCAGGAGGCCTTGACCTTGTCCCTCAGAAACTCCTTGCGCGCGTCCTCCGTCACCTTGTGGTCCGGTTTCAGGACCACGCAACCCAGAGGGCCGCCCCAGGCAGCAGAGGATAATCCATCATCGGCCATTCCTTCCTGGCCTTGCTTGCAGGGTTATCGGGGACGCCTGGATCTGACAAGGGGCCTTCGGAACAGACCCGTCGCTCCTCCATGCCGGTGATCACCGCATTGAGGGGCCTTGGGGT
>JAJFUM010000123.1 GCA_021372415.1 Deltaproteobacteria bacterium
AGGCCCGCCCCTCCGGCATTTTGTACTTTCCCTTTGCCCGGTCCCGGCAGACTTCGCTTTGCTCAGACTGCCGTTCCTCGGGCTTTTCCGCGGTCGGTTCCGCGTCCGCAAAGAACCAGCGGACGCTTGTAGAATGCCAGATTCCATGAACAAAAAAGGGGGTGATATTTTCAGAATAGATTGACAGGAAGGATGGGATTGTCGGAATAGATGGACCTCTCGAGAGAGGTTTTTTTGTGTAAGAAAGGGCGGTGAACTTTTTGGAAGAGACACCGCCCTTGGCTCATAGAGAAGACAGTGAGAATCCCATATGAGGTGAGGAGATGGTAATCAGTGTTCCGTGCGAGGTCAAGGAGATTTTTGAGAAGGGGCGGGCGTATGGGTGGTCAAGGCCAGAGCGTTGTCCCTGCTGCCGGGATAGTCATGTCTGGGGGCATGGATTTGTGACGGCGTATTTTGACGGGGTTTCAGGCTTTGTGTATTTGAGACGCTGGCGGTGCCCGTCCTGCCGGTGCGTGATCCGGGCGAGGCCCTGCGGGTATTTTCGGAGATTTCAGTCATCCGTTGCGGAGATTCGCTCCCGACTGTCTTTCCGGTTGCTGGAAGGACGCTGGCCGCCCGGGATGTCTTCTCCCCGCCAGGGCCATTGGTTGCGGGCGTTGAAGCGGAAGGTTCTGGCCTATCTGGACAATACCTGGACGGGCGGTCTTCTTGCTGCCTTCGATTATTTTACCGGCGTTGGCCGGATCCCCGTGAGTCGTTCCATATAATCTGCCGGATGCCGCCACTTTGACGGACCCTACCGAAGGGTTCATTCGCCGGGAGAGATGTTCCGATGTAGAGGACTCCAAACACCAGGAAAGGAGATGCTCTATGACGGAAGAGGAAAAGAAGCGGGTAGCGGTTTTTCGGTTCGGCGTGATTCACGATCTGATCAACGGGGGTGATCTGGAAAAGGGGCAGCATGCCCAGTTGCTCAGGCAGAAGTGCGCCCGGAAGTGGGAGATCCCCCATTCCGGGAAGACTCGGATCGGCCGCAGCACCATTTTGCGCTGGGTCCGGCTGTACCGGCAAAGCAACGGGAAGATTGAATCATTGTACCCCGATGATCGTTCCGACCGGGGCGCGAGCCGGACTCTGGATGGGGAGACGGCCCTTTCCCTGATCCGTTTGCGGCAGGGGATGCCGGGCGCAACAGTGGCGGTTCTGATCAAAACGATGGAAGAACGGGGGATGGTCGCTTCGGGCAAGGAGCTGCATCTCTCTTCGGTTTACCGATTCCTGCACCGGCACGACCTCATGAAGGACAAAGGACGTCAACCGGAAGACCGTCGCAAGTTTGAGGCGGAACTGCCCAACGATATGTGGCAGTCCGATGTGATGCACGGGCCGTTGGTCGAGGCGGGGGGCAAGATGAAGAAGAGCTATCTCATCGCCCTGATCGACGACCATTCCCGGCTGGTTTCCCATGGGGAGTTTTATCTCTCGGAGGGCATCTCGTCCTATGTCGACGCCCTGGAGCATGCGCTGTTGAAGCGGGGACTGCCGCGGAAACTGTACGTGGACAACGGCCCCGCCTTTCGTTCCCTTCACCTGGATCATATTGCGGCCTCCCTGGGCATCGCCCTGATTCACTCCCGGCCGTACAAACCAGAAGGACGGGGGAAGGTCGAGCGTTTCTTCAGGACGGTTCGGGAGGAGTTCCTCGTCGGATTCAGGGGCGGCGCCCTCGCCGATCTGAACCAAGCCTTTGACGCCTGGCTGGCCGATGTCTATCATGCCCGGAAGCACAGCTCCACCGGTCAGACCCCCTTGGGGCGCTTTACCGCCAATGCGGCCTGTCTGCGGGCCGCCCCGAAGGACCTCCGGGATCACTTTCGCAAGGTGGCAAGACGCAGCGTGGCAAAAGACAGAACACTGACCCTCGACGGGAAACTCTATGAAGCCCCCGTGGCGCTCATCGGCAAAAGGGTGGAGGTTCTGTATCATGAAAGCGACCCGGATCGGATCGAGATCCGCTCGGACAAGCAGTCGTACGGGTCCTTCATACCGGTGGACATCCATGTGAACTGCCGGGTCAAACGATGCGCCGACAGGACCGATCTGACTGTCGCTGAGGGTCGATTTTATCAGGGAGGACGCCTCTGGTCCGGCAGAGGGGAGGTTCCTCATGAATGATTCCTATCGCACCTTCTTCGGCTTGACAAAAGAACCCTTCAGCGCCGAACTCGGCATCAAGGAGCTCCTGGAAACCCCCGACCTCAAAGCGGTCAAGGACCGTTTCGACTATGCCGTTCGTCTGGGCGCCGCGGCCCTGGTCACCGGGGAGATCGGCAGCGGCAAGTCTACCGCCCTGAGGTATGCCGCCGGTCACCTGCACAACTCTGAGTATTGCACGCTCCATGTCACCGCCACCTCGGGTTCCATCGCTGAACTCTACCGACAGGTTCTCGATGAACTGGGCGCCAGCAACGTCAGTTTTTCCCGTGCCCTCCTGCTGAAGCGCATCCGCAGTGAAATCATGGAACTGGTGCAGGGCAAAAAGATCAACGTCGTTCTGTTGATCGACGAAGCATCCCTGCTGCGGCTGGAGGTGTTGACGGAACTCCATACCCTCTGCCAGTTTGAACAGGACTCCAAACCCTGGCTCCCCTTGATCCTGGCGGGGCAGGCCAATCTCGTCGATAAACTGATGTATCGGACCTCCCTGCCCCTGGCATCGCGCATCGTTGCCCGAAGCCATCTGGAAGGCGTCAACCGGCAAGGGATGGGAGACTATCTCAAACATCACCTGGCCATCGCCGGCGTGAAAACCGCCCTCTTCGACGACACGGCCATCACAGCCATCCATCAGGGCTCCGGCGGTCTGTTCAGAAAGGCCAATCATCTGGCCCGGGGCGCCCTCATCGCTGCCGCTCACGACCAATCCATGGCCGTCACGGCGCATCATGTCCGCCTGGCTTCCACGGAAATCTTCTGACAAGAACATAAAGGAGGGCACCATGAATCTCTATGACGATGAAATCTATGACCACAAAATGGAGGAAATCGTGGTCCACCTCGAGTACTTCCTCCTCGATCTCATGCGGGTAGCGGCGAAAAGACTCATCGACAACAATGCCGATCTCTTCGCGAGTAAACAACCGCAATCCCGAAATGACGACTTCTGATGAAAAGTGAGAGGCGGGACGTCCTCAATCGGGCGTCCCGTTTCATCTAATCTGAAAATCGGGCAACCGGTCCCATGTAATCAGACAACGCTTGACCGGCTAAACTGAAAATCTACACCAGGCTGTGATACGCCGCCGCAGCCACCGAAATCACACCGCTCAGGTCCGCGGGAACATTGATCTGGTCATGACGATTATCTCCCCAGGCCCTCACCTTGCCGTCAGACTTCAGGGCTAGGTTGTGGAAGTAACCCACTGCCACTTCTACGACACCGTTCAAACCTGCGGGAACATTGCACTTATCTCCATCTCTATTGCCCCAGGCGACAACCGTGCCGTCGGTTTTGATGCCGACGCTGTGTGTATAACCACCGGCAATGGTGTTATGCCGGCGGGCCTCCGCAGGAAGAGATAAACTGACAA
>JAJFUM010000142.1 GCA_021372415.1 Deltaproteobacteria bacterium
TTGCCGAAAAGAAGGAGTCCGACGCGTTCATCAGGGGAACGGAGACGGTCCTTCTGGTCGATGACGAAAGGACGATCCTCAAAGTGGGGCAGGGACTTCTGGAAGCCATGGGATACCGGGTTCTGTCGGTCAGCTCAGGCCAGGCGGCCATTGCCGCCTACCTGGAAAAGCGTGGCCAGATCGACCTGATCATCCTGGACATGGTCATGCCCGGGATATCCGGCGGGGAAACCTTCGATCGGCTGAGGGAGATCGATCCCGATGTGAAGGTCCTGCTGGCGAGCGGCTACAGCGTAGAAGGAGAGGCGCAGAAGATCCTGGACCGGGGATGCAGCGGTTTCATCCAGAAACCATTCCAGACCGGCTCCCTCTCGCGGAAGATCCGGGAGGTCCTGGATTGGCAGCCCCAACAGCCCTGAGCGGGCAACGTACCCGTCTCACGCTTCGCCTCCCATCTCCAGCATCAGCTTCGAAAGCTCGCGGACCCGGTCCCGCAGTTCCGCGGCCCTTTCGAATTCGAGCTCCTTGGCGGCCTTCTTCATCTCCTCTTTGAGCGCCCGGATCATGACGGGAAGTTCCTTCTCGGTGGCGTAAGCCGCGGCCGCCTCCGAAACGGTCTGGACCGTCACGTAATCGGCCTCGTCAATGGACCCAAGGATGTTGCGGATCTCGGTCCTCACGCTCTCGGGGGTGATCCCGTGCGCTTCGTTGTAGCGCGCCTGGAGCTCGCGGCGCCGCCGGGTCACCTCGAGGCAGGCCCGGATCGACGCGGTGATCTGGTCGGCGTACATGATCACCTGCCCGGCCACGTTCCGGGCCGCGCGACCGCTGGTCTGGATCAGGGAGCGTTCCGAGCGGAGGAACCCCTCCTTGTCTGCATCCAGGATCGCCACGAGCGAGACCTCGGGGATGTCGAGCCCCTCGCGCAGGAGATTCACGCCGACCAGGACGTCGAACTCCCCCATCCTGAGGTCCCGGATGATGTCCACCCGCTCCAGGGTGTGGATGTCCGAGTGGAGGTATTTCGCCCGGACCCCCAACCCCTCGTAGTAGGTCGTGAGGTTTTCGGCCATCCGCTTGGTCAGGGTCGTCACGAGGACCCGCTCGCCCCTGGCCGCCCGATCCCGGATCTCGGCCAGGAGGTCGTCCACCTGGCCAGTCACAGGCCTGACGACGATCTCCGGGTCCATCAGGCCCGTCGGCCGGATGATCTGCTCGACCACTTCCCCGCCGGCCTGCCCCAGTTCATAAGCCGCCGGGGTCGCGGAAACGTAGATCCGCTGGTTCGCGAAGGCCTCGAATTCCTCGAAGCGGAGCGGCCGGTTGTCCAAGGCCGAGGGGAGGCGGAAACCGTACTGGACGAGGTTCTCCTTGCGCGACCGATCCCCCCGGTACATGGCCCCCAGTTGGGGGACCGTGGCATGGCTCTCGTCGATAAAGACAAGGGCGTCGGAGGGAAGGTATTCCATCAGCGTGGGCGGCGGTTCCCCCGGCCTGCGGCCGGTCAGGTGGCGGGAGTAGTTCTCGATCCCCGAGCAGTAGCCCATTTCCTCGAGCATCTCCATGTCGAAGTTCGTCCGCTGCTCAAGACGCTGGGCCTCCAGGAGTTTGTTTTCGGCCTTCAGTTCCCTGAGCCGCTCGCCCAGTTCGGCGCGGATGTCGACGATCGCTCTTTTCAGGTTCTCCTGGGTGGTCACGTAGTGGCTCCCAGGGTAGACCGCTGTCCGCCGGAGCCTTTCGATTTTCTTCCCCCGGAGGGGATCGACCAGAGAGATCGCCTCGACCGTGTCGCCGAAGAATTCGACCCGGATCGCCCGCTCCTCCTCGTAGGGGGGGAAGATCTCCAGAACGTCCCCCCGGACGCGGAAGGTCCCCCGGTGGAAGTCCACGTCGTTGCGCGCGTACTGGATCTCGACCAGCTTCGCCAGGATCTCGTCCCGGGGGTGATCCTCCCCCTCCTCGATCGTGAGAAGCATCCCCTGGTAGGCCTCGGGGGAGCCGATGCCGTAAATGCAGGAGACGCTCGCCACGATGACCACGTCCCGCCGTTCCAGGAGGGAGTGAGTCGCTGCGTGGCGCAACTTGTCGATCTCCTCGTTGATCGCCGAGTCCTTCTCGATGTAGGTATCCGTGCTGGGGATGTAGGCCTCGGGCTGGTAGTAGTCGTAGTAACTTACGAAGTACTCGACGGCGTTCTCCGGGAAGAGGGCCTTGAACTCCCCGTAGAGCTGGGCGGCGAGGGTCTTGTTGTGGGCGATGACCAGGGCCGTCCGGTTTACGGCGGCAATGACGTTGGCCATCGTGAAGGTCTTCCCGGAGCCGGTCACCCCGAGAAGGACCTGGTGGCCCAGCCCCGCCTCCAGTCCTGAGACGAGCCTCTCGATCGCCTGGGGCTGATCGCCCCGGGGCCGGAACTCGCTGACCAGTCGAAACGCTCCCATCCCGCTTCTCCTTTCAGGCGGCATCCTGCCACACTTCAGTAGGGATGACAAGACGACAGACGGGCAGGCGGTGCTTTGGCGGTTACCGCCCGTGCATGGGGTTTTGACCGACCCTGGGTACGAGTGGCGGCTTCGGCAGAAACTTCCGGAATCATTGAAGCATATTGGCGATCCGTATTCGGTCCTGCAACCGGCATCGATTTTGCTGCCTCGTGGATGTCAGAGGCTTCATGGCGCCGACTGCGATCCAACAGGAATTTTCATTAAGTGAGCGGATCGATCGGGTGGGGCGGACCGGCATTCCGCCGATGGTCCGGAGGAGACTCCGCCCAGCCCGATAACGGCAACTCATGACGGGCCGATCAGGGCTTCCTCCGGGCAAGGGCATCATTGATATGGCCGAGCAGGATGGGAACCTCGTGCTGGTCGCGCACGAAATAACGAGCCCGGCTTCCCTTCCCGGTTCCGACCCGAACGGTGAAGACCTGTGTCCAATTCAGTTCAAAGACGTCTTCGTCAGTCTGGTCGTCCCCCACGAACAGCCCCTTCGCACACCCCGCCTGATTCATCAATTGAAGAAACGCCGTCCCCTTGTCCGGGGCCTCCTCGGGAAGCAGATTTTCAACATACTTCCCGCCGACCGTCCTGGGCGGGGGAACCAACTGTCCGACCACTTTCCGGACAAGAGAGCGGGCCGCGGCGCGGTCCGTCGCCCCGCGATAGTGAACCGACAAGGACAGGCCCTTGTTTTCGATCACAATCCCCGCATCGCACGGGATAAGTTTCTGCAGTTGCATTTCCCACCGGCTTCCGAGATGCCTGAAGTCCCCTTCGTAGGCATCGTATCCGGGAAGACCTTCGGCACCGTGATTCCCGACTAGATACTGGGGCACGACACCCAGGTGGCGTTGGGCATCCCTTCGGGAACGCCCGGTGATGATCGCCACCACCGCCCGGCTCGTCATCTCCAAAAGCGCCGCCTGGACGGCGGGCGGTACGCAGATCCCGTCCGGATCTGAGACGATGGGGGCAAGGGTCCCGTCAAGATCGAAGGCAAAAAGGGTTTCCGCATCGGCGAAGGCATCCAGGGCCGCAAGGCCTTCGTCGCTGAACAGATAGGTCATGGCCGCCCTTCCCGTCATACCGAGCGTCCTATGCGAACGGAAAGTTTCTCCCGCTGACGGATTCGGGCGGCATCAATCAGCATCCTGCCGGCCCAGCGGTAGACGTTGAAGTCCCTCACCAGGCCCCTCATGCTGCGCATCCTTTCCCGCTGTTCGAACTCGGACATGGTCAGGGCCTGGAACAGCGCCTCCGCCGTCTGTTCGATGTGATAGGGGTTGACGATCAGGGCCTCGTGAAGCTCATGGGCCGCTCCGGTAAATTGGCTGAGCACCAGGACGCCCCGTTCATCGTCACGGGAGGCCACGTATTCCTTGGCCACGAGGTTCATGCCGTCATGAAGGCTTGTCACCATACAGACATCAGCGGCCCGATAGTAGCGGTTGATCTCTTCCGGTTCATGGTGTTCCACCTTGAGGCAGACCGGCTGATAGGAACCGCGGGAAAAACGCTTGTTGATCTGCTCGGTGAGTGAACGGACCCGGCTATCCAGGGCCTGGTAGTCCTCTAGAACAGACCGGGAGGGGGCGGCGATCTGGATGAATTGGAAGCGTCCGATCAGATCGGGGTACAGTTCGAACAGACGCTCGACGGCCCGCAGGCGTTCGAGAATGCCCTTGGTGTAATCCAGACGGTCCACTCCGAGCCCGACCAGGCAATCCCTTTCCAGATGCATGGTCCGTCTCACCCAGTCGCGACACTCTTCCACAGTTGGCTGCGTCTGTTGCCAGGGAGGCGGCCATTGGATGGAGATAGGATAACTCTCCACCAGGGTCAGCATGCTGCCATGGGAGATGGTCGACGATTCATGTTCGATACGGGTCTCCAGATAGCGGTCGACGGTTTCCAGAAAGTTCTTGCAGTGAAACCGCGTGTGAAAACCGAGGATGGTGCTGCCGAGCATCCCCTGGAGCAGTTCTTCCCGCCACGGACAAATGCCGAAGGATTCGGGGTTGGGCCAGGGGATGTGCCAGAAGGTGATCAAGGTGGCCCGCGGGAGGAGCTTGCGGATCATGGAGGGCAGCAGGGCAAAGTGGTAATCCTGTACGAGCACCACAGGATCGTCCTTGCGGGCCTCTTCGGCCACAGCATCGGCGAAGCGCTGGTTAACGGTCACGTAGTGTTCCCAATCGCTGTTCCGGAAGACGGGACGAACATGGGCAATGTGGCACAGCGGCCAAAGCCCTTCATTGGCAAAGCCATAGTAATAGCCGGCCTCTTCCTCCTGGGTAAGCCAGATGCGCCGCAATGTATACTCGGGGTGTCCGGGAGGGACCGGCAACCGGCTGTGCTGGTCCGCTACCTCCCGATCGGCGCTCCCGCCGCCGTGGGCAATCCACGTCCCCGAGCAGGCCCGCATCACCGGTTCGACCGCCGTGACCAGGCCGCTGGCCGGGCGTCTCACTTCTATGCCCGTTTTTCCCTGCACGTGAATGTAAGGCTCCCGGTTGGAAACGACCAGCACCTGGTCTCCGGTCAACTGCTTGCGGAGCAGGCCCCTCAGGGTATCGGGATTCCACCAGATCGTCGCGTCATCGGCATAACGCCTTTCCTCGTCGAGCGACCGCAGTAGGTTGCGCAGATCGCCCACAAGCGGCTCCAATTCCGAGTTTCTGGACCGCGAGAAGGGACGCAGGATCCCCTCGCCGCGCAGCATCGCCCTGACGCCCTCCATCCAGCCGCGCCAACTCAGGTGGGCCACAAAGACTGTGATGAGTGAAATCACGATGCCGAGGACCACGAACAACAACATGATGTACTTTTTCGTGTCGGTGCTGCGCCGTTCGAAAAACCTCATGTCGTGGACGAGAATCAGGGTCCCGGACGGCAACCCCTCGGCGGCCATGGATCTGGCCGCCACATGGACCAGTCCCTCGGGCAGCTTCAGCATGATCCCCGGTTTATCAGCCGACAATCCGGGGGTTGCACAGTCCAGTTCTTTGGGAAATGTCTGTGTACGATAGGGCATGCTCCCCCCACCCGTACAGTATCCGATGGCAAACAGCCGCTCATCCCGAAGAACGCGCGAGAACAAGGCATTGATCTTGGACCGGTTGCCCTGCTGGAGGAGATCGGTGAGGGGCTCCTGCAGCGTGCTGGCGATGAGATCCACACGGATATCGATGTCCCGGACGGACCACCGCAGGTAGAGGCGATCCACCAGCGGGACGACGGCATAGGCCAGGATCGCCAGGGCAGCGGCAAGCGGAACGATGAAACGTAGCGAAAGCCTCAGAGAACGGAACAGCATCCTACGCTTGGAAAGAGGCATCATGAAATCCTTTCTTCAATTCGTTCAGAACGCGCTGTCCCAACGCTTGCTGAGCCGAATCGCCGAATTGATCAGGCCCACCATGCTGTAGGTCTGAACGAAGTTACCCCACTGCTCGCCCGTTTGGGGGCTGATATGCTCGGCCAGAAGCCCGTGCCGGTTGCGTCTGGCAATCAGATTCTCGAACAAAGCCCTGGCCTCCTCCATCCGCCCGAGTGCCGACAGGGCATAGATGTACCAGAACGTGCAAACGACAAAGGCGTTCTCCGGGACGCCGAAGTCGTCGGCCTCGACATATCGGTAGACATAATCCCCCTTCCTGAGTTCCCGTTCGACTGCTGAAACCGTCTTGAGGAAGCGCGGATCATTGGCGGCCAGAAACCCGATGTCATGGAGCAACAGCACGCTCGCATCCAGGTCTTCACCATCAAAGGCTGCGACAAAGGTCTGCTTACGCTTGTCCCACGCCCTCCGGCAGATGACGGCGTGAATGCGGTCCGCCCATTGGCTCCAGTGGACGGAGCGCTCCGAGAGCCCCAGTTCCGCGGCGATCTTGGCCAGACGATCGCAGGCCGCCCAGCACATCACGGCGGAGAAGGTATGGATGCGCTGCCTTCCCCGCATCTCCCACGGTCCGGCATCTGGCTGATCATGAACGGAGACGGCCGTTTCTCCCAGGGACTCCAGTCTTCTGAAGAGTGTCTCATCCCCCCGGCGGACCAGGCGTCGGTCGAAAAAGACGTGGGCCACGGCCAGGACCGCCGATCCGTACACGTCGTGTTGAACCTGTGCATAGGCCTCGTTGCCGATTCGGACCGGCCCCAAGCCCCGGTATCCCGGCAGGGAATCGATCTCCAGCTCGTCGAGGTGCGCCCTTCCGTCGATGCCGTAAACCGGCTGTATCCGTCCGTTGGCTGCACCGGCAACCACGTTGACCAGAAAACCCAGGTACCTCTCCATGGTCTGGGTCGTACCAAGACGGTTCAGGGCATTGACAACGAAATAGGCATCCCGGAACCAGCAGTAGCGGTAGTCCCAATTGCGCACCGAACCGGGTGCCTCGGGAATGGATGTGGTCATGGCCGCCACGATGGCGCCCGTGTCCTCGAAGGTGTTGAGCTTCAGGGTGATGGCGGCCCGGATGACCACGTCCTGCCATTCAAAGGGAATAGCGATGTCCCGCACCCAGCCTTGCCAAAAGGCCAGAGTCTCTTCGAAAAAACGTCTTGCCAGCTCGCCGATGGCCTCGGGGATGGTCTCATCGGATCCGAAGATGAGCGTGACTTTGTCCTCCAGAAAGAAAGGCGTCTCCTCGAGGATTGCCGTCAGGGACATGTCGGTGGTCAACCGAAAGACCCAATCCGGTCCGATATAGCGGATATGGTGGCTGCCGCAGGTCACCGGGCAGCGGTGGCGTCCATAATCGTATGCCGGCCGTATACGCAACCGGATGCGGGGCGACCCTTTCAACCGACGGACCTGCCGGATCCACATCATGGGAGTGAACATGCGTCCGTACTGGTTAAACCGTGGGCAAAAATCCGTGACCTCCACGACGGCGCCCCGGGCATCGGTCATCCGCGTGACGAGGATGGCCGAGTTTGTCAGATAAGCCTGCTCCGAAGTCACCCGATCGAGAAGCTCGACGGTTTGATAACCGAAATCCTCCCCGGACGAGTGTCCCTTTAACAGGGAACAGAAGACAGGATCCCCGTCGAACCGCGGCAGGCAGCACCAGACGATCTCTGCCTGTTCGTCGATCAATGCCCCGATCCGGCCGTTGCCAATCAGGCCCAAGTCCAAGGAATTAACCATGGCACCGACTCCTCATCCTCACAATGAAAACGAAAACGTTGTTTCCGATTGAACCGGTCCACAAGATCCCGCGAGACATAGGGCCAACATCGGAGCGCCGGCGGGACAGGGGAATAAAAGATTATAACTTCTGCATGTCTTTTCCTCAACTGTTTTTCGATGTGAGCGTTCACATACATTAGCGGAAGATGATGGAGGCAGATCAAGGGGATTGAACAACTTGCCGAACACGCTCACGTCAGTTTCCGGCCGTTCTATGAGGCAAGGGCCATGAGGGCCGTCGGGATGAAGATCTTAAGTATCCTCCGGAGGCACGCTCCCAAAGTCTGCGTGTCACCCATTGGTCCGGGTTCCCCCGGCCGTCCCGCACCGGGAGTCCAGGAAGGCCTCCACCTCGGCACCTGTCGGGATCGACGTGCGCGCCCCGGCCCGCGTGCAGCTCAAGGCCGCTGCGGCGCTGGAATAAAGCAATGTCTCTTCCCATTCCCTTCCCAAGGCGAGGCAGCCGGCAAAGGCCCCATGGAACACGTCTCCCGCACCAGTCGTGTCAATGGCCTCGATGGCAAAGGCGGACAGGCGGCCCCTGGCCCTCCCTTTGGTCCAGATCAGACCCTCGGCGCCCAGTGTGACCACGACGCAGGGGTGGCGGGAAGCAAGGATTTCCATAGCTCCTTCGGCAGTGGAGGCATCGGTGATCTCATGGGCAAAGGCCTCCGAACAGACCAGACAATCGACCTGGTTGAAGAGCTGAGAGGTTCCCCTGTTCAGGGATCCGGCATCCAGAACGGTTGTGATGCCCTCTGCCCTGGCCTGGGCCAGCAGGGGCAAGGAAATACCGGGTTCATGGCCGTCGAAGAGGATCACCCTGGGACGAAGATCCGCGAAGTCGATGCTCCCCGGCGGGAGGGGAGCATCGGGGGAACGGTAATTGACCAGCGCCCTCTCCCCGCCGGGTTTCACCCAGACACTGGACAGGGGGGTCGGAAACTCTCCGCGAACGATCAATCCCGTGTGGACGCCCGCCGCCTCCAATTCCTCCAGATGAAGATCGCCGAAGACATCCCTCCCCAGGTAACCGGCAAAGGCGGCCCTGAGCCCCATGCGCGAAACCGTGACGGCAGCATTGGCCGCCGGCCCCCCGCCGCACCGCAGAAAGGCCCCCGCAATCGCCTTTTCATCGGGCTTCGGGTGATGGTCCACCTGGAAAATCAAGTCGTAAGCTGTTGCGCCAACACAGAGGACATCAATTGGGTGCATGCAAGAACCTTCCCACTACCGATGAATCGGCTCTATGCCGAGGTCCGGGCTGGCCGAATCGTTGTCACAGTTTGAACCGATGACCGCCCAAGGTGACCGCCTGAAACAGCGCCCCTTCCCCGTTACGGGGTTCGAGATGCCTGATCCAGGTACGACCGGATGTTGCCGAGTACCTTCTCAGTCAGGCGACGGCGCGCCTCGGCGGTGAAACCTGCAGACCGGCCGAAGATCCTGACGCTGGGATACTTGGCCAGGTCTTCGGCGAATCCCGATGCACCGTCGGCGTCGAAGATGGCGTATCGGCCACTCCGCCGGATCCAGCCGCAGAAGGCCGGAACGTCGAAGGTCGGCCCCAGCGAAGTGTTGACCAGGACCGCTCCCGGCTTCATCGCGGCGAAGGCCCCTGCGTCCAGGAGGCGGGTGTTCCGGGGAAGGTGCGTTGTCACCGCATCGGCCCTGGAGAGAAGCTCCATGAGCGGTGCAAAACTCACCCCCTTTCCCTCCAGGGCGGGTTTGCGGGTCCGACTGTAGTAGAGGACCTCCATGCCGAAGCCGCGGGCGGCCTCGGCCACCATCCGCCCGGTCGTCCCGAAGCCGATGATTCCAAGCGTCCTTCCGGTCAACTCGACGGGTTCATCTCCCCACTGACGGCCTCCCAGGCCCTGGAACAGGGAAATGAGCTCGGCGAAGATGAACTCGACGACCCCTTCATCCCCGTAATCGCGGACTCCTCGGACCTCGATCCCCAGTTCGCGGGCAGTTCCGATATCGACGTTGGCCGAGGCGGGATCGTAGAGGCTGCAACACATCCCGACGTATCTGAGATCCCGCGAACTGCGCAGGATCCGGCCGGTAATCGGCGTCTTCCAACTGACCAGGAGACTGTCGGCATCCCCGATCCGAGCGAGAGTCTCCCCCTCCGACGCGGGGACGTCCACGTAGCAGCGGGGTTCCCCTCGGGAAAAGCACCGGAGCGCCTCCATCCCCTCCGTGGTCAGTCTCGTATCGTCCACGCAGACGATCTGTGCAAACACGGCCCCTGCGCCCGACGATCCGGATCCTTCTCTGGCTTCCCCACGACCGATCATGAAAATAATCATACAGGCAATCGGCCCGCCTGTCAAAAAAGCCCGCCAGTCTCCATACTTTTTCCTTGACAGGGATATTTTCTCCTCTTATAATAACTACCATAGTAGTTAATAAAAGGAGGGGCCATGAAGGAAGGGCTCTCGGGACTTCTGGCACTGGGGTTCACGGAATACGAGGCCAAGACGTATCTTTCACTGCTTGGCCAGAGTCCGGCATCCGCCTACGAGGCGGCGAAGGCCTCTGGTGTCCCCACGTCCAAGATCTACGAAGTCCTCAAGAAACTCGCGGGAAAGGGGATCATCACCCCCATCGACGACGGAAAGACCAAGCGGTACGCCCCCGCCGAACCCGACGAGTTTCTCGATGCCTATCAGAGCCGCACAGCCAGGATCATCGGGACCCTCCGCAGCCAACTGGCCGCCGCCAGGGGGCAGAGGGAGCGGTCACAGATCTGGAATATCGGCGAATACGATTATCTGATCGACAAGGCCAGGCGCATGATCGAAGGCGCCGGTGCCTCGGTCCTCCTGTCCCTGTGGAAGGAGGAACTGGCCCTCCTGGAAGATGCCGTACGTGAGGCTCAGAGGAGGAATGTCAGGGTCGTGGTCGTCCATTTCGGCACCCCCGAGTTGTCTCTCGGGCAGACGTACCGGCACCCCATCGAAGACACCCTCTATCAGGAAAAGGGGGGAAGGGGCATCGTTATCGTCGTGGATTCGAAAGAGGTCCTCATGGGAACCATCTCGGCGGGACAGCGGGTCGAGGGGGCCTGGAGCCAGAACGGCGGGTTCGTCATGATGGCCGAGGACTACATCAAACACGACGTTTACATCATGAAGATTGTCAACCGTTTTGACAGACAGCTAAAGGAATCCTATGGAAACCGATACGAAAAGCTCAGGAACATCTTCCAGGACCAGTGAATCGATGAGGATCTACATCAACGGCCGATACTACGACCAGAACGAAGCGGCAGTCTCGGTGTTCGACCATGGCCTGCTCTACGGAGACGGTGTCTTCGAAGGGCTGCGGATATACTGCGGGAGGGTCTTCCGCCTCGGCGCGCACATAGAGAGGCTCTACCGGAGCGCCCAGGCGATCCTGCTGGAGATCCCGATGACCCCGGCCCAAATGAAGGAGGCCGTCCTTGATGCGGTGCGGGAAAATGGCCGCAGGGAGGGATATATCCGTCTGATCGTGACCCGGGGCAAGGGAGCACTGGGCATCGATCCGGCCTCCTGCACAACGCCGACGGTCATCATCATCGTCGGGGACATCGAGCTCTACCCGATGGAATACTACGAACAGGGGATCGGGATCATCACCGCCTCCACCCGGCGCATCCCAGCCGACTGCTTCGATGTGCGGATCAAATCCCTGAACTACCTCAACAACGTCCTGGCCAAGCTCGAAGCCCGCCAGGCAGGCTGTCTAGAAGCGGTCATGCTCAACCGGGAGGGGTATGTCGCCGAATGCACGGGGGACAACCTCTTCATTGTGCGGGACGGAACCCTCTGTACCCCGTCGCCGACCCACGGCGCCCTGGAGGGAATCACGATGCAGACGGTGATGGAGATCGCCGCGTGTCTTTCCATAGTGGCGCAGGCAAAGGCCCTGACCCCTTACGACCTCTACACGGCCGACGAGTGTTTCATGACCGGCACGGGAGCCGAAATCATGCCCGTGCTTCGGATCGACGGAAGGATGATTGGGACGGGAAGGCCCGGCGCGGTCACCTCTCGGATACGGGACCACTTCCGTGAGATGGTTGCAGACCCCTGTCGTTTCGATGACTAAGACCGGTTCCGAGCCCTCCTCCCAAGGGGGGATCATCCGCGATTATTGCCTTGACAAACAATCGACGGTATGGTTTATGGGAAAACTTATTAACTTCAACCGGGGGCCAGACGATGAAAAAGACATTGACGACATTCAGCAACACGAAGATGAAGCGGACCCACGGGTTCCTCGTCCGGATGGCCACCAAGGGCGGCCGGGCCGTCCTGAGCCGCCGAAGGGCGAAAGGGCGCAAGAGATTGACCGTATAGGCCCCCTACCCCGGCGGAGCCGGGCCAAGGGCCTCTCGGGCAGCCCCGGCAAGGGGAGGTGGCAGGTATGGGACCCCACACCTTTGGCAAAGGCGAACGCATCAGAAAAAGACAAGATTACTTGAGGATATACGATCAGGGGGTCCGCCGCCACACAGCCCGTTTCACCATCATCACCTGCCGGAATCAGGCAGGGATCAGACGATTGGGAATGACGGTCGGGAAAAAGGCGGGAAACGCAGCAGAAAGAAACAGGATCAAACGCCTCTTGCGCGAATTTTTCAGATTGAACAAATCCAGGCTTCCGGCCTCTCAGGACATCGTGATCATAGCCAAAAAAGGGATACTGCCGCTGGCTTACCATGACGTTTGCCGGGAGCTGGAGAGTCGCCTGATTGACAGAGCCGATGCCTGAAACCCTCTTCAACTCCATCATGGGGAAAGTGATCGTGGTGTTCATCCGCGCGTACCAGCTCTGCATCTCTCCCTTTTTGCTCCCCTGCTGCCGCTACTATCCGAGCTGCTCCGAGTATGCGATCACGGCTGTCCGGCGTTATGGCCCCCTCAAGGGGTCCTTCCTGGGCCTGTTGCGTCTGCTTCGCTGTCACCCCTTTCACCCCGGCGGATACGATCCGGTGAAGTAAAAAAATGCGCGTCATCTGGAGGTCCTAAATGGACAAGAGAACCCTTCTAGCCATTGTCCTGTCGATTGCGGTCCTGTTCCTCTACCAGAACTTCTTCGCCCCGCAGCCGGCCAAGCAACCCGCACCGACGCAACAGACTGCCCCCTCCGGCCAGCCCGCCCCTCCGGCCCAGCAGACAGCCCAAGCGCCCCCTGCCGCGGCACCGGCGGCGGTTCAGACGGCGGCTTCCGGACGGATGGTGGCTGCCAAGGCGCCGGCCCAGGCCGAGCGTGACATCGTGGTGGAAACCCCACTCTACCGGGCGGTCTTCACCACCAGAGGCGCTGCCCTCAAATCCTTCCAGCTCAAGCAGTACCGGACGGCCCTGGAAAACGACGAAGACTTGGTCGACATCTTCTACCGCCTCATCGGCAAGGGAAAGGCCAAGCCCGCGAACCGCACCAAGCTCGTCGAGCTCGTCCACGTTGCGCAGGGGATGCCGCGTCCCCTGGCCGTCCATTTCCCCGATTCGACCCTCAACATTCCGGTGGACGGCTTCTTTGAGGCGGACGGCACCTCTCTGAATATGACCCGGGGCTCTGAGCCCCGGAAACTGACCTTCACCCAGACCTATCCGGGCGAGGCCCGGATCGACAAGGTCTTCACCTTCCATCCGGACCGGTTCAACTTTGATCTGGAGGTCAGGGTCAACAACCTCACGGCTGCCCCGCTTAGTCAAAACGGCGGCATCACTTGGTATCAGTACGTTGATCCGGCCGCCCCTGTGGACAGCTACGGCCACGACGGCCCCGTTTCCTATGTCGCCAAGACGATTGACCGCCCCGAGGTCGCCAAACTCGAGACGCACAAGGTCCTCGGACCCGACGTCTCCTGGGGCGGCTTCGAGAGCAAGTACTTCATCGCCGCGTTGATCCCCCAGAACCCGTCGCTCACAAGCTTTGTCGAGTCCAAGGACGCCAGCAACCTCGTCGGGGTCGGCCTGCAGGGTCCCAAACAGACGATTCCCCCGGGCCAGCCGGGCATCTTCAACTACAGTTTCTATCTGGGCCCGAAGGACTACAGCATCCTCAAGGCCCTGAACATCGGCCTGGAGAATGCGATCGACTTCGGCGACTGGCTCAAGTGGCTCGCCATGCCGCTCCTGGTCGTCCTGAAGTTCCTCAATGGATACGTCCACAACTACGGGATCGCGATCATCATCCTGACGATCCTCATCAAGATCCTCTTTTGGCCACTGGGCAACAAGAGTTACCAGTCCATGAAGGAGATGCAGAAACTCCAGCCGAAGATGGCTGCCCTGCGCGAGAAGTACAAGGACGACAAGGCCCGTCTCAGCCAGGAATCAATGGCCCTCTACAAGGCCCACAAGGTGAACCCCCTGGGCGGGTGCCTGCCGATGCTCGTGCAGATTCCCGTCTTCTTCGGCCTCTACAAGGCGCTGCTCTACGCGATCGAGCTGCGTCACTCTCCCTTCTTCTGGTGGATCCAGGACCTCTCCGCCAAGGATCCCTATTACATCACGCCGCTGATTATGGGCGCGACGATGTTCGTCCAGCAGAAGATGACCCCTACCAGTGCCGACCCCATGCAGGCGAAGATCATGCTTCTGATGCCGGTCATCTTCACCTTCATGTTTCTCAATTTCCCGTCGGGGCTGGTGATCTACTGGCTTTTCAACAACATCATCAGTATCGGCCAGCAGGTGTACATCAACCGGCAGCCGTCCTGATCTTTAGACCGTGACAAGAGGTGCAGCACCCATGGAATCAAAGGAAATCGAAGGCAAGACAATCGATGACGCCATACAGAACGCCTGCAGCGCGTTCGGGGTCCCCCGGGAGAAGCTCAACATCGAGATCATCTCCGAGGGATCTTCCGGATTTCTCGGGATGGGGGCCAAGAAAGCCACGATCCGGGCAAGCCTTCTGAGCTTCGACATGACGCTCGAAGTCCCCGACGTAACACGGGAGGTGCCCCCCCGGCCGGCAGAGGAAAGGACCGCCGCCCCTCCCGTCCCGAAACCCGAGGGGGATCGGACGAACCAACGGGCGGCAGCGGAGGAGGTGCGCCCGGCACCGGTCAAGCTCTCCGGCGAGGCCGAAGGGGCTCATTCGCCCGAGAAGGCCAAGCGACTCCTCGAGGGGCTCCTGGAACGGATGCAAATCCCATCTCCGGTGAGCGTGG
The DNA here is from genome assembly GCA_021372415.1 of Deltaproteobacteria bacterium. Lineage (GTDB taxonomy): Bacteria > Desulfobacterota > Syntrophia > Syntrophales > UBA5619 > JAKAFS01. Next base: position 14,873 of record JAJFUM010000142.1, read on the forward strand.
AGGAGACCGAAGAAGCGATCGTCCTGAACATCCAGGGGGACGGAAGCGGCCTGCTCATCGGGAAAAGAGGGCAGAACCTGGATGCCATCCAGTACATCGTCAACAAAGCGGTCCACCACTCGGCCAACGGCCACAAGATGATCATCATCGATACGGAGGATTACCGCAAAAGGCGTGAAGAATCCCTGGTCGCCCTGGCAATGCGGCTCGCTGAGAAAGCCAGGAAGACCAAGAAACCCGTCACGGTCGGTCACATGAACGCCCACGACCGCCGCGTCATCCATCTGGCCATGCAGAGCGACCAGACCCTCACGACCAAGAGCCGCGGCGAGGGAGAATACCGCAAGATCGTGATCCTGCCCGCCCGCAGGGGCGCCGAGGGAGCCGACACCTAACGGAAAATCTTACAGGGAGGCCCTGATCCCATGAGCCTCAGGGACACCATCGCGGCCATCGCGACGCCGCCCGGCGTCGGGGGAATCGGCGTGATCCGCATCAGCGGTCCGGAGGCGGAGGGGATTGCCCTCCGCCTTTTCAGGCCTAGCAGCCCCCTGGAAGGCCTCGTGTCCCACCGTCTCCACCACGGACGGATCGTCTCCCCGGAGACAGGTGACGTCCTGGACGAAGCCCTCGTCACCCTCCTGAAAGCCCCCCGTTCCTTCACCGGCGAGGATACGGTCGAACTGCACTGCCACGGAGGGCCCTATGTCCTCCGGACGGTCCTCGAAGAGATCCTCCGCCTGGGGGCGCGCCTTGCCGAACGCGGCGAATTCACGAAACGTGCCTTTCTCAACGATCGCCTCGACCTGGCGCAGGCCGAGGCCGTCCTCGACCTGATCAACGCCCGGACGCGGGAGGGTCTGCAGGCCGCCGTCGGCGGGCTGGAGGGAAGACTCTCCGGACGGATCGATGCCATCAGGGGAAGGGTCATCGACCTTCTGGCCGGCATCGAGGCGGCAATCGACTTCACAGCCGAAGACGGCATGGAGCCCCCTGACGGCGGGACGGCCCCCCTCGATGCCCTCATCGACGAGATCCGCACCCTTGCAGCCAGTTACCATAGGGGGAAGGTCCTCCGGGAGGGGATCGGCGTCGTGATCGCCGGACGGCCGAACGTAGGCAAATCAAGCCTCCTGAACCGCCTGCTTGGCCAGCGGCGGGCCATCGTCACCCCCGTGCCCGGAACCACGCGGGACTTCATCGAGGAAACCGTCGACATCGGGGGAATCCCCGTCCGGCTGACCGACACGGCCGGGATCCGCCCCCCCGGGGATGCTGTCGAAGAGGCCGGGATCGAACTGGTCTGGGAACGGATCGCCGGTGCGGACATCGTCCTGATGCTTCTCGACGGAAGCGCCGAACTTGCTGAGGACGATCTGCAGATCATCGGGCAGGTCCGTGAAAAACCGCTCCTGGCCGTGATCAACAAGCGGGACCTCCCCGAACGGCTCGACGTCGGAAGGCTCAAGGGGCTTCTTCCCCCGTCGGTCCCGCCTGTCATCCGGATCTCGGCTAAATATGGGGAGGGGTTGGAGAGCCTCGAAGAGGCGATCCGGTCCCTGGCCCTGGCAACCCCGTCGGAAGGCGACGAGGTGACGATCTCCCACCTGCGGCACAGGGTCGCCCTGGAGGCGGCCGCCGAGCACCTCCAACTGGCCCGCGACGGGATGCGCGACGGGATCCCGCCGGAATTGACCGCCATCGACCTACGCGGGGCCCTGGAGGCCCTGGGTGAGATCACGGGGCGGACGACGACGGAGGATATCCTCGCCAGCATCTTCGCGAATTTCTGCGTCGGGAAATAAACTGAGGAGGTCTTGCCTCGCGGAGGCAAGACGCACGGGAGTTTCGATCCCGGCAGGGACCTAAGGGACCGCGGCTGAATTTCTCTCAACCCAGGTCGCAAACGCCTCCATGAACTTGCAGAGGAACTCGCGGGTTCCCTCGTTCGTCAGATCTCCCTTTGCATCGAACAGTGCCGCGGCACCGCCAATGTAAGCCTCGGGCTGCTGCAGGGTGGGAATATCCAGAAACATCAGCGTTTGCCTGAGGTGATGGTTGGCGCCAAAACCGCCGAGGGCGCCGGGAGAAACGGTCACGACCGCGCCGGGCTTTCCTCCCCAGACGCTCCGGCCATAGGGCCGCGATCCCACGTCCAAGGCGTTCTTAAGCGCGGCCGGAACGGAGCGGTTGTACTCGGGCGTGATAAACAGCAACCCGTCGAAGGTCTTCACGCGTTCCCTGAATTCGGTCCATGACGACGGCGGGCTTCCCCCATCGTCGAAGTCCTGGTTGTAAAGGGGAAGACCGCCGATCTCGAGGATTTCGAGTTCCAGCGACTTCGGCGCAAGGCCGGCGAGCGCCTTGGCCATCTTTCGATTGAAGGAGTCCCTCCGAAGGCTTCCGACCAAAACGGCTATCTTCTTCATACCCTCTCCCTCCTCACGGTCTTGTATGGAATGTATGCCCCTCCGTGATCCTGACGGCCGGATGCACCGCCCGTGGCAGGTTCACGAAAGACGGGCTTCACTACGATGCATGATAGGAGTGGCACGTCCGGCTGTCAAGAAAATTGGCCTGCACAGTTGATGTCGGCAAGGGGGGTGTCGTTTCCGGCCGATCAGCGCCACAGGGTCAGGAGTTCTTGAAAAGGGCGTCGAGCCGGTCGCGGGCCGGGGCCGCCGGCCCGCCGCCCTTCGAGGGGCCGCTATCCCGAAAGCCGAAATACTCACGGAAATTGGCCCGGTCCTTGTCGAGAACGCGTTCCGCCTGGGATTCACGGCACTGGTTGTAGGCGGCCGGTTCAAAGAACCGGCAGTTCAGGCAGCAGCGGAGCTCCGCCCGGCAGAAGGGACAGACCGCCTTCCTCCCTAGGGGTTCGGGCGGGTCGATCTCTTTTCGGCAGCCGTGGCAGATCTTCATTCCTCCCCTCCGAGGCCCTCCAGAAAGGCCAACACGTTGGCCCCCAGGACGCGGTGGTTGTAGCCGCCTTCCAGGACGGCAAAGCAGCCGCCACTGTTTTTCCGGACGGCCGCCCGGACCATCCGTCCCATTTCGCTGTAGTCGGCGGTCATCAGGAGCCCGCCCCAGTCCTCCAGGTGATGATCGAAGCCGGCGGACACCCCGATGACGTCGTACCGCTGCGCGGCGAGATGATCGTGGACGATCTGCAGATACTGGCTCCGCTCCGCCGACGAGGGGTTCAGGATCGTGATCTCGGGCCGTCCGCCGAAGATGTTCACGGTCCCGTCGCCGAAGTGGAGATCGAAGTCGAGGATGAAGGCGCTGGCGATCCGCTTCTGACGGAACAGCGCCTCCAGGGCGATGGCCATGTTGTTGAAATAGCAGAACCCCCATGCACTTCCCGCCGAGGCGTGGTGGCCCGGCGGCCGGATCATGGCAAAGCAGGGCTCCTGGAGGCCGATCCCGGCGGCCTGGATCGCCCCGCCCGCTGCGAGGGCCGCGATGTCGTAGAGTCCTTCCCTCCGGACCCGTTCGATGTGGGCGGCGGTATGGACGGCGGCAATGGCCTCCTCGGGTGCCGGGACGGCCTCGATGAAGGTCGCTTTCCCCCGGATCGCCCTTTCGATCGCCTCCATCCTTCCGCCCTCAGCCGCCGGATCGGCCGTATAGGACGGGAGGAAATCCTGATGAAAGACCACCTTCATGCTGTCACCTCCTCGACTGGCCGCACGTTTTCGGCCCTGTCACGGCTCTTTCTCCCCCCGATCCCCCGGAGGGAAGAAGCCAACCTCCCGGAGCAGTTGCCGCGTCGTCCCGGTCATCTCGAGTCCCTCCGCCTCCGAAGGGGACACCCAGCGGGCCTCCAGGGCGTCGTCCGAGCCGTTCACCTCGCCGCTCAGGTACTCTGCCAGGAAATCGATCACCACGTAGTGGTAGCGGACGCGGCCCTCGTCATCCCGCTGGATCAGGTCCCCCGTGAAGATCTGCCTCCCCGCCCGGACCCTGATCCCCGTCTCCTCGAGGATCTCCCGCTCGGCCCCCTCCCGCAGGGTCTCCCCCACTTCCTGGGAACCGCCCGGTATGGCCCACAATCCGAAGCTCGGCGGAACGCCACGCCTGACAAGCAGAACCCGGCCGTCCCGCAGGACCACCGCCCCCACGCCGACCCTTGGCCTGTCCGGATATTCACGACGCGACATGCACGCTTGCTCCTTCAAGTTCGATCCCGGATCTCAGGGGGATCCGGAAGTTGAAGCGGGCCGTCATCCAAGGGGCCCCGCCCTGGAAAAGACGTTCGACGAAGATCGCCTGCCCCGTCCTTCCGACCATCAGGACCGTCGAGCAGCGGGTCCCGTAGGAGGGACTCTCGATGAAAAGGGAAGAGAGGATCCTTTCCCACTCCAGCCCCACCCCTGTATCGGGGAGTTCCCTATCGGGAGGCCTCGACCGATCCGCAAGGAGGTCGAGGAGGGCTTCAGGCGACGGCCCCCCCGCCTCGCCGAGCAGCCCTGCCAGGGCGGCCTTTCCCCGCACCACCTTCGGCCAGGGGCTGTCGATCAGGTGGTTGCTTATCCCGTGGATCCCCGGCTCCACGGCAAGCCTCGCGCCCCGGTTCGAATAGACAAAGAGTCCCGAGAGATCCCCCAGAAGCAGACTGAAGCCGTTGTAGCGGCCGGCAACGGGGGCGAGCCCGTCCAGATAGGCCTCGGGGCCTTCACGGCCCCGGAGGAAACCGTTGACCACTTCCCCGCGTGAAGGGGCCGCGGGTTTCAGCGAGGCAGGATCCCGGTAGTTGGTGATCGCCGCCACCCTTCCCTGCCGTGTGACGCCAAGCCAGGTGCCTCCGGACTTGAGGTCCCGGCCCGCCAGAAGATCGGGAGACTCCTCCCAGAAGTCCGCAGGCGCCGTGGGACGCTCGTAGAACTCATCCCGGTTGGCCGCCAGGATGAACGGGAAGGCCTCGTGAGCCCTCCAAGCGAAAAGGATCAGACACATCGATCCAGCCTCCGCCGGAGGTCCGCCACGATCCGTTCCATCACCTCTCCTGCGGCGGCATGGATGACCACATCGGCGATCCCGTCCGCAGGCGTGGGGGTCCAATTGACGATCACCAGCCCCGCCCCCGACTGCTTCGCATAAAGCGGCATATAGGCCGCCGGATAGACGACCAGCGAAGATCCGATGACGATCAGAAGATCGCACCGGCTGGCACGGCGGGTCGCCTCCCGGAGGGTTTCATCGGGGAGGGCCTCACCGAAAAAGACCACATCCGGTTTAAGGATCCCCCCGCAGCCCCCGCAGGGCGGGGGGTCCTCCGCGGACCGATGTCGTTCGAGGATCTCCTCCACAGGAAAGCGTTCGCCGCAGTCCAGGCAACGAACCCACCTCATGTTGCCGTGGAGTTCGAAGACCCTTTCCGGATCGTTTCCCGCCTTCTCGTGGAGGTTGTCGATGTTCTGGGTGATGATGCAGTCCAGTTTGCCCATGGCTTCCAGGGCGGCGATCGCCTGGTGGGCCCTGTTGGGGCTGGCGTCCCGGAACAGGTCGCCCGAAAGCAGGAATCGCCACTGCTTGCGCCGCGTCTCCGGGTTCTCCAGAAACCGGGTGATGGTGAAATCCTCCGGATCGAACTTCGTCCAGAACCCACCGGGACTGCGGAAATCGGGAATCCCCGATTCCGTGCTGATCCCGGCGCCGGTAAACACGACGACATCCCTCGCCTTGGCGATCATCTCGGCCACGCGGCCGATCCTCTTTTCATCCAGCAGATCCGTCATCGATTCCCCTTCCCAAAGCCAGTCTTCGATGGGAATACTGAACTATAACCGAAGGGGGCCAAAAAGACAAAAGGGAAATCATTCTCTGACGACAGGCCCCGGAAGGGGTATCTTGGTTTGAGTCCGAAGGTGGGCCTCAGGGGACGCGAGCGGAGCAAGGCGTGCAGGGTCGGAAAAGCTTCATGAGCGACTGTGAGGACCGGATTCTGGTCTAAAGTGCCAGACGGAGGCATTCCGACGGGGACATCTTCTTGACAGGCCGGGGTCCATTTGCGTATAGTGGCCTTGCGCGTTTCTCGGTATCTTGGTGGCAACCGGGCCACAAAGGCCACCCCCCTTCGAGGGGCCAGAAGACGGGATTGGACATGATCGATAACGCCCTG
>JAJFUM010000151.1 GCA_021372415.1 Deltaproteobacteria bacterium
GCCGAGTTGGTGAAACGCATGATGAACAGAAAGTACCGGACCATCAGGCGCCGAAGGAACGGCAGCGACGGGTCGGTCAGGATCTCCTCCTCGCCGACCTGGATCGTCCAGCGCTTCTCGTTCAATTTGATGAGGCCCCGCATCTTAAGCGAGCGCAGGATTGAAGGCACGTCGGGCCTTTGCATGTAGCCGTAGTGGACGTTCACCGAAACGATGTTCGCCCCGAGCCGGATCACCTCGACATACTCCTTGTCGGGGACGGTCGGCACGCTCAGCTGGGTGACGTTCAGGAAGATGATGTGTTTGGGGATGGCCCCGTTGCGCTTGACGTAAACCCGCAGGCCGATCGGGCAGGGATCGTCGACGGACAGGATCGGCCGCGAGGTCAGAAAGACGATCGCCCGTTCCACCTGGGTCAGGCTGCGATGGAGGAAGCCGACCCTAAGCGTCGGACTGTCCATGAGCTGCTGCTTCAAATCCACATACGCCTTGATGGGGACCTTCAGAAAGTCCGCATAGGCATAGGCCAACTGTCCGCGGCCCCACTGCCAGGTTTTCATGAGGGAGAAAAGGAAGAGGGCGATGATGACCGGGACATAGCCGCCGTCGATGAATTTGAGCGTGTTGGCCGAAAAATAGGACAGGTCGATCATGAGAAACCCCAGGCACACCGGGCCGATCAGGTAGCGCTTCCATCCCCAGCCGCGGGCAACGAAATAGAAGATGGTCGAGGTGATGGCCATCGCACCGGTCACGGCGATGCCGTACGCTGCGGCCAGGGCGCTCGATGACCCGAAACCCATGACCAGGATCATGCAGCCGGCCATCAGCAGCCAGTTCACCACGGGGATGTAGATCTGCCCCTCGATCTCGGCCGATGTAAAAAGGATCTGGACCCGCGGGAAAAGTCCCAGGGCGATCCCCTGCCTGGTCAGGCTGAAGGCCCCCGATATCAGAGCCTGAGAGGCGATCACGGTGGCCATCGTGGCCAGGATCACCGCCAGGTAGATGAAGAAGTCCTCCTGCGGGAAGAGGGCGAAAAAGACATTGCTGTTGGGGATGGGCGTGCCGTCGAGCAGCCGAGCCCCCTGGCCGAAGTAGTTCAGCAGCAGGCAGGGGAAGACGAAGGAGTACCAGGATAACTGGATTGCCCTGCGGCCGAAGTGCCCCATGTCTGCAAAGAGCGCTTCGACGCCTGTGATGGCCAGGACCACCGCCCCGAGGATGAAGACGACCTGGATGCCATGGGCCGCCACGAAATTCACGGCGTAAAGGGGATTCACCGCCAGGAGCACACTGGGGTGGATGGTGATCCAGACCAGGCCTGCCAGGCCGATGGTGACGAACCAGACGAGCATGATCGGCCCGAAAGCCCTGCCGACCTGGCCCGTTCCGCGCCTCTGGAACAGGAAAAGGACCAGGAGCGTGAGGACGGTCAGCGGGACGATCGCCGGCTCGAAGGCCGTCGTCACCACCGCCAGCCCTTCATAGGCCGAAAGGACCGAGATCGCCGGAGTGATGATGCCCTCGCCGTAGAGCAGGGCAGCACCCATCATCACGGCGGTGGTGATGGCCCAGAGGAGCCTCTTCGGTTTGGCCCGTTCCTGCTGCTGCCCTCGGATGATCCCGAGCAGGGCGAAGATCCCGCCCTCGCCGTGCAGGTCGGCGCGCATGACCAGCAGCACGTACTTGACGCCGACAACCAGGAACAGGGTCCAGAAGATGAGGGAGAGGACACCGAGGATGTTCTCGGGATTCCTTGCCAGGGGGTGCGACCCGAAGAAGGTCTCCTTCATGGTGTACAGCGGGCTCGTGCCGATGTCGCCGTAGACCACCCCCAGCGCGGAAACGCTGAGCGCGAGCAGACCGGTTTTCAGTGGGATCTTCCCCCCCTCCTGGATTGCCTCGGAGTTCGTATTCATTTCAGTCACCTCAATGCTGCGAAGCCATTTTTCGGACGGCGACGATAGACACAACGCACCAACATGTCAATAGAAAAAAAAGATCCATCCGGAGGCTCTCGATCGGCTGAAAGGATCCGCGATCCCCATGCTGACGGATGGGCCTTTCCATCCTCCGTGAAAACGGATCATCGTCGATCTACCGAGGTTCCCGGCTTTCGGGGCAATTGGCTTGATCCCAAACAATTTTCAGATGATGCGGAATCCGCGTTGTACAAAAAGCTGAAACGGGGGCTGGTGGGAAATCAGTGACCTTCCTATCACGATCGTCATCAGAAATCCACGGGAAGGGGGTCTGGGTGGTGACTCATTTTGTGTCGGTGGATGGATTTCGGGCGCTCATGAATCTTTTTCGACCCTGCAGCGTCTCGCTCCGCTGCACCGGCAAAAACTCGCGCCTGGCGGCGCTCAGACAGTTGCCGCTGCGGCCGTTCCGCTTCGACGGCAGGTGGCCCCGAAAAATATTCAAATCGCGCCCTATAAATCCATCCTCCCGGCACAGGTCAAACCGGCTCACTACTGGGGCCTGGAATATCCGGGAGGCTCAGGAGCCCTCCTCCGGGGTTCTGCCCGGCCAATGGGCCGGGTTCTTCACCGGAGGAAAGGCGTTTCGCATCCTAGGGTTTCGCATCCTTGGCGTTGAGCATCTTCACCCACTCGGCAACGACGTTGTAGTTCTCGGTGCCGTGCCCCCGGTTGCACATGGACTGGAAGACCCCGAAGACGTCCGCCAGGAGAGGCAGGCAGAGGCCGTCGCGGTGGGCCTGCTCGACAGAGAGGTTGACGTCCTTCTTCATCAGTTCTAATCGGAACCCTGTCCCGTAGGTCCCTGGGACTATGAACTTGGGGACGTTGTTCTTGAAGACCCAGGAGCTGCCCGAGCTCTCGTTCACGACACTGCAGAGGATTTCCAGGTCAAGCCCCATCCGCCGGGCCAGTTCGAGGGCCTCGGCCGCAATGCAAGTGTTGGCGGCGTTAAGGAACTGGTTGATCATCTTGACCGACTTGCCGCTCCCCAGGGTGCCGGTATAGATGATCTTGCTGCCCATCGCCTGGAGGATCGGCATCTGGGCGTCGATCAAGCCCCTCTCGCCGCCCGTCATGATGGTCAGCGTCCCGGCCTGGGCCCCGGCCACCCCCCCGCTGACCGGCGCGTCGATGAAGCGGATCCTTTTGCCAGCCTTGGCCGCAAAGGCCTCGACCTCCTTGACCGTCTCCCCCCGGGCCGAAGTCATCTCCAGACAGACCGTGCCGTCCTTCGCATGGCGGATGACCCCTTTCTCGGAGGTGTAGACCTCTAGGACCTCCCGGTCCGCCGGCACGATGGTGATGACCACCTCCACGGCAGCCGCGAGTTCCGCGATGCTCCCGGCGCTTGTCCCGCCGGCCCCGGTCACCTCCTTGAGGGCCTGGGGGTTGGTACTGTAGGCCGTAAGCGGGTAGCCCGCTTTCAGGAGGTTCAACGCCATGGGCTTTCCCATGGCCCCTATCCCGATCATGCCGATTTTCTGCTTCACCCTGCGCCTCCTTCTTTCCCAGATGGACTGCACCTGATTTCAGCGGGCGAGCCTGGCGATGCGGACCCGGTCCGCGAAGTCGTCGAGGGTCTGGAGGACCCCGCCGGAGATGGGGATCCCCTCCTCCAGCATCTTCCGTTCGCTGAGGTACTCCAGTTCCCCGGGCATCGTGACCCCCGAGGACCCCTCCATGGGAGGAGATGCCTTCAGCGTGTCGATCAGGCCGTCGACCCGCGCCTTGAAGGACTCCAGGGGGAGGAAGGCCCCGATGTCGATGGCCATGAAGAAGTGGCCGAGGTTGACCGGCTCGGCCGGTTTGTCGAACCAGAGCTTGATCTCCCCGAGGATCGCCGCCTGGGTCAGGATGCCGGAGAGGATCTCGATCATGATCGCCAGGCCGAAGCCCTTGTACCCCATGGGCAGCAGGGTCCCGTTGGGGAACATGTCGGCGGGGTTGTCCGTCGGACGGCCCTTCTCGTCCAGGATCCAGCCGAAGGGGATCTTGGTCCCCTTGACGGCCTCCAGGCGGACCTTTCCTCCGGAGACGACGCTCATCGCCATGTCCAGGGTGAGGGGATAGGGCTTCCCCGTGGGAATGGCGATCGCCAGCGGGTTGTTGCCGATGGCGGACTTGCCGCCGCCCCAGGGGGCCATGACGGTCGCCGTGTTCGAACCGGCAATGCCGATCATCCCTTCCCTGAGGGCCATCATCGGGTAGTAGGCGGTCATGCCGAAGTGGCAGCTGTTGCGCACCCCGGCGAAGCAGACCCCCTGCCTCTTGGCCCGCGCGATCACCTTCTCCATCGCCTGGATGCCGATGATCTGGCCCAGGCCGTTGTCCCCGTCGATCAGGAGCGCCGAGGGTTTGCTCCTGACCACCTTCACCTTCGGCTTAGGATTGGTCCCCTTGACGAGGAGCCGCTGGCAGTAGAAGGGGAGCCGGACGATCCCGTGGGATCCGACGCCCCGCAATTCAGACTGGACCAGGGTGTCGGACATCCATTCCGCATATTTTTTCGACAGTCCCGATTTCGTAAAGGAACGGACCGAAAATTCCCGCAGATCCGAGACCGGAACGAGCTGAGCCGCCTTCTTATCCATCACCATATCCTTTCTGAACCCGCTGCACGCCTTCCAAGGCCCGTTGCGGGATGCATCCATCAGGCTAGGCCCCCTTCTTCATCGCCTGGATCGCCTTGCCCCATACTGCCCGGAGGATGGTCACGTCATGGCCGAGTTCGATCGCCTTGACCCCGAGCTCCTTGCACTTGAAGACCGTCTCCCACTGGGGAAATCCCGCACCGGGGTAGATCACGAACTTCCCGTGCTTATCGGCTGCCTCAATCGTCCTTTTGAGGTTGTCGATCACCTTCTCGTGCCCCGTCTGGAGCGGAAGGCCGAGGGAAACGCTGAAATCGGCGGGGCCGAAGAAGACCGCGTCCACCCCTTCGGTGGCCAGGATCGCGTCGATGTGGGCCATCGCCGAGATGTCCTCGATCATGGGGATGACGAGGGTCTCGGCATTGCTCCACTCCATCCATTCGGTCCCCCCGTTGACGCCCCACTGGCCGGAAAGGCAGAGCCCGCCGTACCCCCTCTTGCCGACGGGGGGGAACTTGGCCGCCTGGACGATCTGCTCGGCGTCCTTCCGGTCGTGGACGTGGGGGACGATGACCCCGCCGGCACCCGCCTCAAGGGCCTTGCGGACCAGGTAGGGATTGTCCCGATCCACCCGGAGCAGGGGGCAGATCCCCGAGAGGAGCGCCGCACGGATCACGTTCTCCGCGCCCTCATCCTGCCGCCAGGCGTGTTCATTGTCGATCCGGCAGAAATCCAGCCCCGTAAAGCCGGCCACTTCCATGATCGCCGGGCTGAAGCTGTACATGGCCGTTCCAAGGGCGATCTCCCCTTTGTTGATCTTCTCCCTCAGACTGTTCTTCTTGAATTCCATTGTCGTCCCTTCTCCTCTCTGTACGCAATCGGCGCCCATATCCCTACGGACCCTTGGGCGGACCGCTGTCTTCCATAACCCCGAGCGTCAACCGGCCGCCTTGGTGGGAAGGATCCTCGCCAGGACCCTCTCCTTTGTGATCTTAAGGTGGTTTTCCATCTCCCTGAGAGCCCCCTTCACGGACCGCTTCCTCAACTCCGCCGTGATCCTCTCATGCTCATCGGCCGCCTCCAGGGCCCGGGAATCGACCTCGAGACTCCGGACGCTCGCCAGATCGGTCAGATCTCGGATCTCGTCGAGGGCCTTGATGAGGTAAGAGTTCTCCGTCAGGCCGGCCAGGCAGATGTGGAAGTCCCGGTTGGCCCGGAGGGACTGAAGGGGCGCTCCCTTCTGCACGACCTTCTGGTAACGCTGCAGGGCCTTCTCGATCTCGACCAGGCCCTTGTCCGTGAGCCGGGGCGTGATGTGCTCGATGACGGCCATCTCCAGGGGAAGCCGCAGTTCGAAGAGGTTCTCCACATCCTTCTCCGTAAGCGGCGTGATCTGAAAGCCTTTCCGGGGAAAGTAGACGATCATCCCCCGGGATGCCAGATGGATCAGGGCCTCCCGGACGGGGGTCCTCGAAATCCCCAACTCCTGGGTCAGAACGGCTTCCGTGTACATCTTCTCCGGGACCAGCTTCTTGGAGAGGATGGCCTCCTTGATCGTCGCCAGGGCCATCTCCTTGAGAGAGGGGACGGGCGCCAACCGCTCCAGATTCAGATTTTTTTGAGGCATATGACCTCCCTATCCGCAATGTTTATTGTCGATCCTACCACAACCGGAGGCCCGTCGGTAGGGATCCGATCATTCCCAAGAGGATACGGCCGCCCCCATCCGCCCGGTCACGGGACCTCAGGCTTCAACCTTGCCCCGGCCTGTCACCAGATGCCATCCCCACCGGACGAGCGGGTAGAGCAGGACCAGGATCGCCAGGCTGATCAGCGTCGCCGAGATGGGCCGCGAAAAGAAAAAGAGCGGGCTGCCGGTGTGGGACATGATCAGGGCCTTGCTCAGGTTGTTCTCCAGCATCGGCCCGAGGACAAAGGCCAGGATCAGAGGGGCGGGCTCGATGCCGAACCGTTTCATGAGATACCCCATCAGGCCGAAGAGGATCGTGGCCACCAGATCCCCCACGCTGCTCTTCAGGGCGTAGGCCCCGAGCATGATGAACATGATGATGAGCGGCGAGAGAATCCCATAGGGCACCCGGAGGAGTTGCACGAAGAGCCCGATCATCGGCACGTTCAGGATGATCAGCATGATGTTGCCGATGTACATGCTGGCGATGACGCCCCAGAAGACATCCGGCCACTTGAGCAGGAGCAGGGGACCCGGTGTGACGCCGTGGAGCATCATCGCCGCCAGCATGAGGGCCAGGACGCTGTTGGTGGGGATCCCCAGCGTGAGGAGCGGCACGAAGCCCCCAGCCGTGGCTGCATTGTTGGCTGTCTCAGGGCCCGCCACCCCTTCGATGGCCCCCTTTCCGAATTCCTCCGGCCGCTTGGCGACCCGCCTCTCGACGGCATAGCTCATGAGCGAGGCCACGGCCGGCATGCCGCCCGGGATCACGCCGATGCCGAACCCCAGAAGGCTCCCCCGCGCAATGGGCATCGCGGATCTGCGCCAGTCTTCCCGCGTCGGCAGGAGACTCTTGGGCGTCTCCAGGATCGCCCCCTGTTCCTCCCGCTTTTCGATGTTGTAGAGGATCTCGCCGAGGCCGAAGATTCCCATGGCCAGGGGGACCAGGCCGATCCCGTCCTGCAGGTAGAGCTGACCGAAGATGAACCGGTCCACCCCCTGGATGTCGTCGGTGCCGACCACTCCCAGGAGGAGCCCGATGCAGGCCATGAGAAGCCCCTGCGCCCGGGACTTCCCGGTCAGGCCCCCGATGCAGGTGAAGGCGAAGAAGAGCAGGGCGAACATCTCCGGGGCCCCGAACTTCAGGGCCGTCTCTGCCAGAAAGGGCGAGATCAGCATGACCGCCACCACGCTCACGGTGCCGCCGATGAAGGAGCCGAAGGCGGACATGCCGAGGGCCGGGCCCGCCCGGCCCTTGCGGGCCATCTGGTAGCCGTCGATGCAGGTCACGACCGATGCGGCCTCGCCGGGGATATTGACGAGGATGGAGGTCGTCGACCCCCCGTACATGGCGCCGTAGTAAATCCCGGCCATCATGATCAGGGCCGAGACCATGTCCATGCCGATGGTGATCGGCAAGAGGAGGGCAAGGGTCGCCGTGGGCCCCAGGCCGGGCAGGACGCCGATCACCGTCCCGATGAAGGCCCCCAAAAGGACCGCCAGGAGGTTCCCGGGGGTCATGGCGATGGAAAAACCATGTACAAGGGCGCCGAGGGTATCCAAAGTCACTCCTTATGAATGTTCTGTTCTCACCATCCCCGAGGCAGCGGGATCACGCCGGTGGGAAGAGAAACCTTGAGCAGGACCCTGAAGAGGACCAGAGAAACGAGGGAAGCCAGGAGGGCGATCCCGAGGCTCGAACGCCAGGAACGGCCCTCCACCCAGCGGAACTGGACCAGCAGCATCAGGGCCGTCGTCGCCAGGTAGCCGAGCGGCTCCAGGGCAACCACGTAAAAGGCCAGGGTTACAAGGGTGAGATTGAATCTTCCCCATCGCGAGCTCCCGCCTGCCTTTACGAGGCCGGGGCTCGGACGCAGGATGAGCGAGACCCCCAGGCCGAACATCACCACCGAGATGACCAGCGGCCAGAAACCGGCCCCCGGGGATTTGGGGGTTCCCACCCCGAATCCCCAGGAGGCCACACCGACCGGAACTGCCAGGAGCAGCGCCCCCACACCGAGAATTCGATCCAAACTCATAGGTCCTGCATCCCTCAATGCGTTCGAATATCCACCTGACCGGCAGGATTACTTCTTCACCGATTCGCCGATCTGATCATACATGCTCTTGAGGGCCTTACGGAAATCCTCGCCGTTCAGGTAGGAGAGCTCCAGTTTCAGCTTGTCGGCGCTCGCCTTGAACTGCGGATCATCCCAGGCCTTCTTCACGATGTCGTGGAGCTTCTGACGGATCGGCTGGGGAACGCCCTTGCGGACCACGAACCCCTTCTGGTTGTCGATATAGACGTCGTATCCCAGCTCGCGCATCGTCGGGGTATTCGGTTCCGTCGGAGAACGTTCCAGGGAGGTGAGGGCCAGGCAGCGTACGCGGCCTCCCTGCACGAGCGCGTAGGCCTCGTTCGGCGAGGCCATCGCCACGCTCACATGGCCGCCGGCCAGGGCGGTCAGGTTCTCGGCGCCGCCCTTCTGGGGCACGTGGGTCATTCGGATTCCCGTCCTCTTCTCCGTCACTAGGACGGCGGCGTGGTGCAAACCGCCGACACCCGAGGTGCCGTAGGTGAACTTATCGGGATTCTGCTTCGCATCGGCGATAAGGTCCTTCATGGTCTTCCAGGGGCTGTCGGTCCTGACGTAGAACCCGACGCGCTCAACCATGAGCCGGATGACTGGATCAAAATCGGTGATGGGGTTGAATGGAAGGTTCTTGAAGTGGGGCACCGACACCGTCTCGCTTCCTCCCGCCACCAGGATCGTGTATCCGTCCGGCTTGGCATTGTAGACGTACTGTGAGCCGATGATGCCGGTGGCGCCCGGTTTGTTGTTGACGACCAGGGGCTGTCCCGCATACTTGGCCGCCACATCGGCAATGGCCCGGGCCACCATGTCGGTCCCCCCTCCGGGGGCGTATCCGACCACGACCTCGATCGGTTTGGTTGGATAGTCTTGCGCCAGTGCCGGCAGAAGGCCGGACAGGATCAGGCAAACCACAGCCAGGATCAATCCGCATAAGCATTTTCTACGCATGGGCTTCCTCCTTGCGCGGTCCTGCCCCCTTGCCAGGGGCTTCCGCTCGTGTGATGTGCGGTTCGGTTGTCGAATCCCCTTTTGGCTCGGCCGGCTCTCCGCCCCATGGACCCCGTGACGGCAGCGGCCCTCTTAATTGGTATGTAATATGTGATATATCAATAAAGAGGGCTTGTCAAGGGATAAATGCTTCAGATTTCCACTTCGGTGGGATCGCTTTTCCCCGGTGTGACCTTCCAGTCGAGGCCGGTAAAATCGGTAATCTTGTCGATCGCCATTTTCATGAATTTCCCTGTGGCGCTGACCGCCACCTCCCCGTTCGGCAGGAGGATCTCCGCGGACCCCTCGAAGATCCGGCTCGTGTCCCGGGTCACCCGCCCGAAGGCCCTCAATTCCCCGTTCAAGGGGGTCGGCTTCATAAAACGAAGGGACATCTCCACGGTGACCCCCCAGGCCTTCCGGTTGCCCGTCATCATGGCGCGCCCGATGGTCTCGTCCAGGATCGCCGCCGCCATCCCCCCGTGCAGTCGCCCCGGATAGCTCTGGTGCTCTTCCCGCGGCCGGAAGATCGCCATCACCTCGCCGTTTTCCAGTTCGTAAAAAGCGGCCTTCAGGCCCAGTTCATTCTTCAATCCGCAGACGATGCAGTCCGCACTGTTCTCCTGTTTGCCGACGACGCGATACTTCATCTTGAATCCATCCTTCCCAATAGTAATGAACTGCCAATGTTTCCCGACCCAACAATAAACCCGCCACGCTGGGCCGAATTTCCGCACCTCCCCAGGCTCCCGATCCGTCTACTCTTCTTCCTGCCGTTTCGGGACCGCAGTCAGGTCCTGAAGGCGGACCTCCGGGTGGTGATACCGTTCGTAGCGGGGCGTCCTCTTGCCGAACTGGATGGCCTCCTGGGGACACCACTGGATGCAGGCCAGGCACTGCTCGCAGCGGTGGAGCCAGAGGGGTTTGTCCTCCTTCATCTCGATGTTGCCGCAGGGGCAGACCTGGCGGCAGACACCGCAGCCGTTGCAGCGCGGGTCGGTCCAGAAGGACTTGTCCATCGACGGGACACGGGAGAAGGCCAGACGGTTGAACCCCGTAAAGAGGAGGTTCTGCCAGAATGGTCCCCTCTCGATCGGCCCCTGCGCCCCTGCGGCCACGTTAGAGGCGATCGCCGCGATCTTCTCCCGGGCCGCGGCGATCCGCTTCATCTGCCCCTCCCTGGGTCCGGGCCCGCCCCAGGGGATATAGTTGGAGGGCATGACGAGGTCGAATCCGCAGGCAAGGGCCAATCCCCGCTCCTGCAGCAGCCCCCTGAGCTGCAGGAG
Organism: Deltaproteobacteria bacterium; assembly: GCA_021372415.1. GTDB lineage: Bacteria > Desulfobacterota > Syntrophia > Syntrophales > UBA5619 > JAKAFS01. The sequence continues at coordinate 10,639 of JAJFUM010000151.1, forward strand.
CGTCGCCGCCACCTGGCCGGCATTCACGGCAATCGCGAAGTGGTACCGCGAGGGGTCCCTCTTGATGCCATCGAGAAAGGCGATGACGCGGCGCGGGACGCCCCAGATGTGGACGGGAAAGACGAGGCCGACCGCCTCGGCGTCGGTGCGGCCCGCATCCGCACGGACGCGCGAGATCGGAAAGAGCTCCGCCTCGCCAAGCGCTTCGGCAAGCGTCCGGGCCGCCCAGAGGGAATTACCCGTACCGGTATAGTAGAAAAGATCCGTTTTCATGCAAGCCCCCTTGCCTCTTTCTGGCTCCACATACAGCGTGTCCGGTCGTGCCATGCCAGACCCTCTCCGGTGCAGGCAAGCCCGATCCGGCTCCGGATTCCAGCCATTGTTCCGAACCCAACCCTATCTACCACATTCGGCCGCTGTTTTCAGTCTCTTCATAACGGCTCACCGCAAGCCGCTCCGGCCTAACCCTTGACACACTGAGCCGTTTCCCCTGCCTTCACCGGCGCAAAGCGCCCTTGCAGCGTCACGGTCTTTCCCCAAGAGTTCCCTCTTGACATTTGCGGTCTCTCCGCTGAAAATCGAAAAGAAGAAAGGCGAAGATCCGTCGGAGGGACCCCATGAAATATTTCATAAAAACAACCATTTTCTCCTGCCTTTTCCTCATCGGCTTCGTCTGCACAGCAGCTGCGGCGGCCCAGAACAGCCTCACCGTCCAGGTCCGGGAGGCCCAGCTCCGGAGCACCCCTTCCTTTCTGGGCAAGATCGTCGCCAAGCCCGGCTATGGGGAGCGCGTCGAGCTTCTCGAGGAGCAGGGGGCCTGGAAGCGGGTGGCTCTCCGCGCGGGGCTCCAGGGTTGGATGCACAGCTCGGCCCTGACCAGCAGGGCCATCGTTCCCCAGGCCGGGACGGCCGATGTCCGGACCAGCGCCACTGGCGGAGAGATCGCCCTGGCCGGCAAGGGGTTCAACGAGGAGGTCGAGAAGGCATACCGGAAGAACCACCAGGCCGTCGACTTCACCTGGGTGGACCGGATGGAAAAGTTCCAGGTCACCCCCGAGGAGATGCAGGCCTTCCTCAGGGAAGGAGACATCGTCCCCCGGGAAGGGGGTGCCCGATGAAGAAGACCGCCCTTCCCGCCATCGCGGCCCTCGCCGCCGTCCTGAGCGCCCTGATGGCGCTGTCGGCCTGTCAGACCATGGAGTCTGCCGCCCAGATCGCCACGACCATCGGGCAGGGGGCAGGGGTGATTACGGGCGCCCAGGCGGATTCGATCCGCAAGTCGGCCCGGGCCGTGGCCCGGAGCGCCGAGGAGTTCACGCCGGAGCAGGAGTACTACATCGGCCGCACCGTCGGGGCCGTCGTCCTGACCCGCTACAAGGCCTACGACCAGGCAGCGGTCAACCGGTACGTCAACACCCTGGGCCAGACGCTTGCCCAGGCCTCGGACCTGCCCAGCATCTTCGGCGGCTACCACTTTCTCGTCCTGAACTCGGACGACATCAACGCCTTCGCCACGCCCAGCGGCCTGGTCTTCGTCACGCGGGGCCTGCTGCGCTGCTGCCGGAGCGAGGAGGCCCTGGCGGCGGTCCTGGCCCACGAAATCGGGCACATCCAGCTTCGGCACGGGATGCAGGCCATCGAGAAGGCGCGGGTCACCGAGGCCCTGACCACCCTCGCCGCAGAGGGGGCCAAGACCCTCGGCTCCGACCAGGTCGCCTCGCTCACCCAGACCTTCGAGGGGGCGATCGCCGACATCACCAGCAGCCTGATCAACAACGGTTATGCCCGCACCTCGGAATATGAAGCGGACCGGGCTGCGGTCGCGCTCCTTCGGCGCGTCGGCTACGACCCCAACGGCCTGATCGAGATGCTCACGGTGATGGGCCGGAACCTCAAGCCCGGCGGCTACGACTTCTCCAAGACCCACCCCGCCCCCAAGGACCGGATCGCGGAGCTCCGGAAGGAGGGACTGTGGATGGCTGCCGTCCAGACCACCACCACCCGCCAGCAGCGGTTCCAGCAGGCCCTCGGCCGGATATGAGGACGGCGGCCCTGTCGCCCGCGGCGAAAAAGGCCCTCCAGGGACTCGGGGCGGGACTGATCGGCTTCGCGGTCGCCTCGATCCTCTGGCTCCCGGGCTGGCTCGAACGCTGGGAGCTGAAGACCTGGGACTGGCGGGTCCACCTCCTGGCCCGGCCGGCCCCGGCAACCGACCGGATCCGCCTCATCCTCCTGGACCAGGAGAGCCTGGACTGGGGGAAAAGGGAGAACGGCCTGGGCTGGCCCTGGCCGCGGGAAATGTACGGCCTCATCCTCGATTACTGCCGCCGCCAGGAGGCCAAGGCCGTAATCTTCGACGTCCTTTACACCGAGCCGTCCACCTACGGCGTGGAGGACGACGTGGCTTTCGGGAAGGCGATCCGCAACGGACCCCCTTTCGTCGGCGCCCTCTTCCTGAGCCGCACCGCGGGCACGGAAAGCCGGTGGCCCACAGCGATCCCCGACACCCACATCGAGATCCGGGGCCTCGACGGCTGGCTGAAGGGTCCCGGAGCGACGGAGATCACCTTTCCCAGGGCCGCTTTCCCCGTCCCTGAGGTGGCCGCCGCAAGCCGGATCCTGGCCGACACCCACCTTAATCCCGATCGGGACAACGTCTACCGCCGGGTGAAGCTCCTGGGTCTCTTCGACGGGCAGGTCCTCCCCACGCCGGCCCTGGGGGCCCTGCTTGCGGCCAAACCGGGAACGCGACTGTCCCTGTCTCGGGACGCCCTCTCCGTGGCTGGACGCCCCATCCCCATCGACGTCAGCGGCAACGCAATCCTGAACTTCCGGGGCCCCTCGGGGACGCACCGGGCCTACAGCGCCGCGGCCGTCATCCAGAGCGAGCTGAGGATCCGCCAGGGGGAGACGCCCCCCATCGCCGGTGAAGGCCTCTTCAAGGACCGTTACGTCTTTTTCGGCTTCACCGCGCCGGGGCTCTTCGACCTGCGGCCTGCCCCCGTCTCCGGGGTCTACCCCGGCGTCGAGATCCACGCCACGTCCCTGGACAACCTCCTGGCCGGCGATTTCATGCGGCCCGTCCACGACGGCCCCGTCCTGGCGTTGACCCTCTTGCTCGTCCTGCTGGCCGGGATATTGACGGCGCGCGTCACGGGGATACTCAAGGGACTTCTGGTCTATGGGATCTTCCTCGTCCTGCCCGTTCTGACGACCCTGGCGGCCTATACGGCGGGATTCTGGCTCCCCCTCGTGGTCCAGGAAACCGCCGTCGTCGTCACCCTCTTCTGCGCCGGGGTCATCTATTACACCACCGAAGGCCGGCAGAAGCTCTTCATCAAGAACGCCTTCAAGCAGTACCTCAGTCCGGCGGTCATCGAGGAACTGATCCGATACCCCGATCGGCTCAAACTCGGCGGCGAGAGGCGGCCCCTGTCCATCTTCTTTTCTGACCTGGAGGGCTTCACCGGAATCTCCGAGGGGCTGGAGCCGGAGGCCCTGACGGCCCTTCTGAACGACTACCTCTCGGCGATGACGGACATCATCCACGAGGAAGGGGGAACGGTAGACAAGTACGAGGGGGACGCGATCATCGCCTTCTGGAACGCGCCCCTGCCGCAGGAGGACCACGCGGTCCGCTGCGTCCGGGCAGCCTTGCGCTGCCAGGCAAAGCTGTCCGAACTGCGGCCCCTGTTCCGGGAGCGGATCGGAAAGGATCTCTGGATGCGGATCGGCCTCAACAGCGGCCCGGCGGTCGTCGGAAACATGGGCTCCCATACCCGTTTCGACTACACGATCCTCGGCGACGCCGTGAACCTCGCTTCACGCCTGGAGGGAATCAACAAGCAGTTCGGGACCTACACGATCTGCTCCCGGGCGACCCTGGAGCTCCTGGGCGGGGCCTTCCCCAGCCGCGAGCTCTCGCGGGTTTCCGTGGTCGGCCGCAAAGAGGCCGTCGTGATCCACGAGCCGATGTTTCCCGCGGAGTACGAGGCCCGCCGGGAGGACTTGGCCCTCTTTGCCCTGGGCCTGACGGCCTTCTACGAGGGCCGCTTCGCCGAGGCGGAGTCTCTCTTCGCGCCCCTTGCGGAAAAGGACCCCGCCGCCCGGGCCTACCTCGAAAAGTGCCGCTCCCTCGTCATGCAACCGCCCGAGGCCTGGCAGGGAGTCTGGGCCGTGACGACCAAGTGACGGATAAAATCGTTGACTTCAACCGGTCAAAGTGATAGGGGAAATCTCCCTTAGACGGGGAGGAAGGGTCGGACCATGCTGGACATCAAGTACCTCAGGCAGAACATCGACACCGTGGTCGCCAGACTGGCTGAACGGGGCCAGGCAGTGAACCTGGATAATTTCATCGCCCTCGATACGAAGCGCCGGGATATCATCCAGGAGGTCGAGGGGCTCCGCAGCGAACGCAACGCCGTCTCCAAACTCATCGGCGAGAAAAAGAAGAACAAGGAGGACGCTACCGAGATCATCGCCAGAATGGGAGCGGTCTCCGACCGGATCAAGGCGCTCGACGAGGCCCTCAAGAACGCCGACGAGGAACTCGACGCCATCGTCATGACGATCCCCAACATCCCGCACGCCTCGGTGGTCTGCGGGAAGGGCTCCGAGGATAACCCCGTCGTCCGAACCTGGGGCGAGAAGCCGGCCTTCGCCTTCACGCCGAAGCCCCACTGGGAGATCGGCGAGGCCCTGAACATCCTGGACTTCGCCCGGGGGGCGAAGATCACCGGGGCGCGCTTCACCCTTTACCGGGGTCTGGGGGCGCGGCTCGAGCGGGCCATCTTCAACTTCATGCTCGACCTGCACACCGCCGAGCACGGCTACACGGAGGTCCTGACCCCCTTCATGGTGAACAGGCAGAGCATGACGGGAACAGGGCAACTTCCCAAGTTCGAGGAGGACCTCTTCCGGATCGACAAGGTGGACTACTTTCTCATCCCCACTGCGGAGGTCCCGGTGACGAACATCCACCGCGAGGAGATCCTGGCGGAGAAGGAGCTCCCAATCCTTTATGTGGCCTACTCCCCCTGTTTCCGGGCGGAAGCGGGCACCTACGGGAAGGACACGCGGGGGCTGATCCGCCAGCACCAATTCAACAAGGTGGAGCTCGTGAAGTTCACCCGGCCGGAGGACTCTTACGAGGAATTGGAGAAGCTGACCCTGAACGCCGAGGAGGTCCTCAAGAGGTTGAAGATCCCCTACCAGGTCGTCAGCCTCTGCACGGCGGACTTGGGCTTCTCCTCGGCCAAGACCTATGATCTGGAAGCGTGGCTTCCCGGGCAGGACGCCTACCGGGAGATCTCCTCATGCAGCAATTTCGAGGATTTCCAGGCCCGCCGGGCGTCGATCCGCTTCCGCCGCAGCGAGGGCGGCAAGGTGGAATTCGTCCACACCCTTAACGGCTCGGGGCTCGCCGTAGGAAGGACGCTTGTCGCGGTCTTGGAGAACTATCAGCAGGCTGACGGGAGCGTCGTGATCCCCGAGGCACTTCGCCCCTACATGGGGGGAGTTGACAGGATTCCCGCCGCGGGGTAGCATGCAACACGTGCGGAGGGATGGCCGAGTGGTCTATGGCGGCGGTCTTGAAAACCGTTGACCGAAAGGTTCGCGGGTTCGAATCCTGCTCCCTCCGCCAGACATAACGTCCCTCCCGGAGGCCGATTGGGCCGCGAAGGGACATCAAAAGATCGCGGAGAGATGGCTGAGTGGCCGAAAGCGATCGCCTGCTAAGCGATTGTACGCCCCTTAAAGGTGTACCGCGGGTTCGAATCCCGCTCTCTCCGCCATTTTTTAATCACTTAGATCGTCCTGGGTCTTACCAAATTCCTTATGGCTGTTCAGGCCGATGAAACGTATTTCCACTTCCCAGGTGTCCGGTCGAATCGGGGGCCACTGCCATTCGGCTTCAGGATCCGTTCTTTTGAAATATGGTGTACTTGCCACAATCATAGCCGGGCGCAATTTTGTCCTGAATCAACCCCGAAATACAATTTTGCAGATCTGTAATCCTTTCTGTCTCCTGCCAGACTCACGCCATTTGCATGGCTATTTTCAGTAGATAGGAAGTTCCTTTTACTTTTGGTACGGCTTTTGCCCATGAAAGTTGTGTCACCCGGGTGTGTTTAACATCACGTAAGAGGGGTTTGACGTAAAAAAGTAATTGATCCCTTTTCGGCACCTGTGTTAGGGGTGCCGAATGGACTTAAAGCTTAATATGACTTAATCAGCGGCAGGAGCAACGCTCGAAGGTCCTTGTTGAAAAGTGCCAGAAGAATGGACATCGGTTTTGCTCTCGCTGTAACTGTCGCAAGCTGTCTCTCATCAAGCTCTTTGAGTTAGAAGTTTCCGTCCGGAAGACGTCCCAGCAGGTGGGGTTGTCCTACCGGGCCGTGTATTGGGGGCGGCGTGAGCGCCATCCGTTTTTCGATCCTGAGCCATGCCGGAGATGCCGAAGCATGGCTGGCTGAAGAGATCGAGCTGGAGTTTCGGTATAACAACCGTCACTCCCGGATATCTTTAATCTTTGACCAGGTCGCCAGCTGCCTCTGTGACTTACTGCCAAAATGGGACTGATTGCTAAAAATTCGCAATGGCCAAGAGGGGGAATGCTCCGCATCCCTTTCTTTTTCTTTATATCTCCCCTCGGTAAGGCCTTTATCCATCCAATA
>JAJFUM010000165.1 GCA_021372415.1 Deltaproteobacteria bacterium
GGAGCGGACCCTCGAACTTCGGACGGCTCTTTCCGAAATTGTCACATTGAAAGAAAAGCTCGAGGCTGAGAATAATCACCTAACCTCCGGCAAAGCCGGAGGTATGAAAATGTGAACCGCTCAAAGCGGTTTGATTATGAACCACCTAAAGGTGGTTATCTTTCAAACATCGTCATTTGATCGAGGCGACGGTCTTCTTTCTCCTGTCGCCGGATATATTCCCTGACCGTTTCCTCATCCGTTCCAACTGTGGAGACAAAGTAACCGCGAGCCCAGAAATTCTGACCCGTAAAGTTCTTTTTCCGTCCCAGGTAACTCCGGGCGATATGGATAGCACTTTTGCCCTTCATGTAGCCCACGATCTGAGAAACCGCGTACTTCGGCGGTATCGATATCAGTATGTGAACATGGTCGGGCATCATGTGCCCCTCTATTACTTTGCACTCCTTCTGTCTGGCGAGGTCATGAAATGCTTCTCCTAGATACTTTCGTAACTCACCGTACAGTGTCCTCTTCCGACACTTCGGTATCCACACCACATGATACTTGCATTCCCATTTTGCATGGGCTAGAGTCGCAACATCTTCCACACATTGCCTCCCGTCCTGTAAACTTTGAGCGGTTCACAGCCCGGGAGGCTTCTTTATATTCCCGGAATTGTCAAACTCTATGAGTCCCCCGGCTTAGCCGGGGGATTACTCAGGATAATTTATCTGGATGACTTTTTCCTTATCCTGTGTACAATCTCTCCTCACGGCAGTTGCCTCCTTTCAAGATTTTGAACCTATGTTTCGCCACTAAGTTCTTATCTCGAAAGCGCACTGCCGTACTACTTCAATTCAAAAAAGCGAAAAATATTTTACGTTATCATCGAAGTATGAAATAGGGGTTAGTAATCCGATAACAGCGTATGTGTCTATCATATATGCCCAAAATCGACGCCAGAATCCTCCAATAAGTTCATTTCCGTTTTCAGCTTCAGCAGGCATCAATGTTTACCTCCTCCGGTTGAATTTACGCACGGACAACTAATGAACTTTACGAATTATATTAGCTTTATGGTTGTGATGCGATTGATTTCCCGCATCATTTAATGGTCGGTAAAGCGGGCTTTTAAAGGGCAAGATTAAAGCAGCGTTTCGCGGACTGCACCCCTTGGGTTGGACAGTTCCGGTTAGAGTCATGGAGCAGGGTTGCTGGGGTTTCCTGAGCGGTTCTTCAAACTCTACCGGCGGCCTGTATCCGACAGAGGAATGCAGACGCCTACGCCTTGTATATTTTTTCGATGAAAAAGGGAAGCCGAATCTGAACACCTTCTTTTTTCTTTTTCACCTGGGATCGCCGAACCCTTATGACAGGCCTGCGCTCTCATATTTTGGCTTGATTGTGGGTTTGACCTAGAGTATATGAAAAATCGATTGGTTAATAGGCAGCGACCCATATGGGACCGTTGCTTGGCACTTGAGATGCATAGATGACCAACCAGTGTCGATTCTCCCCATCGCGATGATGCGGAGAAATGCTCCGCCTTACCGCCTGGGGGTGCAGCATAGCGCCAGAGGTCCGGGTCCGGGCCTTTTCCAAAAAGAAATCCCCGAAACGGCGCGGTCGGTGGGCGTACAGGAAGGGACGAGAGGAGGAGAAGAGGGGCAGCATGCTTGATATCACTGTTCCGGGTTGGAACGGTGTGGAGTTGTCTTGCGGCAGTACCGTCATCTTATATCCGGCTCGACTTTTGACGCCGAAAGACAGGGGGAGCTATGGAGCAGAAGACCATTCTGGTCATCGAAGACAACGAGATGAATATGAAGCTGATGCGGGCCGTCATGCGGGTTGGGAATTACCGGATGCTGGAGGCGATGGACGCCGAAACCGGTCTTCGCCTGGTCAAGGAATCCCGTCCGGACATGATCCTGATGGACATTCAATTGCCGGGGATGGATGGTTTGAATGCGACCCAGATCATCAAGGCGGATCCCGATCTCAAGGACATTCCGATCTTCGCCCTTACGGGATTTGCCATGGAAAGCGACAAGGAAAAGGCGATGGATGTCGGATTCGCAGGTTATATCGTGAAGCCGTTTAATGTTAAAGTCTTGCTTGATATAATATCGGAATATTTTCAGAATCATTGAGATTAATTGAATATGTCGTTCCTGGATAAGGGACGCGTTTTCAACTGTCCCTGCCTTTTCCCCGGGATGGATTTATCCGACTGCCGCCGTCGGGCGGGGTCGGTGATCGGTCCGGATCGCGGGCGGATTCATGATGAGGCTGTCCAAAGCCGGACGAGAAACTGGACGATCCATTTGGACAGAGGGCGCATCACCAAGGATCATTAAGGAGGAAAGCCGATGGGGACGGAGCAGAAAGATGAACTGCAGGATTCCCTTCAGGATTACAAGGGAAAGATCTCCACGTCTGTGAAGGCGACATTGGTATGGAGCCGTGATCTGGTCTTTGAGGGAACGACCCCCCGGGGCTATGACCTGGCGTTCGATGCGGACTCCCAGTGGGGATGCATGCCCACTGAAGCTCTCCTGTTGTCCCTGGGCGGGTGCATGGCCATCGACATCGTGTCGATCCTCAAGAAGATGAGGATGGAGCTCAAGGGGTTGCGGGTCGAGTTGACGGCGGAGCGGAATCCCGAGCCGCCCCAGTATTTCCGGGCTGTCGAGATGGTCCTCCACCTGACCGGCAACAACCTCGATTCCCGAAAGATTGAAAGGGCGATCGCCCTTTCAAGGGAGAAATACTGCTCCGTTTACAACACCCTCCGTTCCGATCTGGTCCTGACGGTCCGCTATACCACCGGGTAAGGCTGACCCTCTGGCGGGTATCCAACAAAGAACGTCCCGGCCATCGGCCGGGACGTCATGGGCAGGGAAAGGGGCCTCATTCCTCAAAGATCCACCGGTCCACGTCGCGGCGCCAGGAGACGATCTCGTCCTTGTCGAACCACAGGGCCGATTCCTTCTCGCCGTTTTCCGGGCTGTCGGAGGCATGGGTCAGGTTGCGGCCCACTTCCAGGGCAAAGTCATGACGGATGGTGCCCGGGGCGGCTTCACCTGGGCGGGTCGCTCCCATTGTCTGCCGGATGCAGGCCACCGCCTTGGGACCCTCCCAGACCATCGCCATCACCGGGGCGGATGTGATGTAGGCGATCAGGCCGTCATAGAAGGGCTTGCCCTTGTGGATGGCATAATGCTCTTCCGCCAGCAACCGGCTGACCTGCATGAACTTCGCCCCTACCAGGCGAAGGCCCCGTCTCTCCAGCCGTGCGATCACCTCACCGATCAAGCCCCGCTGAACACCGTCGGGTTTCACCAGAACCAATGAACGTTCCACGTCTTCCTCCTCAAAAGATGATATTTGAAATGGCAACGAAGGACGAGAGGATACGAGGATAGGGCCTCTCTGTCAACAGGTATCTGTCCGCAGGTGGTGACTCCGTTTGCCCCCTGTCTGAAGAGGGATTTGGGAGGCGCGAACTCGCAGAGTCCGCGGAGCGAAGCGTAGCTGATTTTGCCGGTGCAGCGAAGCGAGACGTTGCGATGAGGCACCACCCGGCCGCGCGCGCCCGTTCCGGACGGTTTCCCCGGATCCCGCGGACATGGCCGGCGACGGGGTCCGTCAGGGGTGGTCGAAGAGGTATCCCACGGAGCGAAGGCTCTTGAAGTAGACGGGATTCTGCGGATCGGCCTCGAAGTACCGCCTCAGCCGGACGATGAAGTTATCCACTGTCCGGGTGGCGGTCTCCCCGGAGTATCCCCATCCCACCTCCAGCAGTTCCTTCCTCGATAGCGGCTTGCCCCGGTTGGCGATGAAGAGCCTCAGGAGTTTTGCCTCCTGCTCCGTCAACTGGATCGTTCCCTGTTGGCACTGCGCCGTCAGGGTCTTGAAGTCGACCCTGTTGTCGCCGAAAGCGTAGGACTGCAGGGCGTTGTCCTCTGCTGTCCCGCCATCGGCGGCACTGCCCCGCATCCAGGAGGAGCGGGTCAGGAGCCGCTCGACCCTCAGGAGAAACTCTTCGAGGTTGAAGGGCTTGGCAAGGTAATCGTCGACACCGCAGGTGAAGCCCTTTATCCGGTCATCGGTCTCCCCCTTGGCGGAGAGGATCAGGACCGGGAGCTTCTCGTCCTCCAGGCGGATATGGCGCAGGACCGACAGGCCGTCAAGGCCCGGGAGCATGATGTCCAGGATGATCAGGTGGGGATTGAAGCTCTTCCACAACTGGAGCCCGGCTGTTCCGCTTCCGGCGATCGCGGCCTCGTAGCCCTGCAGCGAGAGGTTCAGCTTGAGCCCCTCGGCGATGTGGGGGTCATCCTCGATGATGAGGATCCGCTTGGCTGTGGTCTCTTTCATTTTTCATCCCTTCATGATCTTTCCGGGGGAGGATCAGGGTGATCACGGAACCTTTTCCCGGACCTTCGCTGTCCGCTGTCACCTTCCCGTGGTGAATCCTGGCGATCTGCTGGACCAGATAGAGTCCGATGCCGCTGCCGCCGACCGGGGCAAGGCCGTCGCGGCGGCCCTGGTAAAACTTCCGGAAGATTTTTTTGCACTCCTGCCGGGCAATGCCGATCCCGTTGTCCCGGAAACGGATCAGCAGGGAATGGTCCTGCTTCCGGTCTTCGAACGTGATGTCGACCCGGGGGGTATCGGAGGCGTTGTATTTGACGGCATTGGTCAGGATATTGATGAGAAGCATCTCGAAGAGGGGCACGATGAGAGGATGGACCAACGGCGGGTGGTCCTCCACGCGGATGTCGCAATTGGAAAAGACATGATGGTTGGAGGCGACGAAATGCCGGATCGTTTCCACCACGTCCACGGTCCGGTATTCCCCCTCGTAGAGCCTGCTTTCGATCCTGGTGAGGTTGAGGATGCTGTTGATGTTGGTCGAGAGCCGCTCCGTGTCGTGGAGCATGAAGCCGAGGTATTTGAGCTGCTCCTCCCGGGGCAGGTCGTGTTTCGCGAACGTCTCGAGGTAGAGTTTCAGGGATGTCACGGGGGTCTTGAGCTCGTGGGTGAAATTGTTGATGAAGGTGTGCTGCAGGCGGTAGAGCTGCAGCGTCTTGAGGTTGAAGATGAAGATGATGAGGATCCCGGCCAGGATGACGCCGACCAGGAGCGAGAGGATCAGGATCACGACCCAGGTCTGCGCCTCGAAGAACTGGTTCGCATCGAGCCGGTAGCTGCTGATCACCGTTTTGAGGCTGGCGCTGACGCTGATGTACCAGTGGATGTACAGGAACAGGGAGATCGCCAGGGCCAGTGTGGAAAGGACAAAGACAAATACGGGATGGATGAACCACTTCGTCTGTTTCATAGGCCCTTTCAGATGGCCATGACTTGAACGGCCGTTTCCCTTTTCCCCGATTTTCTCTTTACCCTATCGTTCGAGGCGTGGTTCTGAAACCGATGGGGTATGTAAAATAAATGTAAAACAGCAACTTAGGACTTCCAAACCGGAGCCGTCTCCACTATGGTGCCCCAAAGCGCCGAACAAGGCCCGAAAGGAGCGTCCCATGAATAATCAAGTCCAACCCGTCCACCCGCTCGGAACACGCGCCCGCGTCCTGTTGAGCAGCGTCTTCGGACCCTACGCCAGGGACGACGAATACGGGAGCCGGCAGATCAATCCGATGGAACTCTACCAGAACCAGGTGACCCGTGTCCAGGGCGGATTCTCCCTGAGGATGTTCCACCGGTCCTTCGGACTGATGATGATCCAGCACAATATCGATGCCCCCTGCACCTTCCTGGATTTCCCGACCCTGGAGGGATTCGAGGAGGAGTTGATCCGGCACGACTACGACATCGTCGGAATCAGCTCCATCATTCCGAACATCGGCAAGGTCCGGAAGATGTGCGAGCTGGTCCGCCGCCACAGGCCCTCGGCGACGATCGTGGTCGGCGGCCACATCAGCAACAAAGAGGGGATCGAAAGGCTTATCGACGCGGACCTCATCGTCCGCGGCGAGGGGATCCGGTGGTTCCAGCGCTACCTGGGCCAGGACGACCGGGCTCCCATCAAACACCCCCCGACCCTTTCGGGGTTCGGCGGGAGGATGATGGGGATCGGCCTCAGCACCCGGCCGGGCGGGACCGCGGCGATCCTGATCCCCTCGGTGGGCTGCCCCATGGGCTGCAATTTCTGCTCGACCTCCGCCCTCTTCGGAGGCAAGGGCCGGTTCATCAACTTCTACGAGACCGGCGACGAGCTTTTTTCCGTCATGTGCGAACTGGAGGCCAAACTCAAGGTCCGATCCTTTTTCACCCTGGACGAAAATTTCCTCCTCCACAAGAAGAGGGCGCTCAGGCTCCTGGAGCTGATGGAGACCCATGACAAGCGCTGGGCCATCTATGTCTTCAGCTCCGCGCGGGTCCTGAAGTCCTATTCCATCGATCAACTGGTGAGGCTGGGGGTCTCCTGGGTCTGGATGGGACTGGAAGGGGAGCAAAGCGCCTATGACAAGCTCCATGGCGTCGACACGCGCGCCCTGGTCGAACGCCTGCAGTCCCACGGCATCCGGGTCCTGGG
>JAJFUM010000174.1 GCA_021372415.1 Deltaproteobacteria bacterium
GGCGATCGGCGGGAGGGCCTTTGCACTCTTCACACGCAACCAGAGACAGTGGGAGGGCAAGCCCCTGGCCGCCGGGGAAGTCGCAGCCTTCCGGGCCAACTGCGCGGCGGCCGGATACGGACCGGGACAGGTCCTCGCCCACGACAGCTACCTGATCAACCTCGGCCACCCCGACCGGGAGGCTCTCGCCAAATCTCGCGAGGCCTTCGCCGCCGAGATGCGCCGCTGCGAGGCGCTCGGAATCCGTCTGCTCAACTTCCACCCCGGGAGCCATCTGGGCCAGATGACGGAGGAGGCCTGTCTCGAGCGAATCGCCGAGTCGATCGACTTTGCCCTGGACCGGACGGAGGGGGTCACGGCCGTCATCGAGAACACGGCTGGTCAGGGGACGAACCTCGGCCATCGCTTCGAGCAACTGGCGGCGATCCTCTCCCGGGTCCGGAACCGGGACCGGGCGGGGGTCTGCCTTGACACGGCCCATGCCTTCGCCTCGGGCTACGACCTCCGGACGCCGGATGCCTTCGCCGAGACCATGGCGGAATTCGGGCGGACCGTGGGGTTCGGCTCTCTCAAGGCCATTCATCTGAACGACTCCAAGGCGGAACTCGGAAGCCGGGTGGACCGCCACGCGCCGATCGGCAAGGGAAAGATCGGCCTGGGGGCCTTCCGGCTCATTATGAACGAAAACCGCTTCGACGGAATGCCCATGATCCTAGAGACGCCTGAGCAGGCCCTCTGGGCCGAGGAGATCGCCCTCCTGGACAACCTGGTGACGCCGTGACACCGATATCGAAACCGCCCCGAAGGAGTCGGGAGGTCTCCCTGGAACGGGCCCTCTCCAAGCTGGGCATCGCCTCGCGGAGCGAGACCCGCCAGTGGATCCTCGCCGGCAGACTCGCCGTGGACGGCATCGTCCGGGACGATCCGCAGCACCCCGTCGTCCCCGAGGAAGTCCGCTTGACCCTGGACGGCCGTCCCCTGACTGGGGAACCGTCCCGGACCATCATGGTCCACAAGCCGAGGGGCCTGGTGACGACGCGTTCCGACGAACGGAAACGACCCACCGTCTACGACACCCTCCCCGAAGCCTGGCGGCACCTGAAGGCCGTGGGAAGGCTCGATATGGCGAGCTCGGGCCTGCTCCTCTTTACCGGCGACAACCGCCTGGCCGACTGGATCACCGATCCCGAAAACGCCGTTCCGAGGGTCTACCGGGTCACGGTCCGGGGCCGCGTCACGGACGATGAACTGGCGCGCCTGGCAGGTGGCGTCGAGGACGCGGGCGAATGCCTGAGGCCGCATCAGGTGACGCTCAGGAAGGCGAGCGGCCGGGAATCGCACCTCATCGTCATCCTGACCGAGGGGAAGAACCGGGAGGTCCGACGCCTTTTCGCGGCTGTTGGCCACGAGGTGACAGCCCTCAAGCGGGTGGGCCTTGGGGGACTGGTGCTGGGAGATCTCCCGCCGGGCCAATGCCGCGAGGTCACACAGGAGGAGCTCCGGGTCGCTTTTCCCGGCGCCCCGGTTTCCTCCGGCCATCGCAGGAAAGATTGACAGGGGCAAAGGCCTCTGTCACGATAGAAGAAAGAAGAGAAAGGAGAGACTGTTCATGGAATACCGATTGCTGGGCGATACGGGCATCCGGATCTCGTCCCTTGCCCTGGGGACGATGACCTTCGGGCGCGAGGCGGACAGGAAGGAGTCCGCGGCGATCTTCGGCCGCTGCCGGGACGCCGGCATCAACTGCTTCGATTGTGCCAACGTCTACTCGAACGGTGAGGCGGAGAAGATCCTGGGCGAGCTCATCGCTGGCTGCCGCAACGAGTTGGTCATCACGACCAAGGTCGCCGGCAAGACGGGCGGCGACATCAACGCCCGGGGGCTCTCGCGCCGCCACATGATGGAGGCTGTTGAGGCCAGCCTCAGGCGGCTGAAGACCGACCGGATTGACCTGTATATCCTCCACCGCTTCGACGAGCAGACCCAGTTGGAGGAAACCCTCCGCGCCCTGGACGACCTCGTCAGCCAGGGGAAGATCCTCTATGCCGGGGCGAGCAACTTCAGCGCCTGGCAAATGATGAAGGCCCTTGGGATTTCCGCCCGGGAGGGACTGACCGCCTTCAAGTGCATCCAGCCCATGTACAACCTGGTCAAACGCCAGGCCGAGGTGGAGATCCTGCCCATGGCCCTTTCCGAGCGGATCGGCGTCATCGCTTACAACCCTCTGGGGGGAGGCCTCCTGACGGGAAAGTACACCCGGACCAAGGGACTGGAGGTGGGGCGGCTGGATGCCAACGAGATGTATAAAAGCCGCTACGGCGAGACCTGGATGCACGACGCGGCGGCGCACTTCGCTGACCTCGCCCGCAAGGAGGGATTCTCCCCGGCGGCGCTGGCCATTGCCTGGGTGGCCCATCACCCGGCCGTCACGGCGCCGATCCTGGGAGCCAGGAACGTGGCCCAGATCGAGGAGGCCCTGAAGGCCGTCGAGATCGCCATGACCGAGGAGCTCTACGCCCGGATCGCTGCCCTCTCCCCGGCCCCGCCGTCACCGACGGATCGGTCGGAGACGGTCAAGTCTCCGAACATGATCTGACCCCTGCAGGATTAGACCGCGCCCATGTGGGCCGGCCAAGCCGGACAACCTCTCGAGCGACGGGCCTTTGAACGGAGGACAAGGGCCCGTCGCCGGTTCATGACCCGAATCAGCCGTGGATCTTACTGAGGAGCCAGGCCATCTGCTGCCCCAGGGTCTGCATCGTGCTGATCCCCTCCTCGTCCTTCTCCACGGCACCCGGCTCCCGGCCGAAGCCGATGTTCCAGTAGCTCGATCCCACGACGAACATCTGGGCGATCAGGAAGAAGAGGTTGAGGGAAGTGAAGGCATGCATGGCGCCGGCCCTCCGCACGGCCACCACCCCCGCGCCGACCTTTCTCTTCAGGAGCCCCCCGTTGACCCGGGCGACCATGCCCGTCCGCTCGATCAGGGCCTTCATTGAGGCGTTCACATCGCCGAAATAGGTCGGCGAGCCCAGGAGGATGCCGTCGGCCCCGACCATCCTGTCCAGGCAGTCATTGACGATGTCGTCGGTGATGACGCAGTGTCCGTCGGCCCTCTCCAGGCACTTGTAGCAGGCGATGCAGCCGGTGATCCGCTTGCCCGCCAGGGAGACGACCTCCGTCTCGATCCCCTCCTTCCCGAGTTCATCCAGGACCCGGCTTAAAAGGATGGCGGTATTGCCCTTCGGACGGGGACTGCTGTTGAATGCGACGACTTTCATGGGACCTCCTTCGAAATCTCGGTTAACCCGGCAGAACCGGGGTCAGGGAAAAGGATGGTGTGACTCGATGGAGGATTCTATAGTGGAGCGACCGGGGCCTGTCAAGATCCAAACCCAACCTTCAGATTATCTTTCCATCTCCCCACAAAGGACAGATTACGCTCATGATAATTTTTCATTGACACCTTAAGCACCTTGTTCTATGAAACTTGCTGCAGGAAAGGCGGTCGCGGGAACGGACGAACGTTTCGATCCAGGCGATACCGCTTCCTTCATCCACGGGACGCGATCCGAGGTAATAAATATGACCTGTCTGTCGTATCAACGGCCTGTAGCAGAGTTCAACGTGCCGTAATATTTTTTTCACTGATCGTGTTACGTATTTGCAATTGGTGTTACAAGAGGCGATATTGCCGCAGGGCCACCCGACAGGACAGTGCCGAGGTGGAGCCATTCTTTC
>JAJFUM010000198.1 GCA_021372415.1 Deltaproteobacteria bacterium
GCAAAACCGACCATTCCTATCCCCCCCCTGATCCTGCCGCCCCCTCTATCGTATGGATTATCCGAGTTATTAATCGTCCCCCTTTACCGCAGGACAATGGCATAGGATATGCTCTAGTTGTTATATTCACCATGACGTCCCTGATCGGCAGGCAGCCGACAAAACAAGCCGGCCCTTGAAACTCGTTGTCATGATGTTTCGATTTCCGATTCGCAAACCCTGCCTGACCCGCTCCGGCTCTCTGAAGGGCCGGGATCGCTATCGGGCGCAACCCCTCTGGACGGCCTTAACGCAGGCCCGGGGGGGGACACTGCGCGTGGTCCGCATCCACACAAACAGGCAAAATAGGAGAATAACGATGAACAGCCGAGAGAGGGTGGCAGCAACGCTGCGATTCAAGAATCCGGACCAGGTGCCGGTGGACATGTGGATCCATCGGGCCACCCAGTTGAAATACGGAAAGGATCTCGACGCCCTTCTGGAACAGCATCCGCTGGATATTGTCAGGATGTTCGGCCCGACGGACCGAAACTTCTACCCCGAGATGTCGGACGTCGGGGATATCCGGGACGCCTGGGGCAGTACCTGGAGGGTCCTCCGCCAGGGCATCAACGGAGAAGTCAAGATCCCGGCCATCGACGATATCGCCAAGGTCGGGGCCTACCACACTCCGCTGGAGTGGCTGGAGCAGGAATGGCGGAAGCACGGGGATAACATCGACCGGAAGATCGAGGAGGGCCGCAGGAAGAACCGGTTCATCCTGGGGGGATACATCGAACTGTTCCAGAGGATGCAGTTCATCCGAGGCACCGAGAACCTCTTCTACGACATGGCAGGCGAGCCGGAAAGGGCGGCAATCCTCAGGGACAAGGTGCTGGAGTATTTCAAGGTTTATCTCCAGTACTGGCTGAAGAAGGATGTCGATGCCATCTACTTTTCCGACGATTACGGGACCCAGAGGGCCCTTCTCATCTCCCCGAAGATGTGGAGGGAGTTCTTCAAGCCTGCCTACCAGGAGATCATGAAAACAATCAAAGATTCCGGAAAGTTCATCTTCTACCACACCTGCGGCCATGTGTTGGAGCTGTACCCTGAATTGATCGAGCTGGGGATCGACGCGATCAATTCCCAGATCTCCTGCATGGGCCTGGAGAATATTGCAGACCGGTTTGCGGGAAAGATCACCTTCTGGGGGGAGATGGACCGGCAAGGCCTGCTGCCCCACGGGACCCCGGAGGAGATCCGCCGTACCGCCGCCGAAATGAAGACAAGGCTCTTTGTCAACGGCGGGGGGTTGATCGGGCACAGTGTGGCGGGGGTCGATGTTCCCCTGGAGAACATCAAGGCCATCCTGACCTGCTGGAACCCCTAACGGCCCGGCGTCGCCGTCCTGACGCCCTGCCGTGATCGCTGTTCCAGCCCAACTTGGACCGTTTCAGAAGAAAGGAGGAGGCACGACCAATGAAAAAATGGATTGTTTTGACTATCTTCATGGTTTTGTTCATTCCTTCAGGAATCACCTTCGCCGCGATGCAGATGAGCGTCGCCTACAGCGGTTCTCCCGGCGCCGAGGAAGACCTCGCCGCCATACAATTCAAGAAATGGATCGAGGAGAGGACCAAGGGGCAGATCGATGTGAAGCTGTTCGGCAGCGAGCAGCTGGGCAAGGAGGTCGACATCGTATCGGGGCTTCAATTGGGCAGCGTCGACATGTCCATCATGGGCACCACCATCCATGAGCAGGCCGCACCGCGATACAACATCTGGAGCGCCTATTACATCTTCGGAAGCAGCGACGAGGTGGCGCACGTCCTGAACGGACCGATCGGCCAGAAGGTCAATGCGGAAATGCTCAGCAACAAAGGCATCCGCATGATCGGTTATGGCCTGAGAGGTCCGCGGAATCTGACCTCCAACCGGCCGATCAAGGACCCCAAGGACGTAAAAGGCCTGAAGATCAGGATCCCCCTCCAACCCATCTATGTGGAAAGCTGGAAGGAATTGGGCGCCCAGCCCACGGCGATCGCCTACGGCGAACTCTATCTGGCCCTGAAGCAGGGGGTAGTGGACTCCCAGGAGAATCCCCTCTCCTACATCTATACCCCGGCCTTCTACGAGGTCCAGAAGTACGTCAACGTCACCGAGCATCAGCGGGCCTTCTTCACCTACGTGGTCGGCGAAAAATTCTTCCAGCGCCTGAACCCTGAACAGCAGAAGATCCTCATTCAAACCGGAAAGGACATCACCGTCTATCACAACAATCTTCAGGCCAAGATGGAAGGACAATGGAAGCAGAAACTGATCGACAAGGGGATGACCTTTGTCGCGTCGGACCAGGCCGCGTTTAAGGATCGATTAAAGGACATTCCCAATAAATTCGCCAGCCAGTGGGCCCCGGGCCTCTATCAGGAGATCCAGAAGGAAATCAAGGAATACCGTCCCAAAAAATAGAGGATCAGGGGAGAGGGGCTCCTCTCCCCATTTTTTCATAAAAGCCTTGATAACAGGGAGGGTATCCGTAATGGGATCGAAACTGGCAGTCATGATCGAAAGGATCAACGGGGTCCTGTTGGCGATCATCGTTGTCCTTCTTTTTCTGCAGGTGGTCACCCGCTATGCCAACATCACGGCCTTTCTCTGGGCGGGGGAGGCGGCCCTCTGGATCTTCGTCTGGGTGGTCTTTTTGGGGACAGCGGTCCTTTTCCACAGGAAAGAGCACATGATCGTGGATATCATCGAATATTTCCTGCATGGGGAAACGAAGGCGAAGGTTCAGAGAATACTGGCCGTCATCATCAAGACGGTCTGCTGGGTCTTCCTGGCCGTCATCTTCTACTATTCGATCCTCTTTACAGCGTCCGTGGCCAACCAGTACGCGGTTTCCTTCAGGCTATCGAGGCTCTACCTCAGTGCCGCCCTGCCGGTCTCCATCGTCATCATGGTCATCTTCGAGATCCTCTCTCGATACGACAAGACAAGGGGGGACGAATCATGCTGACGATGGTCGCAGGGATCATGATTGTGGGTTTCGTCATCGGCCTGCCGGTGGCCTTCACCTTGGGAACGGCCACCATGGCCTATTTCTTTGCCTCCCCCTACCTCTCCCCCGCGATGATCCCCCTGAACATCATCACCGGGACCCAGGCGGAGAGCTTGATGGCCATCCCCCTGTTCATGCTGGCAGGCGGGATCATGAACACCTCGGGCCTTACCGAACGGCTCTTCCGGTTCAGCAAGAGTCTGGTCGGCCATTTCCCCGGCGGGACAGCCCAGGTGAACGTCCTGGCCAACCTCATCATGGCCGGGATGTCGGGTTCCGAATTGGCCGACGCCAGCGGAATCGGGAAAGTTCTGATCCCGACCATGAAAAAAGAGGGGTACGACAGCGAATTTGCCGCCGCCCTGACAGGTGCGGCCTCTACAATCGGTCCCATCTTTCCTCCCAGCATCCCGATGGTCCTGATCGGAGGAATTACCGGGATCTCGATCGGCAAGTTGTTCGTCGGGGGCGTCATCCCCGGCATCTTCATGGCGGGATACCTGATGGTCATGGTCTATTATCTGGCCAAGAAAAGGAACTATCCGAGGTCAGAACGGGTCCCCCTCAAGGAATTGGCGAAGTCCTTTGTGATCTCCATTCCGGCACTGAGCGCACCGGTCATCATCATCGGCGGGATGGTCACCGGAATCTTCACGCCGAACGAAGCCGGCGTCGTGGCCTGCTTCTATGCCATGGCGATCGCCCTATTCGTCTATCGGGACCTGAAATTGTCCAAGGTCTTTTCGGAACTGGTGGCCACCGCCATATATACGGCGAAGATCATGTTCATCGTGGGTTGCGCCTATGCCCTCGCCTGGGTTTTCTCTCGGGAACAGATGGGGCTCTACCTGACCAAAGTCCTCACTTCGGTTTCGGCGGATCCGACCGTCATCCTCTTTCTGATCGTCATGTCCTTCCTGATCGCCGGTTGTTTCCTGAACCCCTCCGCCCTGATCATCATCTTCATCCCCTTGCTCATGCCGGTGGTGAACAGCGTACACATGGACCCCGTCGTCTTCGGCGTGGTGTCTACGCTGGCCCTGATGATCGGCCTGATGACCCCGCCGTTCGGATTGTGCATGTACATCGTCTGCGATATCGCCAAGATCTCCGTGAAGCAGTTGACCATCGCCTCTTTCCCCTTTTATGTCGTCCTGCTGCTCGCCCTCTTGACGATGATCATCTTCCCCCAGACGGTCACCTATTTGCCGAATCTGCTCTTTGCCAAATGACTGGCCAAACAGGAGGGTATCCGACCATGTCGATTTTGGATGAGATCAAGGAAGGCGTCGTCGCCGGAAACGCGAAGAAAGTCAAGGAATCCACGGAGCGCGCCGTGTCCGAAGGGTTGGCCGTTGCCGGCATCCTCAACGACGGCCTGATTGCCGGCATGAACATCATCGGCGCCCGGTTCAAGGTCAACGAGGTGTACGTCCCCGAGGTCCTGATGTCGGCACGGGCCATGCACACGGGGATGGCCGTCATCAAACCG
Source organism: Deltaproteobacteria bacterium (assembly GCA_021372415.1). Lineage (GTDB taxonomy): Bacteria > Desulfobacterota > Syntrophia > Syntrophales > UBA5619 > JAKAFS01. The sequence goes on from JAJFUM010000198.1 coordinate 4,533, forward strand.
CTGATCGTCAGCGCGGGGATCGCGGAAAAAGGGACGATCGTCATCGGCACCGTCAAGGGCGACATGCACGATATCGGCAAAAACCTGGTGATCATGATGCTGGAAGGCGCTGGCTACCGCGTGGTCGACCTGGGCATCGACGTGCCGACGGAACGGTTCATCCAGGCCTTCGACGAGCACAAGCCCCAGGTGGTGGGCCTCTCGGCCCTCCTGACGACCACCATGCCGCAGATGCAGGAGACGGTCGAAGAACTCCGTGCCCATCACGACAAGGTCATGATCGCCGTGGGGGGCGCCCCGGTCACGGATCGGTTCGCCCGCGAGATCGGGGCGGACGGATATGCCGCCGACGCGGCAAGCGCCGTGGACATAGTGGCGGCCCTGACTGCGAAAGCCTGACCGTAAAGGCCGCCTCGCTCCGGGCGGGAAATTCGTGCCGGTCCCGGGTCCCGAAGATCCCTGAGGCAGCCCTGCGCTCTGCCTTCTCTTGGATCCACAGCACGCTCCCGGCCCTGTCAAGCGGTTCGTATGCATGTCGAATTCCCGTTGACAGGCGGAAGTGCATTCTCTATTCTTCCAAAATCATGCGACCATCCCATTCCGACAAGAGAATCGGTGTCATTGCCGACGACCTGACCGGCGCAAACGATACGGGGGTGCAGTTCGCCAAGCAGGGCTTGACGACCCTCGTTTTGATGGGAACGCACCTTACTCCTGGCGGGCTCGAAGAGGACGTGGTGGTTGTGGACTGCCGGAGCCGGGCCCTGGCGCCTGAGGAGGCCTACCGGAAGGCGGCCCAGGCGGCCCTGCTGTTCAAGGACAGCCGGTTTCGCTTCATCTTCAAAAAGATTGATTCCACGCTGCGCGGCAACATCGGTCGCGAAATCGACGCCGTTATGGATACCTGTGGACAGGAGCTGGCTATCGTCGCGCCCGCCTACCCCAGGAACGGCCGGACCACCATAGGCGGCTACCACCTGCTCCACGGCATCCCCCTGGAGGACACGGAGATCGCCCGGGACCCCAGATGTCCGATCCGGGAATCCCACATTCCGACCCTGTTGTCAGGACAGACCCCCAGAAAGGTGGGACACGTGGGGATCAAGGCGGTCGCCGCCGGCCAGGAGGCCATTCTGGAGGCAATGAGGGAAAGGATCGCCGCTGGCGAGCAGGTACTGCTGTGCGACATCTGGCAGGACGAACACTTGAAGATGCTGGCCGCAGCAGGGATGCGTCTCGGCAAGCCACTCCTGTGGGTCGGTTCGGCCGGATTGGCGGAGCACCTGCCGCCCCTGCTGGGGCCGGTCGAGCCGCCGGATGGGAAGGACCCGGCAGGGGCAAGGCTATCGGAAGGGAAAGCGGTGGTTGTCCTGGCCGGGAGCGTGAGCCCTGTAACCCGTAGCCAGGTGGGGATGCTCATACAGAGGGCGGATGTCGAGTGGATCGAGATGGACCCGTGTACTCTGCTGCAACCGGAAGCGGCAACCCATGAAATCAGCCGCTGTCTGGACGCGGCCCTCGACGCCGTGAAGTCCGGCCGGAATGTCGTGATGACGACCGGATACGGCGGTGATGCCGTGGACAAGGTTCGGAAGGAGGCCTTCGCTTTGGGCCTTCCCGTCCAGGAAACCGCAGAGAGGATCGCCGACGCCCTGGGCGATCTTGGCCGGCGGATCGCTGCGGGCGAAACCCTGGCCGGCCTCGTTTTGACGGGCGGGGACATCGCCGCGAGCGCCTGCAGTCTTCTTTCGGCCACCGGGATCAGGATCATCGAAGAAATCGCCCCGGGGATCCCTTTGGGGATGCTGAAAGGCGGACCCTTTGACGGTCTGAAGGTCGTTACGAAGGCAGGTGCTTTCGGTGCGGAAGATGCCCTGTGCAAGGCGGTGGCTCGTCTGAAACGGACCCCCTGAGAAGGGACCCCATCGTGAAGCGCGGCCCGGCTCGACCGCTAACCGCCCATCGGGATCAGCGTCAAGTCACGGCACTGTACTGCAAGATAAGGCGATCTTCCCTCCATCCCTAGCCCGTCAATCCTTTGAGGCGAACCGGGCGGCGACCCGGAGCGCATCCACCATGCTCTCGGGGTTGGCCCGGCCCTCACCCGCCTTGCCGAAGGCCGTCCCGTGGTCCACGGACACCCGGATGATCGGCAGCCCGCAGGTGATGTTGACGCCGGAGACGCTCCCCCAGGTGTTCGTCCGGACATCGTACTTGAAACCGATGATCTTGGTGGGGATATGTCCCTGGTCGTGGTACATGACCACCACCAGATCGTACTGCCCCCCCTGCATCTTGGAAAAGACCGTATCCGGGGGGATCGGTCCATCGACGCTGAACCCCTCCGACCGGGCCTGCCGGATGGCCGGATCGATCTCCTCGATCTCCTCGCGGCCCATGAGGCCCGCCTCGCCCGCGTGGCAGTTGAGCCCCGCCACGGCGATCCGCGGCTTGTCCACCCCCAGCTTCCGCACGGCGTCGTATCCGAGACGGATGACCCGGAGGACCCGGTCCTTCTTGACCCGGTCGCAGGCCTCGCGCATCGACACATGGGTGGAGACATGGATCACCCTGAACTGGTCGTGGACCAGCATCATGGCGTAATCCTTCGTATGGGTGAAATCGGCATAGATCTCCGTATGGCCGGAATACTGGAAGCCGGCCAGGTTGATGGCCTCCTTGCTGATGGGTCCGGTCACCGTGGCATCGACTTGGCCGGCCATCGCCAGGTCGATCACCTTCCTGACGTATTCGAAGGAGGCGCGGCCGGTTTCGGCGGCGGCGATCTTGTGCCGGATGTCAGACGGCTCGATGTTCTTGAGGTCCAGCACGTCCAGGATGCCGCACCGGTAAAGCCCCTCCCCGGGGGCGGCCACGGGGCGCACTTCCAGATCCAGCCCGGAAAAACGGACAGCCTCCAGCATCATCCGCGATTCCGCGACGAGCAGGGGCCGGCACATCTCATAGATTTCCGGCATGGCGAGAGCCTTCGCGGCAATCTCCGGCCCGATCCCCGCCGGATCGCCGACGCTGATTCCGATCAATGGTTTTTTCATCGATTCCCTCTCTGATTATCGGTTGACCGCATCCGTCCGGTCCGCCTCCCGGAACCGCTCCTTGGAAAAGGGCCTCCCGAAGCCGTCGTCCTTGCCCCGCGAACGGCCGCAAAGACCGCGTCTTTATCTAGCACAGGTTGAATCGAAGGATCAATGATATTGATCCTTGTCCCCCGTCGAGGGGCACCGGCGTCTTGACCGACAACCTGGCCGGTCCGGGTGCCAACAGAATGAACACCCCTTCCCATAAAATTGGCAGTTCCGGTCGTCCCCCGGGGCATGCGATTTTCTTAATGGTCGAAACAATTAAATATTTTACATGGAATGGGTTTTGCTGTAAAGGAGGGCAACGGTGCGGCTTCCGCAGTGGGCCGTAGGGAACCTGTCGACCCAAATCACAATAAGGAGGGAGTCCAATGAAGAGGCATCTCCTGGTTGCAATCGTTGCAGTTCTTGCGGTCATCGCTTTCTCCATTGCCGAGGCCGGGCAGGTCAAGGTGAGAAACTCCTGCGGAAACGGCATCATCGTGGTCCTGAAAAGCGTTCGCAGCCAAGCTCAGGACATCGACACCACCCAGAACGTCAATGGGAATTCGGAGGCCGCGATCTCCCTGTCGGACGGGTACTCCCCGAAGCACGCGAATGTCTGAGCCGCTGGAGCCAGCTCAATTCCCTGGAGATGAGCGAGCAGAACAGCGGCATCTCCTGCCAGATGAGCCCCCAGAATCCCTTTTTTCCTGCCCAGTGCGAGTGCAGCGTCTTTATGCCATAGGGTTTCGGAAGGGCCTGAACGGGACCCGGAGGCCGGGGCCACCGGGAGCCGGGCCGCCGTGGACGGGATCCATGAGAAGGAGGAGGAGATGGATTCATCATTGATGAGAAGAAGCGGGGCGTTCCTTTCTGGCCGCCCTGCGGCCGTGGCCCTCGTGGCGGCCGTGCTCGTCGCCGCCTGGGTCGTGGCGGCCGGGGCCGCATCGCTCGCCATCAACAACCAGACGAAACCCGTCACCGTCAAGGCCTTCAGCGGCAGCAACGGTTCCTGCACCCCGCAGGTCGCCGACAAAGTCTCCTCGTCGGCCACCCTGACGATGGCCTGCCCGATCCGGGAGGGGATATCCCGATATCCGGACGCATCGATCCTGGGATGGCCCCTATGAACCGCAACGCTGAAGAGATCATCACCCTGTCCGTGGCCGCCGACATCGGACGGCTTTTCCTCATCCAGAAGATCACCTGGGAGGTGGCCCGGCAGTGCGGCTTCGGAGAAGAGAAGGCCTCCAGAATCTCGCTCGCCCTGGAGGAGATCTTCCACTACTGCGTCCGGCTGATCAGGACGGGGACCGAGCCGTCGCGGATCAGCCTGGCCTATCTGCAGGGGCCCCGGGCCCTGGACATCCAGGTCGAATACCGGGGGCCGCGCGGCGCCCTGGAGAAGCACTTCATGCCCGGCCGCGAGCGGTCCTTCAAGCTCACCTCCTTCGAGGCGATCGGCCTGCGCCTGGCCGATAGATCGATCGACGATCTGACGTACACCCCCTTCCACGACGGGGCCAACCGCTTCACCATGACGATCCACACTCCGCTCGGAGACTCCCCGTAGGCCAACGCCCCTTGTCCCCGGACGGCCCCCTGCCCCCTATCCGCCCATCCATGGGGGCAGCGGGCATCCCGCAACAGGCAACCCTTGAATGGCCTTGTCATCTGTGCTAATTATATAAAATCTATACAACCGGTTGCCGGCTGCCCACGCTGCCGGCGCCATCGCCCTCACCATGGAAAGACGGACCGGGTAGCCACCCCGGGTCCGAAGAGATATCGTGGGGCCGTCGCAGGGGAAAGGCGGCCAAACGCTGGTCCTTTGACGAAAGGGGATGAATCATGCTCAAGGCCATGACGATGACGTTGGTGGGAGGCATCTTCCTTATCACCGCGGTCTGCTCCCTGGCTGCCGACAAGGGGGGGCCCAATGGGAAGACGCTCTTTGAAAACAACTGCGGCAAGTGTCACAACCTGGACCGGGCAACCTCGAAGAAGAAGACCAAGGACGAGTGGCAGGCGACCGTGCTCCGGATGAAGCAGAAGGGGGCCGCGATCAACGACGACGACGCGAAGCTGATTGCCGACTATCTCTCCGAGACTTATAAAAAATAGGGACCCCTTCTATCGGGGGCAAAAGAGGGACTGCGGCTCATCGTGCTAAAAAAACTCTACGGCATCATCCTCCTGTTGATCGCGACCTTCCTGTTTGCCGTCCTCGACACGTCCTCGAAGTATCTGACCGCTTCCTTCGCTGTTCCGCTGGTGGTCTGGGCGCGCTATGCGGGCCACCTCGTCTTGATGCTGGTGGGTGTCGCGCCCGGCATGGGCCGCGAGATCGTCGTGACGGAGCGTCCGGGGTTGATGATCTTCCGCGGGTTCCTGCTGATCTGCAGCTCCCTGCTGGTCGTCCTGGCCTTCAGCACCCTGCCCATTGCGGAGACCACGGCGCTGGTCTTCGTCAACCCCTTGTTCGTCGCGCTGCTCGCCGGCCCCCTCCTCGGAGAGAAGGTCCCGCTCAGAACCTGGATGGCGACCCTTTCGGGATTCTGCGGCGTCCTGCTCATCGCCCGGCCGGGCGGCTCGATGTTCGGCATCGGCATCGTCTATGCGCTCGGTTGCGCACTCTGCTATGCCGGCTACCAGATCCTCACCCGCAAGCTCTCGGCCACGGAACCGGCCATGCGCCAGCTCTTCTACACGGCCCTGATCGGCGCCCTTGCCATGTCCTTCGTCGTTCCGGCCTACTGGACCTGGGAGATCCCCACGCTCAAGCAGGCCCTGATCATCTCTTCGCTGGGCCTGTTCGGGGGAATCGGCCACTTCCTGCTCATCCGCGCCTTCCGCGTCACGATGGCCTCCACGCTCTCGCCCCTGCTTTACGTCCAGTTGGTCTGGGTCACGCTGCTCGGCTGGATTGTCTTCGACCACCTGCCGGACCTGCTCACAACCATCGGCATGCTGATCATCGGAGCATCGAGCCTGAGCATCGCCCTGCGCTGGCCCCGAGGCTGACCTTTCCGCGGGGAAAGGGCGCTGCCCTCGTGCAGCGCTCCACCCCGTCATCCTTGATTTCATCTTCCCCGAAAATGTGATACCTATAACCGACTCTGAGAGGTGCAGCATGCGGCGTCCCCCCTATCCTTCATCTCTAAAGGACGGCATGGCAGCGGCTTGGCCCATCTGCCTGGGGTACGTCCCCATTGGACTGGCCTTCGGCGTCCTGGCCCATAATGCCGGTCTTGCGCCATGGGAGATCGGCCTGATGTCGCTTATCGTCTATGCCGGAAGCGCCCAGTTCATCGCGATATCCATGCTCGGCGGCGGCGCTGCCGTCATGCCCATCATCCTGACAACCTTTGTCGTCAATCTCCGCCATCTGCTGATGAGCTCGTCCCTGGCGGTCTATCTCCAACGCCTGGGCGTCGGCCGGCTTTCCCTGTACGCCTATGGGGTGACCGATGAGAGTTTCGCCCTCAACATGACGCGCTTCCGTGACGGGGCCTGGGATTGGCGGAGGGCCCTGGCGCTGAATCAGACCGCCAACCTGTCCTGGATCGTCAGCACGATCCTGGGAGGCTATGGCGGACAGTTCATTCCGGCGGGGGCCTTCGGGATCGATTACGCACTGCCCGCCATGTTCATCTGCCTGCTGGTCTTTCAGATCCGGGACCGTCTTCATGTCCTGGTTGCGGTCCTCTCGGGACTCCTGGCCGTCGCCTTCTCGCTGCTCTTTCCCGGCAACGCCTATATCGTGATGGCGTCGGTGGTTGCCGCGACATTCGGCCTGTTCCTCTGCCGATGGCGCGGCCGGGGAAGAGACCTCCAGGGGGGAGCATGAACACGGACTATCTGCTGCTGGTGATGGGAATGGGGGCCGTGACCTATCTGCCGCGCTGGGTTCCCCTGATCTTTCTATCCCGCCGCCGCCTGCCGGAGTGGCTGCGGCAATGGCTGGACTTCATCCCCGCGGCGGTGCTGAGCGCCCTGATCCTGCCCGCCCTGGTGACGACCGGAGAGCCCCGGCATCTGACCTTCCTTCAGCCGGCCCTCCTGGTTTCCATCCCCACGCTGATCTTTGCCTGGAAGACCCGTTCGCTGGCAGGAACGGTGATCCTGGGGATGGCCCTCTTCTGGATCGCCGGGAAATTCCTCTCTTGAGCCTGCAGCGATTCCCCCGGGCCGTCCGCGGTATCGAAGGTTTTACGATGATACCCCCGCCTGCAGTCGTCTATGGCGATGATTCCGACGACCCGTGGGCGAAAGTCCGCATGAACCGGTTGCGCCAAGGGCTTTTCACCCTCACGGGGTAATGATGTTGAACCACGGATCCAGTTCGTCCAGGCAGGACATCATCTCGACAAACTTCAGCGTCCGCCCCTCGACCCGGATATCCCCGGCCAGGATCCGGCCGAGGAAGGTGGCCTGCTTGGCCGCGATGGCGTTGAAGACCTCGCGGCTCAGGTAGACCGTCGCGTCTGGGTCGGGGTGGAGCCTGTCCCGCTTGTGGTTCAGGACCCCGTTTTCGAGGGTGACGGCGTATCGCTCCTCGGGATTGCTGAAGATCCAGTTAACGGCGATCCTTTTGCCTTCCGCCTTCGGCCCGTTGAGGCGGACGGCGAGCAGATCGAAAAAGGTCCCGAGGGGCACCGTCCGGATGACATCGCCCCCTGCCTGCTGCAGGGGGGCGTCCCTGCGGACCCCGCTGCGGAGCTCCATAGCCCCGGAGAGATAGAAGTTCCGCCAGACGGCCGATTCTGACTGGTAGCCGAGCTGTTCCAGGGCGTCGGCCTGGAGTTCCCGGGCATCCTGGTTATCCGGCTCGGCAAAGATGACGTGGTTGAGGGCCTGGACCACCCAGCGGTACTCGCCCCTGCGGAGATCCTCCCGGGCCCGGGCCAGGACAGATGCCGATCCTCCCATGTACTGCAGGTATTTCCTCGCCGCATCCTCGGGCGGAAGAGGCTGGAGGTTGGCGGGATTGCCGTCGAACCAGCCGAGGTAGCGCTGGTAAACGGCTTTCACGTTGAAATGGACGGTCCCGTAGAAATCGCGGGTGTACCACTCCGCCGCAAGGCTCGCGGGAAGAACGATCATTTCCGCACATTCTGCAGGCGTATATCCCCGGTTCATGAGGCGGACCGTCTGGTCGTGGATGTACCGGTAGAGATCCCGCTGCTTCTTCAGATAATCGGTGATCACCTCCCGGCCCCAACGCGGCCAGTGGTGGGTGGTGAAGAGGACCTCTGTCCCGCCGGCGAACAGGTCGATCGCCTCGTCGATGAAACGGGACCAGGCCCTGGCGTCGCGCACCTGGGCGCCGCGGGGGGTGAGCAGGTTGTGCAGGCTTGCCGAGACATTCTCGGCCATGCACAGGGCCTTGAGTTCGGGGAGGTGGAAATTCATCTCCACAGGGGCCTCTGTCCCGGGCGTCTGCTGGAAGACGAATCGGACGCCGTCGATCGTCATCTCCTGAAGGGGGCTTGCGATCTCCTCGGTGGGGGGGATGAAGCTGACTGTCCCGCCGGAGGCGGCCTTGCCGATTCCTGCATCGACCTGCCCCTTGGGTCCTTTCGGCAGGAGACCGCCGAACATGTACGCGGAGCGGCGCGCCATGGCGTTTCCCGCCAGCAGGTTTTCGCTGACCGCCTCCCGGGCCAGCCCTGCGGGGGCGATGATCCGGACCTTCCCGGCCGCGACGTCCGCGGCGTCGACGATGCCTTGCACCCCTCCCCAGTGGTCGACATGGCTGTGGGTATAGATCACCGCCACCACAGGCTTAACGGGGAGATGCCTGCGCAGGAGCTCCAGCGCCGCCCGCGCCGTTTCCACCGACATCAGCGGGTCGACGGCGATGTAGCCGGTCTTCCCCTCGATGAAGGTGAGGTTGGTGATGTCGTATCCCCGCACCTGGTAGATGCCGTCGGTGACCTTGAAGAGGCCCTGCACCGCATTGCGGCGGGCATGCCGCCAGAGCGCCGGGGGAACCGTATCCGGGTTCGACGAATCCGCCGCCAGGAAACCGTACGGCCGGGTATCGAAGACCGGTTTTCCATCCTTGCTGCGGATATCGACGGCAGGATCGGCGGCAATGAGGCCGCGGAGGGAGAATTCGGACTCCTGCCGGTCATCGGCCAGGAGGGTCGAGGGGAGCCGGCTGTTCATCTCCCGTGTCCTGGAGTCGGCTTCCTTTGGGCCGGAGGCTGCCATCGCCGCCGGGGCGGCACCGCAGAGAAGCGCGACGGCCAGAAGGATGCGTGCGCCTGTCTTTTTCATGATTGACTCCCTGATTGAAGAAATGACCGAAATTGGACTCACGGCATACGGATCAGCCGAAACCGGGAACCCTCCGGTTTCTCACACCCCCTGACGATTATGGGGATCTATTGGCGCTATGGCCCGATCACCTGAAACGATAACTGCCGTCCGTATCTTTCTTTGTATATTGTAAAAGCAGAAGATTGGCAATTCAGTTCCTAACAGGCTGTATCTTCCTTGCCTGATTTATACATCAAGAATGGATTCCTGTATGCCTCCCGCAACGATCTACAGCATAACAATGCGGATTTATTTGTATTTCACGAAAAGATCTGGTCTATCAAGGGGCAAGGGATATGCCCTTATATGACCGGCGCAACAGGGTTGACCTGTCCGGACCTGTTAAAACAAGCGTTTTGTTACGATCGTGAATGATGATATATGTCTAACAGCATGGATTCGGTCCCGGCGCGGGCGGGGCCGGCCGCGCCGAATCCGCCCTGCTGGCTCCGGGCCCAGGCCGTGACCTGAGCAGGACCTGTTCCGACAGCGGGGGTCTGACGAACGCCCGTCGCGTCGGTGCAGGCCTCTCATGCGCCAACCTTGCAGAAGGCATGACCGCCACGACGATTGAACGGGAGCACAAGAAGGATATAAGGAACATCACCGGCCAGACGGATCGCCGATTCAGAGGAGGGACTCGTAAGACCATGCCCATCGAAACGGATTGCAATAAAAGGTTGAATCCCTGTATCGGCATCGCGGTTCACTCCCCTGCCTTTTCTGTGAGGGCCCTCGCGGTTCTCTTCGCGGCCCTGTTCCTGGCAGGCTGTGCCGCCTCAAGCGCTGGCCGGCTGGCCGAAGACCGGCCGATCGACGTCATCGATGCCCATACCCACTGCGTATTCAACAACACACCCGAAAAGACGAGCGGGATCATCCAGTCCAAGGAGGAGTATCTCAGGGAGATGGCGGAAAACCACGTGGTCGGCGCCATCGCCCATACCGGATACCTCGGGGATTTTCACGAAGACCTCCGGGACCGGAACGTCGTTTTCTGTTACGGCGTCGGCGACGATATCGACGAGGCCCAGATCGAGGCCTCCCTGAAATCGGGAAAGTACGGCTGCATCAAGATCTATCTCGGCTACATCCATCGCTACGCCTATGACGATGCCTATCGAAGGCTATACAAGCTGGCGGAGACCTATGACGTCCCCGTCGTCTTTCATACAGGCGACACGTACAGCGCCAAGGCCAAGTTGAAGTATGCCGACCCCCTGACCATCGACGAGGTGGCCGTCGATCACCCGAAGGTCCGATTCGTGATCGCCCACTGCGGCAATCCCTGGATCAAGACCGCCGCCGAGGTCGCCTATAAGAACGCCAATGTCTATCTGGACCTGTCAGGCATCATGGTGGGGGATCTGAATCAATACCCGAAGGAACTGGTCGAGGAATACCTGGTCAGGCCGATCGGCTGGATCTTCAACTACGTGGGGGATCCGTCAAAGATCCTGTACGGGACCGACTGGCCGCTGGTTGATATGGGCCAGTACCTCAGGGCCATCAAAAGGGCGATTCCGGAGGAGCACTGGAAAGCCGTCTTTCACGACAACGCCGTCAAGGTCTTCAAGCTGAAGTAACGGCCGCCTTCGCCAGGGCGCCGAAGCGCCCCTAGTTTCTCCTCATCAGGTGCTGGACGGCCCTCTCCAGGCCGTCGAGGGTGAGCTCGAACATGGGGAAGATCGTCCCGATCTGGCCGATCGTCCAGGTGTACTCCCAGACCGGCTCGGCCTGGGGGTTCAGCCAGACGGCATGCCGGAACGTCCGGGCCAGGAACTTCAGACGCTCCACGCTCGCCTGGCTGTCGTGCTGCCCCACGTAGAGCGAGCCGTTGGCCCCCATGAGCTCGTAGGGAGCCATCGCCGCGTCCCCCACGATGATGAGGCGGGTCTCGGGGTCGCGCCGGACAAACTCTTCGATCGCCTCGGGCCGGAGGTGCCGCTGCGGGTCAAGCCAGACGCGGCCATAGAGGGTGTTGTGGAAGTAATAGATCCGCAGGTCCTTGAACTGGGAGCGGGCGTAGTTGAAGAGGGTCTGGACGATCTCCACGTAGGGGTCCATGGACCAGCCGCCGTTGTCGATCATGAGGATCACCTTGAGGCGATCCGCCAGGTGCCGGTCGAAGACGATCGAGATCTCGCCGCCGTTGCGCATCGTCTCGTCAATCGTCTTCTCCACGTTGACGACATCCCGCGGCCCCTGGGGGATCATCCGCCGGAGCCTCTTGAGCGCCTCCCCCATCTGCATCTCGGTCAGGGGGCCCTCCTGGCTGTAGTCCCGGTAGCGCCGCTCCATGGCGACCTTGACGGCGGACTTCCCTCGCGACGAGCCGCCGACCCGCATCCCGCCGGGATGGTAGCCCGAATGACCGACCGGCGAGGTCCCGCCGGTCCCTATCCAGTGTTTCCCGCCGTGGTGCGCCCCCTTCTGGTCCTTGAGGCGATCGCGGAAATATTGGACCAGTTCCTCGGGCGTGAGCTTCGCGAGCGTCTTCTCGTCGATCCCCAGGGCATCGGCCAATTCCCGGGGATTCTTCAGCCACTCCTCCAGGAGAGCCCGGACGATCTCGGAGAGCTCCGCATCTGTCGGGTCCTCGAGGACCGCCCCCCTGAAGCAACCGGCGAAGACTTGGTCGTAGGTGTCGAAGTACCGCTCGCTCTTGACGAGGATGGCGCGGGCCGAGGTGTAGAGGTCGTCGACGGAGCCGATTGCGCCCAGGGCCAGGGCCCTCTGGAGGCGCAGGTAGGAGGTGGGAGTGACGGGCACCCCCCGCTCCCTGAGACTGTAGAAGAAATTCAAGAACATGACAGCCCCTCTAACGGCGGACGCGGCCCAACTGCTGGAGGGCGAGGTTCAGATCCAGGCTCTTCTTGAAGAGCACCCCGAGGTAGGGGAACTCGCCGTTCTTGAGTCGCGCCGGCCGGAAATCGGGATCGGCCCTGAGGGCCCGGATCCAGTTGATCAACTCGCGTGTGGCCGGCTTCTTCTCGATCCCCCGGAATTCCCGGAGGCGGTAGAAGGCGTCCAGGGCCGCCCGGGCCAGATCCTCGGAGAGGTCTGGAAAATGGACGGCCAGAATCATCCGCATCATCTCGGCATCGGGAAAGGCGATGTGGTGGAAGTTGCAGCGGCCCAGGAAGGGGTCCGAGAGGTCCTTCTTGGCGTTCGAGGTGATGACGATGACGGGGCGGTGCTTGGCCTTGATGGTCTTGTCGATCTCGATGATGTCGAACTGCATCTGGTCCAGGACGTCGAGCATGTCGTCCTGGAAGTCCGTGTCGGCCTTGTCGATCTCGTCGATGAGCAGGACCGTCCGGCAGTCGGAGACGAAGGACTGGCCGATCTTCCCCATCCGGATGTAGGCCTCGATGTTGCTCACGTCCCTCTTGGAATCGCCGAAGCGGCTGTCGTTGAGCCGGGTCAGGGTGTCGTACTGGTAGAGGGCGTCCAGGAGTTTCATGCTGGACTTGACGTTGAGGACGATCAGAGGCATCGCCAGGCTCTCGGCGATGGCGTGGGCGAGCATGGTCTTGCCCGTCCCCGGCTCGCCCTTGAGCAGAAGCGGCATCTCGAGGGCCATCGAGACGTTCACGATCTTGGCCAGCTCGTCGTCCAGGACGTACTTTGCTGCCCCTTCGAATCGGCAGGACCCGCCGGTTTTGTTCATCCTTCCCTCCTTCATGATCCGATATGGATCACCCTTAACCAATGTCCCGGTTTTTTTCCACTCATTTTTGCGTTCCTTTCCGTCCCTCCATCCCATCGGAAGATCGCCTTGCCCCTGTATTCTTCCCCGTCCTTTGCCCTCCTGGGCGTTCTGTGGTATGAGAAGGACAGCCGGAGATCGGTTGGGGTATCGTCCTGAAGCGCTTCGGGGAAACTCCCCCGCGAGGGCTACGGACGCGGGGCTTCGAAAGGACGGTAAAGGTCCGCGGATCGCCCGGCCGGGGAGTTCATGGGCCGTGCGACGGCCGTCGCAAAAGGGAGGGGAAGTTGATCTGTCGCCCCGAAGACCGCAGGATCTGCGAGAGGGTGCTCAGGACCGTCGGAAAGGCTCGAGAGGGGGCAACGCCCCTCGGCGAGCTCATCGTCGCCATTGGCCGGCACTTTCTGGATGCCCCCTACAAGGCCGAGACCCTAGAGGGGGCAGGCCCTGAGGAACTCGTCGTGAACCTCCGCGCCTTCGACTGCGTGACCCTGGTGGAAAACGCTGTCGTCCTGGCCGGCATGATCCGGGCGGGAAAGACCGCCTTTGACGACTACGCCGCGGCGCTGGAGCGGATCCGCTACCGCCGGGGCCGTTGCGCCGGCTATCCCTCGCGCCTCCACTATTTCACCGACTGGCTCTATGACGGGAAGCGCAAAGGCATGGTCCGGGACATCACCGCAGAGACCGGGGGCGTGCCTTACCCCAGGGATCTCCACGGCCTCACGGACCGTCGCGGGAGCCATCCAAAGATTTCGGATGCGGCCGTCTTCAGACGGATGCGGACCATCGAGGGGATCGCCTCCCGGCGCCTTCTCCACCATATCCCCAAGGCCGCCCTGGGAGGCATCGCAGACCGGATCCGACATGGCGACCTGATCGCGATCACGACGGACGAGGCGGGGTTCGACGTGGGCCATGTAGGAATCGCCGTCCGGACCGGAAAGGCTATCCGCCTCCTGCACGCCTCGAGCGAGGCGGGTCGCGTGGTCCTCTCGGAGGAGACGCTCGGCCGCTACCTGGCAGCCAAACCCTCCCGAACGGGGATCATCGTGGCCAGGGCGATGCTGCCGGACAAGAACGGCGGCTGGCCAATGGCCCGCCGTCTGCACAGCGCCCGGCGGTGAAACAGGCCCCGGATGGCGGGGACTCGACGGCCGCTCATCGAAATCCGGCGACGCTGCCGGCGTTCGGGATGCGGATTTTCAAAAGGAAGGAAAGATAATGGGAGCACCGACAGACAACCGGCAGCCGGACAAGGGCTACCTCCATTTCGTCATCGCCATCTGCGTCGGCACGATGGCCTCCGCGGTGGGACTGGTCGTCCTCGAGTACTTCGGCATCATCAACTACGTCAAGAACTGGCCCTGATCGTGGCGACGCAGGGGGATGAGAGGACCGGACAGCCCCCGGTGTCCGGGGTGTCCAATCCGCCCTCTCTTTATCCCGGCAACGAAGCCAACACGGTCTCGACTGCCCTCTCGTCGAAGGCAACCTCCCGGAAGATATCGTGGATCCGCGCCGAGTCCATGGCCAGGAAATCCTCCTCCCGCGGCGTGATGAGCAGCCCGCCCATGTCCACCGCTCCGGGGCTGACCAGGAGGCGGCCGGCGCCCTCCCGGAAATAGGCATCCGGCCGGTGCTTGAGGCGGGGAAAGAGGATCAGGCGCCATCGCCCTCCCCAATAGGAGGCGATCAGGTTCAGCATCGGCTCCTCCGGGGAATCCGCCGGACCGCCCAGGCCCGACATCACCAGGCGGACCGCCGCCGCGACATCCGCCTTCCGTCCCCCCTCGATCACAATCGCCCCGCACCAGAGCCCATCGGTGCCGAAGATCTCCGCAGCGCCCCGCGGCAACAGAATCGTCCGCCCCCGTGACGCGGAAACTGCGGCCTCCACCGGCAGCAGGCGGGCGGGAACGGCCTGGAAGTGGAGGTGGTCCGGCGCCGAAGCACCGCACCGAGGGCCGTTGTACAGGACCACCAGCCGGGGGCCGAGATCCTCGGCCAACTGCAGGAACGTCTCCAGGCTGTCCGAAAGCGACTGGGGAAGATGTCTGCGGTGGGAAATCGTGTAATGAACCGGAAAGATCGGAGCCGGGTTGCACAGGAACAGGTAATCGTCGCGGTATAGGATCCCCTCCTGCTCGGGGGGGAGATGATCCGGACACAGGAAGCAGCGCCGGTTCCGGATCGACTCTGGATCGACCGGTGCGGTGGAACTCTTTGCACGCCCCGGGTTGTACTGCACGCGGACCGAGGCCACCCCCACCTGGATCTCCCGTGTCCGGGCGCCGTTCAGGACGGCGTAGCCTTCGGCAAGCGCCGGCCACTGCCCCCTCTGGCTCTCCAGGAGCGAGGCCGCCATGTCGGCCAGGGGCAAGGGCTCATCCTCCCCGCTGAAGGCCGCAAAAAGCCTCCTTTCCAGGGAATCGCCCTGCACCGACTGGACGACCACCTTATAGCCGATCCGGTGGGGCACCGTGGTTCGCGCCATCCGAAAGGGCTCCTCCAGGACGAAATGGAACCCCCGTTTTTCGTACCAGCGACCGGCGTGCACGTTCTGAGCCATCACCCCGACCCAGAGCTCCTTGAGACGGTTGGCCAAGGCCTCGTCCTCGGCGGCCCGCAGGAGGCGCCCCCCGATCCCCGTTCCTTGAAAGCCGGGCAGGATGTAGAGGGAGGCAAGGTAGAGGCGTTTCTCGTCCCGGTGGAACTGCGTCCGGGCATAGCCCACCGCCTCGCCGTCGGCCTCGGCGATGGAGCCCCGCACATGGGGGTTGTCGTAAATCTCGGAAAGGGCGTCGATCCGGTAGGTCGACTCGAGGTAGGCCTTCAAGTCCTCCAGGGGGATGAAGGCGCTGTAGGCGGCGGACCAGGTCTCCCAGAGGATCTTCCTCACCGCCGGGAAATCCGCGCGCCGCCAGGGCCGGGTCAGGATCTCCATCCCCTCACCCCATTCATCTTCCGGCGCGCCCGGATCTCCAGCGTCCGGAGACGGTCCTTGTAAAGGTCATAACGGTTCATCTGTTCGACGGACGGGGAGGCGTCGGTGTTCCCCTCCCAGCGGCGGCAGAGGTAAAGACTCTCAAAGATCCGCCCGATCCGGTACTCCCGCGAGAGGCGGAGCGACACCGCGTAATCCTCGCCATAACCCACGTTCGGGAAACCGACGTGGCGCAGGAGCGCCGTGTCGAAGGCGCGCGGGGCCCCAAGACCGTTGATCCTGAGGGCGTTGTTGCGTCCATTGGCCTCGGTCCATTCCCGGTGGTCCACCAGCCCCGGCGGGATCTCCTCCAACCGTTCGTTGACCAGGGTATAGCTCCCGACGGCCATCGCGCAGTTTTGCCCCCTCATCAGATCGGCCAGCCTCTGGAGCGCACCCTCGCGGTAGAGGTCGTCCGAATCGAGCTGTACGGCGTAGCGGCCGCAGGCCGCCGAAAAGATCGCCTCGTTCCAGCAGCCGCCGATGGAAAGGTCCTTGCGCTTGGGAACGATATGGACCAGGGAGGGGCTGCGTTCAGCCAGATCGGCGACGAGCGCCGTGGTCCCGTCGGTGGAGTGGTTGTCCACGACGATCACGTTGAAGGCAAAATCGGGCTTCTGGGCCAGGGCGCTCTTCACGGCGTCGGCCACCGTCCAGACCCGGTTCTTGACGGGGATGATGACGCTCGCTTCCACGGGGAAGGGGCCGGCGGCGCGGGGGACGTCCAGGAAGCCCGGTTCGAGGAAAGCCCCGATCCGTTTGAGATGCGCCGTGACCGCCTGCTCCATCTCCTCCTGGGGTGCGCGGTTGGCGGGATCAACGTAGGCGAAATGGCCCGCGGCCTCCCCCCGGTCTGCATCGACGATGGCCAGGCGCTCCGGCAAGCGGAGGGGCAGACGGTCCGTGGAGAGCTTGAGACGCAGGTCGTACCACCCGGCCCACCGGAAGGGCGGGACCTTCCCGTATCGGCGCAGGGCCTGCCGGGCGGCGGCCGTCGAAATCAGGATCAGGGGGCCGAAATCGAAGCCGTCCCGGAGGCTCCCGAGCTGGCAGTCGATCAGGGGCCGTTCCCGAAGGTCCCCGCCGGTCCTTTCGGCATAGTCGGCATAGACCATCGACGCCCCGGCCGCCTCGGCCGCCTCCAAGAGGCGCTCCGGGGCGCGGAGGTCCGGACGGACCCCTCCGGCATCGGGGACGAAGAGGATATAACTGGCGGCACTCCCTGCCAGGAGGGCGTTCCATGTCTCCCCGCAGAGAGGGCCGTCGCAGACCCGCGTTTCGCACCGGAGTCGGGAAACGGGCGTTCCGGAGCTCTGGAGAAAGACCGCATTCCTGACCAGGGGGTTTCGGAGGAGCTCGCCCAAGACCTGTTCAAGATCCGGCGAGGCGTTCCCGGAAAGTACGGCGGTGATCATCGTCACGAAGCTCCACGGCCAAAACCCGCGCTAATGGAACGCGCGGAGATCAACTGCTGAAGGGATGCTTGGGGTATTTGAAGCTCGGCGGCTCCCGGTAGTTGGGGTTGGCCACCACCGTCGCCGCGCCCAGGAGCCTCTTGAGTCCCTTGGCCCCGCAGGCCTTGCACTTGAGGCCCTTTTCCTGGGGGCTTTTGACGATGTATTCGCTGATATTCCCGCACTTGCTGCACTGGTAATCGAACATCGGCATGATCTGCCTCCTGGATTGAAATAGATTCTACCTTACATCGGGACCCGGCCCCTTGTCAACGGATCGGGTAATGGATTCCCCTTGATGCGCTTCTCCGAACATGCTAGGAATGCGCAAGTGGAGGGATTTCCGGCGGCTCCGGGCCGCCTCTCGTCGGAGTTTATGCTGCACAGGATCATCCAGCTCATAGTGGGGTTCGTCGTCCTCTCGACCATCGCGGTGTTCGATCCGAAATCGACTTCCGAACCGGCGGCTTCACCGGAGGATCGCGCACAGGAGGACCTGAGCCGTTTCGAATACCCCAGCCAGGCCCGCATCGCCTGGAGGCCCCACTTCGTCAGGCCGCAGGACTCCCTGGAGCGGCTCTTCGGGAACGACTGGGTCCTGGTTGCCCGCTTCAACCGCATCGACCGCCGCCACGTCTACCCGGGCATGACGATCAAAGTCCCGCTCAAGATGGATGAGATCCGAAACTACACCCCTATGCCCACCCTTTACGAACCGGCACGCAAGTACCCGAAGTACATCTACCTGAGCGTCGCCGAACAGTGGCTCGGGGCCTACGAATACGGACGACTCGTCTTCTCCATGCCGGCGGCGACCGGGATCGAAGGGCATCTGGCCCCGACGGGCCTCTTCAAGGCGGAAGCCTACCACCGGAGGCACACCTCGTCGCTCTACAAGACGGCCACGAAGGACGCCCAGTATCCGATGGATTACGCCATCCGTTTTCTGATCGACAAGGAGCACGTCTCCTACTGGATCCACGCCCGGGACCTGCCGGGACGGCCGGCCTCCCACGGCTGCATCGGCGTCTTCGACGAGGCGATGCAGAAGAGGGTCTACGGGGTGCCCGACCAACCGCTCCTCGATGACGCGAGGAAGCTCTACGAGTGGACGATCGGTCCGGAGGAGCTGGCCGCGGACGACGGGAGCGTCAGACTCCTCACCAACGGCCCGCCGATCGAGATCCGGGGCGAGTTGCCGAGGTACCTGCCGAAACCGCCACGATAAAGGCCAGCGGCGGTGAACCGGGGGCTGGATTTTTCCGGAGATTTGTGGTAGCGGGTTTTCAGTCGATCGTCGCGCGGTGCAAGAAGGTTTAGACCGGAATCTCCACGACCTGGGAGAGTTGCGATGCCTTCCTCAGCGAAGCCCCTGACGTCTGGAACAACCGGCCGGCCGGCCGGAAGGATGCGAATCCTGAAATGGGCCACCGCCTTTCTTCTGTGGATGGCAACCGCGTCCCCATCGGCGGGCGCCGACTGGGCGGGGCTTGTGGAACGGCTGGCGGACGACGGCTTCGACCGGCCCACGGTCGAGGCCCTCTTTGCCAGGCCCGAAGTGACCTTCGAGCCGGACGCGATGGCCGGGAAACTCAAGGTCCTGATCCGCAACCGCTCGGCCGATACCGAGTCGGCCGCCGCGAGGCTTCGGACCGTCATCCGCCGGGGCTATCTCCAGAGCGGGATCATCTCCCGTGCGCGTTCCTATCTCCGCGAGAACACCGAGGTCCTCAACGAGATCGCCGCTCTCTACGACGTCCCCAGAGAGATCATCGTCTCGATCCTCCTGATCGAAACCCATCTGGGCCGGAACACCGGCCACAGCCGGGTCTTCAACCGCCTGGCCAGCATGGCCCGCTGCACCGATCTGGAAACCATCCGTCCCTATCTGGCCCGGACCCTGATTACCCCCGATACCGAGGCGTACGCCCGGCGCCGCTGCCGGGAGAAAGCCGATTGGGCCTACGAGGAACTCAAGGCCTTGATCCGCTATGCCGAACGGGACGGCGTCGATCCGCTCGACATCCGGGGATCGATCTACGGGGCGATCGGCATGTGCCAGTTCATGCCCACGAATGTCTTTAGCTTCGGCGTGGACGCCGACGGGGACGGCCGCATCGACCCCTTCGCCAAGCCGGACGCCCTCCACAGCATCGCCAACTACCTCCGGGAACATGGCTGGCACCGGAACCTGGACCGCCGGGGGCAGCACCGGGTGATCTTCGACTACAACCACAGCACCGTCTACGCGAACACGGTCCTGGCCGTCGCGGAGAAGATCGGCATGAAGAAGGTCTCCCGTCACTGAGGGGACAGGACCGCCGTCGGGCGGCAAAAGACCTGAGCCTCGCGGCCTGGAATAACCGCCCTTCGGTCTTACTGCCCATTTTTGGGGACGTACATCCTAACGCATCGACAGCTATAAATATTTTTATATTTTCCACAGGCCTTCCAGGAAGAACCGCTGACCGGATCCCCTATCCCCCCGTCAAGGCAGATCTTTTCCTTCTCCTCCCGTAGGGGGACCCCTTCTCATTGACAGCCCTCCTCCCATTGCTTATATTAGAACCGCTGTAGAAAGGAGCACGGAAAGGTGACCAGATCGCGGGGGATGACCCATGGCGCATGATGAACGGGGCGCGTTGCCGGAAGGGGATGTGAAGGGCGATGAAGAGCTTCGAGAACCGAAAATGTACCGGGTTATCCTGCATAATGACGACTACACGACGATGGACTTCGTGGTCGAGGTCCTCGTTTCCGTTTTTCACAAGCCAGCCACCGAGGCGACAAAGATCATGATGGACGTCCACAAGAAGGGGAAAGGGGTCTGCGGCGTCTATACCTATGACATCGCGTCAACGAAGGTTTCCATCGTCCACCAGTTGGCCAAGCGAAGGGAGTTCCCCCTGAAATGCTCCCTCGATGAAGTCTGAGACCCCGGGCAGAAGAGGTATTATGAAGATCAGCGAAACACTCAACCGCATCATCATGGCGGCTTATGCCGAGGCAAACGTCCGGCGGCACGAGTTCATCACACCGGAACATCTGCTCTACGCCAGCCTGTTCTTCGACGAAGGCCGAGATATCATCGTGAACTGCGGCGGAGATCCGGACCAGCTCAAGAAGACCCTGGAGCGGCACCTGGGCGAGGCGGATACGGTCAGCACGGCGATCCGGGTGACCCAATCCCTGGGCTTCCAGAACATCCTTGAAAGGGCCGCCTGGCACATCACCTCCGCCCAGAAGGACGTCCTGGAACTGGGGGACGTGCTCGTCTCGATCCTTGAGGAGAAAGAGTCCCATGCCTCCTTCTACCTCCAGCGGGAGGGGATCACACGCCTGGCCCTGCTCAACTACATCTCCCACGGCGTCTCGGTCCTCTCCAGTGAAAGCGGCGGGCAGAAGCCGGGTCCCGTGACCCGGGAGGAGGAGCCCTCCCGGGAAACGAAGGACGACCCGTCCAAATTTCTCAGGGCCTACACCACGGAACTGACGGCCAAGGCGAAAACCGGCGAGATGGACCCCCTGATCGGCCGGGATGAGATCCTCTCTCGGACGATCCAGGTCCTCTGCCGTCGGTTCAAGAACAACCCGGTCCACGTGGGGGAACCCGGCGTCGGGAAGACCGCCATTACCGAAGGGCTGGCCCAGCTCATCGCCAAGGGGGAGATCCCCAGGAAACTTCAAGGGGCGAAGATCTTCTCTCTGGATATGGGGGCGGTGATCGCCGGGACCCGTTTCCGGGGCGATTTCGAGGAGAGGCTCAAGAAGGTGATCGCCGAGATCCAGAAGCAGGACAAGGCGATCCTCTTCATCGACGAGATCCACAACGTCGTCGGCGCCGGCGCTGTTTCGGGGGGGTCCCTGGACGCCGGGAACATCCTTAAACCGGCCCTTGTCTCCGGCAAGCTCCGCTGCATCGGTTCGACGACCTACGACGAATACCGCAAGTATTTCGAGAAAGACGGGGCCCTCTCCCGTCGTTTCCAAAAGATCGAGGTCCCGGAACCCTCCGTCGATGACACGGTGAAGATCCTCCAGGGCCTCCGCGGCCGGTACGAGGACTTCCACCAGGTCTCCTTCAGCGACGAAGGAATCCGGGAGGCAGCCGAACTGTCCCACCGTTACATCAGCGACCGCCGTCTGCCGGACAAGGCAATCGACGTGATCGACGAGGCCGGGGCCCTGGCCTCGATGGGCCGCTGCGACGAAACCGCGGAGCGGACCCCCATCGGCCCCCAGGAGATCGAAACCATCGTCGCCCGGATCGCCCGGATCCCCGAGAAGAATATCTCCACCTCGGAAATCGAGAAGCTCAAGGACCTCGAGACAGATCTGAAGGCACGGATTTTCGGCCAGAACGAGGCCGTCCAAAAGGTCGTGGAGGCGGTCAAGCGCTCCCGGGCAGGTTTCCGCGAGCCGGACAAGCCAATCGCCTCGCTGCTCTTCGTGGGCCCGACCGGAGTGGGAAAGACGGAACTGGCCCGCCAGCTGGCCGCGCTCCTGAACGTGCCGCTTCTGCGCTACGACATGAGCGAGTACCAGGAAAAGCACACCGTGGCCAAGTTTGTCGGGGCGCCCCCGGGCTATGTGGGCTACGAGGAGGGCGGGCTCCTGACCGAGGCGGTCCGGAAGACCCCCCACGCGGTCCTTCTCCTGGACGAGATCGAGAAGGCCCACGCCGACATCTTCAACACGCTCCTGCAGGTGATGGACTACGCGACCCTCACGGATAACAACGGCAAGAAGGCGGACTTCCGGAACGTCATCCTCCTGATGACCTCGAATGCCGGGGCCAGGGAGATCGGCCGGCAAACCGTCGGCTTCGAGGGGAAACCCATCAACCGGGACGCCGTCTTCAAGGCCCTGGAGAAGACCTTCTCACCCGAGTTCCGGAACCGGCTCGACGGGATCGTCAACTTCCGAGGCCTCGACGACGCGGTTCTCTTGAAGATCGTTCAGAAGGCGGTCGGGGAATTTGCCGCCCAACTCGCCGAAAAGAAGGTCCACCTGAAGGTCACCGATCCCTGCTCGGCCTGGCTCGCCCGAAAGGGTTACTCTCCCGAATTCGGGGCCCGGGAGATCGCCCGTTTGATCCAAGACCGGATCAAACGGTTCTTTGTCGACGAGGTCCTCTTCGGGAATCTCAAGGGAGGCGGCGAGGCAGTCGCCGACATCGAAAACGACGACGTGGTTATCCGGGTCACCCATGCCGGTCTATCGACTCCCTGAGGCTGCCGTCTTCCCGCCCGTTGAGGGTGCCACGAAGAACGGCCTTCTGGCCGTGGGCGGCGACCTGTCTCCCCGGAGGCTCCTGGCTGCCTATCGGGAAGGGATCTTTCCCTGGTATTCCGAGGGCGAACCTATCCTATGGTGGTCTCCGGACCCGCGTTTCGTCCTCTTCCCCGGGGAGCTGCGCGTCACCAGGAGCATGCGGCAGTTCCTGAAGAAGGAAACCCTCCGGATCACCTTTGACCGGGCCTTTCGGGCAGTCGTCACCGCCTGCCAGAAACCCCGACCCGGACAGGAGGGGACCTGGATCACCCCCGAGATGCGGGAGGCTTACTGCGTCCTCAACGGGATGGGCTATGCCCACTCAGTCGAAGCCTGGCAGAACGAAACGCTCGTAGGAGGCCTCTACGGCATCTCCCTGGGCCGCATCTTCTTCGGCGAGTCCATGTTCTCGCATGTACCGAACGCCTCCAAGGCGGCCCTCATCGCGCTGATCGGCCGCCTGAAGGACCGGGGTTTCGAGATGATCGACTGCCAGATCGAGACCGCCCACTTGGCGAGCCTCGGCGCCCGTCCCATCCCGCGTCTGGAGTTCGTCGGCCTCCTGAAGGAAGCCCTCTGCCATGAAACCCTTCAGGGCGACTGGGGAGCGCTCCTGGCGGCCCCTTCCGAAACGCCTTCGGCCAAAGGGATGCCCCTCCGATCAGGGACCCGCTGATCCTCCTCTCTGTTCGTCATGATCTTTCCGGTCTACGTCGACCTGCGCATCCTCATGGCAATCCTGCCGTCCATATCGGCGTCGCTCGGCCTGGCCGCGGCGTTCGCCCCCAGGGAACATCAGGGGCCGGTCGAAAATTGATCGCGCAGGACCGAACAGGATTTGACATCCGCCAGCAGGTTCGATAGATATCTTCCATGGACCCCCTCTATTTCGACAACGCCGCGACCTCCTGGCCGAAACCGGAGGCAACCAGCGCGGCAATGGAAAGGTTTCTCCGCGAGAGCGGCGGATCTCCCGGCCGCTCGGGCCACCGCCTCTCCATCGCGGCGGGCCGGACCGTCCTCGAGGCCCGGGAGGCTATGGCCGCGCTGATCGGTGCGGACGATCCCCTGCGGATCGTCTTCACGAAAAACGCCACCGAGGCCCTCAACATCGCCCTTCGGGGTTTTCTCAGGCCGGGCGATCATGTCATCACCTCATCGATGGAGCACAACTCGGTCATGCGCCCGCTCCGGCAGTTGGAGGCCGACGGGGTGGCCCTGTCTGTCCTCCCCTGTTCCGGCCGGGGAGAACTCGATCCCGGGACGATCCAGCCGGCGATCCAGAGCCGCACCAGGATGATGGTCCTGACCCACGCCTCGAACGTGACCGGGACAATCCTCCCCATCGCCGAAGCGGCCCGAATCGCCCACGACCATGGAATCGCCGTCTGCATCGACGCAGCCCAGACGGCGGGCGCCCTGCCGATCCACGTTAAGGAGCAGGGCATCGACCTTCTGGCCTTCACCGGCCACAAGTCCCTCTTCGGCCCTCCGGGGACGGGCGGGCTCTACATCGCGTCAGGACTGGAGGAGCAGCTCCGCCCCCTGATGGCGGGCGGGACGGGAAGCCGCTCCGAATTCGAAGCCCAACCCACCTTTCTCCCTGACAAGTTCGAAGCGGGAACGCCCAACAGCGTGGGCCTCGCCGGTCTCGGGGCCGGCGTCTCCTGGCTCCTGGCGCGGGGCGTCGAGACCGTCCGGGCCCATGAAACGGCCCTGACGGCACGTTTCATCGAAGGCCTCCGGGAGATCCCGGGGATCACCCTCTACGGGCCGGAGGACCCGTCGCTCAAGACAGCCATCGTCTCGTTCAACATCGCCGGCCTGGAACCGTCGGAGGCGGCCCTGGAGCTGGACGAACGGTTCGATATCCTCTCGCGGCCCGGACTCCACTGCGCGCCCGCCGCCCATAGGACGATTGGAACCTTCCCCCGGGGAACCGTCCGGTTCGGTTTCGGACCTTTCAACACCCCGGACCAGATCGACAGGGCCCTTGAGGCCCTCTGTTCGCTCGCCCAGAAAAGATAGGGGGATTCATCGGAATCCCCCTTCGCGGCTGAAGAAGGCCTGAACGGAACAAAGTATCCCGATCAGAGCGACCAGCGTTCCTTCTTTCGGTAGGCCATCCCCTCGAACTGCGAGACCACATCCCCTGTCCCGTCGGTGATCTGGATCGTATAGGAGGCGATCTTGGGGCCGCAGAACACCTCCCGGGCCTCGGCCCTGAGGAACTCCCCCTGGGCCGCCTTCAGGTATGCGATTGAACAGTGGATCGCCACGGCCGTCCGGCCTCGGGAATTGACCGCCGCGGCAAAGGCGAGGTCGGCCAGGGTGAAGAGCACCCCGCCCTGGACCATGCCCAGGCCGTTCCGGTGATGGTCGTGCAATGTCAGGCGGGCCGTGGACCGACCCCCGCCCGCCTCGACGAGCTCGATGCCGACGAAATTGGCAAAGAGATCCTTCCGGAAAAAAGCCTTGAGCGCCTCAGAGGTTATCTCGTCTTCCAAATCTGTGCCTCCTTTCCGATCCTGCATCGCAGCGTCTTTTGTCCCCCGGGGCTGGAGGCAGTCGGCATGGCCTCGGACCGATCCGCCCCGGTCACATCGGGGTTAGGCGACCACATTGTAGGCCAGCGGGTCGAAGGACGATCCGGCCGGGAAGACACGGGCGCCCAGCTCGCGGTCCAGCATGAAGAGCCCTTCCTTGCTGTCGCCGATCATCTCCAGTTGGCGGCAGATCTTGTCTGTGTTGTTCTCCTCCTCGATCTGCTCGTTCACGAACCAGTTGAGCAGGGGCTCGGCCGTGTAGTCGTTCTCCTTGCGGGCGATCTTGAGCAGGTCATGGATCTTCCCCGTGATGAACTGTTCGTGGGCATAGGCGTCCTTCCAGGGCTCCAGCGGGTTCTTCCAGTTCGTCTTGAGCTGCTTGAGATTCTGCAGGACCACAGAAGCCCCCCGGTTGGTCAGGTGATCGAAGAACTTCATCGCGTGGATCGTCTCCTCATGGACCTGAACGCGCATCCAGTGAGCCATCCCGTCGAGGTTCTGGGAGTGGAAGTAACCCACCATGGACAGATAGATGTAAGCAGATTCCAGTTCGTGTTTGACCTGATCGTTGATGGCGTCATACATCTTTTTGCTGATCATCGAGATCTCCTTTCGGTTGCGGGTTTGATGGAACATCGCTCTTACAGGATTACTCTAGTCACTCCCCCCGGTCTCTGTCAATGCCCTTGGTGAATCGTCGACCCCTTCCCATGCCGGAACGACGATCCCAATTGAAGCCCGCAGGTCCCTCACGATCGGTCCAGAACCTCCCGTACTTTTTTAGCAAGTTCGGTCGACGAGAAGGGTTTCTGGAGAAAAGAGATCCCCTCGTCCAGGACGCCGCGATGGGCAATCACATTGGCCGTGTAGCCGGACATAAAGACACACCTCAGGGCGGGACGAAGAAAACGCAGATTCTCCATCAACTCGCGGCCGTTCATCTCCGGCATCACCACGTCCGTGAGCAGCAGGTGGATTTCTCCGGGATGATTCTCGACCAGTGACAGGGCTTCCCCTGGAGACCGCGCCGCCATCACCTGATAGCCCATCCCTTCCAGTCTCACCCTGAAGATCTCCAGAAGATCCTCCTCATCCTCCACCACGAGGATGGTCTCGGTTCCCGTCAAAGGCCCTGCCGGCGCCTCCTCTTCCTGCCCGCCCGTCTCTTCGGATGCGTGTCGGGGGATGTAAATCTTGAAGGTGGTCCCCTGCCCCGGTTCACTGAACACGTCGATGAAGCCGTTGTTCTGTTTCACGATTCCGTAAACGGTCGCAAGCCCCAGACCGGTTCCCTTGCCCAGTTCTTTCGTGGTGAAAAAAGGATCGAACAGGTTTTCCATGATCCCGGGGTCCATCCCGGAACCCGTGTCGGTTACGGCCAGGAGCACATATTCCCCAGGGGCCACCCCGTCGAACTTCTGGCAGTAGACCTCGTCGAACACTGCATTGTCAGTCTCCAGGGTGATGGTCCCCACCCCGTCGATGGCATCGCGGCTGTTCACCACGAGGTTCGCCAGGATCTGGTTGATCTGTGTGGCGTCCATCCGGACGGGCCAGAGATCGCTGCCGGGGACCCAGCAGAGTTTGATGTCCTCCCCGATGAGCCTGCGGAGCATTCGGATCATCCCCTGGACGGTTTCATTCAGGTCCAGGACCTTCGGGCTGATCGTCTGTTTCCTGGCAAAGGCCAGCAGCTGTCTGACGATGTCTGCCGAGCGCTGGCTTGCCTTGAGGATCTCCTGAAGGCCACGGTGAACCGGCCCTCCGGCATCGACCCGCAAGGAGGCCAATTCCGCCTGGCCGATGATGATCCCGAGTATGTTGTTGAAATCGTGGGCCACCCCCCCGGCCAGCCGGCCGACCGATTCCATCTTCTGTGCCTGCAGGAGCTGCATTTGGAGCTTTTCCTTCTCCTCCTCGGCCCTTTTACGATCGGTCACGTCCCAAACCATCGAGATCATCAATGGCCGGTCGGGAAGCGGGATGTTGGCGGCCGTGATGAACCGGGTTCCCCCGCCCTTGCGGGTAATCGGGATATCCGTCCAGACCATGCGCGCCGGATCGCCGGTGGCGCAATCGTCCCGAACTTTCCTTTTGATCTTCTCCCTGAATTCGGGGTCTTCATAAACGGCGTCCCAGAAGGCATCCGGAGCGGTAAGTTTCTCCCTGGTCGTCCGATAGATCCGGGGAAAATTGTCGTTCATATATTCGAAGTGCACGATGGGATCCACGGAGTTGACGGCGACCCCGATGGGAAGACTCTCCAGGACCGCGTGAATGAAGGCCTCACTCTCACGCAACGCTTCCTCCGTGCGTTTGCGCTCGGTGATGTCCTGGACGATCGATCGGATGCCCGTGATGCGGCCCTCCCGATCCCGGACGATCACGTCGTCGATCAAGGTCGCCACTGTGGTCCCGTCCTTTCGCCGGCAGGTGCAATCCACGCCCCTGTTGGGTGGCAACTCGCCGGCCAGCTTCGCCTTAACCCTTTTTTCGGTATCCCCTTCGGCTATGAAGCGCCACACGGGCTGCCCCAGCATCTCCTCGGCCGCATAGCCCAGCATCTCCAATTCCCTTCTGTTGATCCTCACGATGCGCCCCTCGGCGTCCAACTCGTGATAGCCGACAGGGGCCCCGTCATAGAGACTGCGGAACCTTTCTTCGCTGTGACGGATCGTCTCCTCGGCCCGTTTGCGCTCGGTGATGTCCTCGAAGATCGTGGCGAAGTGTCCCCTGGACGGGGAGAAGACTGAGATCAGAAGGCGCTTCCCCAGAGGAGCAAAGGTCGTTTCAAAAGTCGTTGGTTCCCCCGTCAGGGCGACCCGGGCGTAAACGTCGAGGTAGGGCGCCTCTGTTGTCCCATAGAGCTCCGATGCCCGCTGTCCGACGGCCCTTTCCCTCGGAATACCGATGATGCTCTCAAAGGCCGGATTCACATCAAGAAGCGTGTAATCGACCGGACGACCTTCCCCGTCGAAACGGATCTCGTGGAGGGCCATCCCCTCGTTCATCGACAGGAAGAGGGAGCGAAACCGCTCTTCGCTCTCCCGGAGCTCCTTCTCGGCGGCCCTGCGTTTCACCTCGGACCGGACAATCCCCCAGGACCTCATGGCGAGAAAGGAGAAGACGAGGCTTCCGACCAGGAGGATGGCCAGCAGATAGAGGAGGCGGTTCCTGAAGCCCCTGAGGGAAGCGATGACCTCGTCTTCCGACGTGGCCACGACGATCGACCAGAAGCTGTCGGCGATCTTTACGGGGAGGTAGACGGCATGTTTCCTGACGACCTCGGTCACCTGTCCCCGGATCTGGTTGAAGAGATAGGTGGTGGTCCCCTGGCTCCCCTTGAGCATCTCTTTGGCCATGGCCAGGATCGTCGGAAAATTTTTGCCATTCTCGAAGACCGATTTCCCCATATGCCCCGGCACGGGGCAGTAAAGTTCGATCCCGTCCCGGTCGATCATCCAGGCATAG
>JAJFUM010000199.1 GCA_021372415.1 Deltaproteobacteria bacterium
GCCCGGCACGACCTTGACCACGATCTTGGGCTCCTTTTCCGTGATCAGGCGGGCGATGCCGCCGGCCTGGACATACCAGCCGCCGCCGACCCCGCCGGCGACCCAGCTCAGGGTCGTCGGTTTCAATGCCTCTGCGGCAGAAGCCGTCGCCGGCCCAACCATCAGGAACAGTGCCAGTATCATCATGACTAATAAAGCAAGGGGACCCTTTCGCATATTTGCCTTCATCTCTTCCTCCTCTTTACTCTGGTTATCCATCAAGCCTGTTCAAACCATTGTGAACGGTTGCATCGAAGGTTCATCCACTTCCGTCCGGTGACATCAACCGTTCAAACCGACAGCCCTCCTAACCCTTCTGCCCTTTGGTCAATTTTTCGGCCGCCCGGTGCCACGTGTAAACCGGCGGAAGCTGATCCACCTCCGTCTCGCATACCACGTCCAGAAAGATTGGGCCGTTCTGGGCAAAGGCCTCATCCAGCCCGACTTCCAATTCGGCGGCTGTGCTGATTTCGAGCGCCTTCAATCCGAATCCCCGGGCCACCATGGCCGGATTGCCGGGAGTGAAATCCACGGAGAGGTACTTCTCGGCGCTGTGAAGTTTCTGGAGACACTTGATCCAGCCGAACATGCTGTTGTTGAAATGGAGCAGCACGGCCGGGATGTTCAGCCGGGCGAGCGTTTCGAGCTCGCCGGCCGACATGCCAAGGCTGCCGTCTCCGAAAAGCCCGATCAGGCGCGCGTCAGGGCGTGCAAAATGGGCCCCCACCAAGGCGGGGATGGCATAACCCAAGCCACCGTAGGCCCGGGGGATGAGAAAACGGGAATTGTTGCCCCTGAGCTTCAGGTAGCGGGTGGTGTAGGGCGTCGGCGTGCCGGCATCGGCGATCACCACGGAAACCTTCGGCATCCTCTTGTTCAGAGCGGCAATGATCCTCTGGGGTTTCAGCGGGGTGGCGTCCGAAACGAATTCGCCCTCGGCCGCTTCCCAGAACCGGGCCCTTTCCAGATTCAACTTCTTTGTCCTGGCCGATTCCGGCCGCCGGAGCGCCTTGGCCTGAATGAGAACGAACAGGTCCTCCATGATCAGCCTGGCATCACCGGCGACGCTCAGGGTGTTCTGGAAGTTATTGCCCAGCATTTCGGGGTTGAGATCGATCTGGATGATCTTCCGATCCGGCTTGCGGGAGGGCATCGACCAGTTGATGGTGGAAACGGAACCCATCTTGCAGCCCACGTAGAGCAGGACGTCGCTTTCCTCGACCGCCTGGTGGGCGTGGGGGTGGAAGCCGTTGTCGCCGATCACGCCCAGGGCCAGCGGATGATCATCGGCGAACAAGCCCTGGCCGGAGATGGTCGTCACCACGGGAATCGAAAGCCACTCCGCAAGGTTGGCAATGACATGGCCCGCCTGAGCATGGTTGGCCCCGCCGCCGGCGATGATGATCGGCCGTTCGGCCTGGATCAGATAATCCGCAATCTTTTCCAGTTCCCCGCGGGCGCCGCGGGTGCGATAGGCGGGATAGGTTGCGCATTCCAATTCGGCGTACAGATCGACTTTGTCGTCGGCCAGTTCTCCGGTCGTGACTTCTTTGGGGAAGGCCAGATGGATCGCGCCGGGACGACCGGTGGTTGCGATCCGGAAAGCGCGCCGGACGACTTCGGGGACCTTGCTGACGCTTTTCAAGACACTGGACCACTTGGTGATGGAATCGAACAGTTTCTGACAATCCAGTTCCGTAATGGTCTGCTTCCCTTCGCCGGCCAGGGGGATATCGGAGGTAATCAGGATCACCGGGATGGAGGAGGCGTTGGCCTCGGCAATGCCGGGAACCGAATACAGCGGTCCGGCGCCGCTGGGACACTCGCAAATCCCTGGCTTGTGCGCGAGCCTGGCATAGGCGTCGGCCATGAACGTGGCCGACCGTTCGTCCCGGGCCAGGATATGACGAATGGCCGGAGCCGCGTTGTGGAGGGCTTCATAAAGGGGAAGACTGGTATCTCCGGGAACCCCGAACACCAGTTCCACCTGGTATGCCTTGAGCATTTCGACCAGAGCGTGAGCGCCGTTCATGTCAACCTCCGCATTCAATTCGGTTCATCAAAACGCTTTGCGGAATATCCCGCGGCCGACCGTATTGGATGGATAAAGGCCTTACCGAGGGGAGATATAAAGAAAAAGAAAGGGATGCGGAGCATTCCCCCTCTTGGCCATTGCGAATTTTTAGCAATCAGTCCCATTTTGGCAGTAAGTCACAGAGGCAGCTGGCGACCCGGTCAAAGATATGGGAGTGACGGTTGTTATACCGAAACTCCAGTTCGATCTCTTCAGCCAGCCATGCTTCGGCATCTCCGGCATGGCTCAGGATCGAAAAACGGATGGCGCTCACGCCGCCCCCAATACACGGCCCGGTAGGACAACCCCACCTGCTGGGACGTCT
>JAJFUM010000200.1 GCA_021372415.1 Deltaproteobacteria bacterium
CGCATCCCAAACGATGAATTCGAAGAGGACCGGATCGGGGAGGAGAGACCCGAAGCGGTTTGCCCGGTCTGCGGCGCGCCCATGACCGTTGTCTTCATGGACAACCCGTCCTACCAGAAGATCACCGGCAAAGAACCCCACTGGGCGGAGCTTCCCTGCGGGGTCTGCGAGCGCAAAAGGGTGATCCAGGAATTGGAGGAGCGGTCCGATGGGGCGTCCCGGAACCGGTTGAACGCCCTGATCGCCGACAGCATGCTCCGGGAGCGGTTTCTCGACAAGACCTTCGCCAATTTCCTCCCCTTCGGCAAGGATCGGGAAAAGCAGCTTTACGTCCTGTCCGTGGCAAAGGATTTCGCCGACGACTTCGACCGCCATTACCGGATCGGCACCTGGCTCCTCTTCATGGGCCACGTCGGCGCCGGGAAGAGCCATCTGTGCGCAGCCGTCATCAACCAGCTTGTCCGCGCCGGCCGCACCGCCCTGTTCACCAAGGCCCCGCGGCTCCTTCGGGAGATTAAGGAGACCTTCCACCGCGATGCGGAGATCACCCAGAGCGAGATCATCCGTCGGCTGGGCGGTCTCGACCTGCTGGTGATCGACGAGGTGGGGATCCAGTTCGGCACGGACACGGAGCGGATGATCCTTTACGAGATTCTCGACCTGCGCTACGAGGCGATGCGGCCTGTGATCCTCACGACGAACATCACCGACCTGAGGACCCTTGAGCAACTCCTCGGGGAGAGGATCATCGACCGTCTTTTCGAGGGGGAATCCAAGGTCGTCTTTTTCGATTGGGAGAGCCACCGGCGCTTTGAGCGGACTGCGACCGATCCGGACCGCCTACCCAAGTCGCCCGCGGCGACGATCCCGGCGGGAGGGAAGAACTGATGACGGCGTACACTTGTGGCCTCTTCGAAGAGTGTCTCGCGCCGCTCTGCCCTCTGGACCCCGGAAGCCTCAAGGGGATCTGGTATGCCGACGAGGAGATCTGCCGTTCCCGGACTTACGCCAACCTGCCCTGGATCAGGGGCCAGCGGAAGATCGGCCGGGTCGGGGCCAAGGGGTATTTCATCCTGGAGATGCTGCGGAGGAACTGCATCGTCAAGAAAGGGATCGCCGGCCTCGATCCCGACGAGGCGGAAGAGCCGCAGCTCAGGCGGTGGCTTGCCGACCACCCGGAGAGAAGGGGAATGTCGGATGAAAAAAAGGCGGCGCTCCGGCAGCAGGCGCAGGCGGCGCGCTTCTGGGAGAAGAGGTAAACGATGGGGCGCCGGTCGACCGGGTTCCGGAGGGGTGTCCGGCCCCATTTTTAAAACCGCCCCATCTCCTTTGCCGAGAGGTAAGGGGATGCCCCAGAGCCTTGGTTTGAGGACCTAAAAATTTTCGGCCGGGTGTTCCTCCATGCCGGAGGACCCGCCGACATGGCAATGGCAGCATGACTGAGCAGATGACACCTCGCATTCAGGGGCAAAAAGGGCCGTTGACCACGAAGCGGTATTACCGGGTCGGTGAGGTGGCCGTCCATTTCTCCATCTCCTCCCAGACGGTGTACCGGATGATCGACATGGGGGACCTGAAGGCGATCCGCCTTCGGGGCTGTCTGAGGGTTCCTGCCGATGAACTCCGGCATTTCGAGAAACGGCGGCGGGATGATTGGTAAGCGGCGAACGGCCCGGCGGGGGAGGGGCAAGGCCGCCGGTAGTCCTTTGGCGCGCTCAAACAGGTCCAGTTTAGCGGTAGGATTTTCACGATGCTGGCAAAGACTCCGTCCACAAAGGCGCAAGGTCAGGCGATGCCGGTCCCGGCCATCCCCAAACGGCTCTATTCGATTGCCGAGGCCGCCGTTTATCTGGGCCGCACGGTCTGGGCGGTCCGGGAGATGCTCTGGGCCGGGAAGATCCCCTTTGTCAAGGACGGCAGACGCCTGCTGATCGACATCCGGGACATGGACACCTGGATCGAGAGCAGCAAAACGCAGATCTCTTCTTAAAAAAAGACTTCCCAAACCTTATCCAGAGGAATATAAATGACCCATGACCAGCGGAGAACTCAGGGATTGGAGACAGAGGTGCGGATGGAGCCAGGGCCAATTGGCGCGGGTCCTGGATGTCATCCCCCTGTCTGTCTCCAGATGGGAACGGGGCGACCGCCCGATTCCTTCATTCCTGCATTTGGCCTTGGCCTATCTGGAATCGAAGGGTGACGCGCTGAAGCCCCGGATGAGAGGGAAGAAGAGAAAGGAGGTTTGACAT
>JAJFUM010000201.1 GCA_021372415.1 Deltaproteobacteria bacterium
CACCGCCGCATCCACCGCACCAGGCGTCGGTCGCAAATCCAGCGGGATGGTGGCGACCATGTCGTCGTAGCGGGTGCAGAAGTCCGGGTCGCTCAAAGTCACCAGCCGGGCCAGCACCGCCGACTTTCCAGTACCGGCCGCCCCGGTCACCAGCACCGGTGCGGTATCAACAGCACCATCGACGGCGGAGTCAGGAGTAGCGCCGTCCGTGGTGGCGGCGATGAGGCGGCACGGCTCACGGCGGCCGGTCTCTGCGCGCGCTACAGCGATGCCCCCCGCGACCGGGACGTTCTCGTCCAATGGATCCAGGATGGGAAGATCACATCCCTGACCGTCCAGGCCTTGCGACCGGAAGAGACGGAAAAGATGCTTGTCTGAGACCTCTAAGCCGGCAGGTGCTGGGGACGCAGGAGGTCCGAGACCACCTTCACAGGGTTGAAGGTTCCGATGGGGACCTCGACGAAGAGGGTGTTCCAGAAGGCCATCGAGCCGTTCCAGAGGCCCGGCCGCTCCAAGGCCAGGAGGTCCTTCCCTTTCTCAGACTTCCTGGCGATGAGTGCCCAGTCGGGGTTCACGTACCGCTCCAGGGGGAACTTTCCACCCCGGAAATCCCTCACCCCCAGGACCAGATCCACGGGGTTGAAGTGGGTGGCGGCCCGCCAAAGGGTACGCTGCCCGTCATCCCCAAGGTCGACCTGGGCCTCCTCGACGATCTGGAGGGACTGGACCCCCGCATGGGTGGGGTCCTCGACCCAGAAGGGGCCGCCTCCCGGCTCCCCCTCGTTCCTCACCATCCCGCAGACCCGGATCGGCCGGTCCAGGACCGACAAGAGGTAGGCACCGCGTTCGGCCAGTGGCCATCCTTCTATTTCTTTGGGAAGGACGACCTGGAGCTTTTCCCGGCAGAACCGGGCGATCTCCGCGATCTCCGCCTCCCCGGCGCCGCCATCCAGAAGCCGGAGTCTCCGGAAGATCCCTCCCTGCAGCTTGATCAGCCGTCCGGCCAGGATCTTTTTCCAACGGACCGTCTCGGGTTTCAGCCGGTCGGGGACGCAGTTGTCGATGTTCTTGAGGAAGATGACGTCGGCATCCAGGCCGTCGAGGTTTGCCAGGAGTGCGCCATGGCCGCCGGGGCGGAAGACCAGCCCCCCATTCTCGTCCCGGAAAGGGTCCATCCGGGGATCGACGGCCAGGGTGTTGGTTGCCGAGGACTGGAGGGAGAGGCCGATCTCGAAGCGCGTGGACAGACGCGCCTCGTAGGTTCCGAGGATCTCTGCCAGGCGCACTCGAACGCCCTGCTCATGTTCCCGGGACACGGTCAGGTGGAGCCTCGCAAGGCCCCCGCCGTCCCGGGCATAGAGGGCCGCCTCGACGAGGTGCTCCTCGAGGGCGGTCCGAGCCCCTCCGGGATAGGCGTGGAACTTCAGGAGCGCCTTGGGGAGCGAGCCGTAGTTCAATCCTGCCTCGGTCAGGATCAGGCTCAGGATCTCCGGATCGTCACGCCGCTCGATCAGGGCCTTCAGACCTGGTCCCTTCGCCGCGGCGGCTTCCAGATCGCCGTAGAAGGCGTAACGGGTCAGGTCACGGAGGAAGGCTTCCCGTTCGGACGCGGAGCCGAACCCGCCGGCATGGAGTCCCCCGTACCACCCCTTGAACATCCGGCTCGCCGCTCCCGAGGCAGGTACGAACTTCAGGAACCTCTTCATGGGGAGGGCCTCCTGGTAGACGGCGAGCATCTCCTCCTGTTCCTCCGGGGAGAGGACCGCGATCCCGTCCGCGGCGCGGCAGGGGCGGTTCAGCCGGACCGGCGCGACCCCTTTCCTGAAGACGGCCAACTGACGTTCCGCCTCCTCGAGACTCATCCCCTCGGCAGCGATCCTCCCCCGATCCTCCTCCGACCAGCCGTTTCCCACAGCGCTCACCGTGTCTTCCCCTTCCTTGCCCTCTCTTTCCTCTCCGGCGGCGGGATTCTCTTCTTGTCCCTCAGGACCCGGGAGATGTCCTTCTGCCTCCGTGTGACCTGTCCCTTCGCCATCATCCACCCTCCGTTCGCTCCCCTTCAGATTGAGATTAACCCTTCACCGCGCCCTTGTCCAGGTTGAAATTCGGGGAGGATCCCCGCCGCGGCACGGCGGAGGGCTCCATGAATTCCATTCTGCTCACACTGCTTGAAGCGCCGTGTTTTGGTTCACAGGACCTTCAGGATCCGCGGGTCTTGTCGCTGGGAGGCTTCAGGGATCGCCACAGGATAACCAACGATGATCGGGGCCACGATCGTGCAGTCGTCGGGCACACCGATGGCTTCGAGGGTTTCGGAGCTGCGGACATGCGCCCCGAGTCCGATCCAGCAGGTCCCCAATCCCCGGGAAACGGCCGAAAACATGAGATAAGCCGCTGTGAGGGCGCAGTCAACATCCAGGGAATAGAGGTCCCGTGGGCCGACGATGTAAATGAGGCATGGGGCGTTATAGAAGACGTTGAACCCCTTATCGCGGAGTGCCGCCTCGTACTGTTTCAGGGGTAGGTCCGGATTGCGCGCCAGGTCCTCGAGAAGCGCCTTTTTGCTCTCGTCGGACAGACGCTTCATCAGCCCCTGGTCCCGAATAACGATGAACCGGCAGGGCTGTCGGTTGCTCGCCGTAGGGGCCAGGCGGGTCTCGCGGATCATCTCCTCCAGGACCGACAAAGGGACCGGCCTGTCCTGGAAGTCCCGGATGGAACGCCGGTTCTTCAGCAGTGTCTTGAAATCCATCGATTGTCCTCCTTGAACCTATCCCGGCCGTCCTCGGCGGCCCGTCGGATGATCAGCCCCGGGCATGGGACTCAGGGCCGACGATCGGGGCATCCCCCGGGATCGGCCATATGCTTCAGGGCCACGCCGGCAAGCGCCCCCACGGTCACGTTGGCCAGAGTACCCCGGTCATAGAAGAGGAACTCGGCAGGGTCACCTTTCAGGGCCGAAAGCCTTTTTGCAACCCCATGATCGCCCAGGAAACCCAGGGCGCGCACGGCGAGGCCCCGGATCTCCGGATCCTTGGAATCCAGATAAGGAATCAGCTGGGCCGGCACGTTCAGGCCTCTGAGAAGACCGGGCCGGGTCTCCGCCAGCCTGCTCATGGCCCACATCAGGCCCCGCTGAATGGCGGGGAGCTCCAGGTAACTGCCGCCGGGACGCAGGTAGGCCACCAGGAGGGGGCCGTACTCCTCCGCCAGGCCGTCGTCAGCGGCGATGATCTCCGCCAGGGCCTCCGGGGCGCCCCATCCGATACTCCCCGACTCGTCGTTCAGGCTCCACATCAGCCGGCGCACCACGACGCGGGCGGCCTCCCGGTCCGTCACGGCCAGGGCCGCTACAACCACCCCGAGGGCGGACACGGCATGCCAGCGGACCCGGGGGGCTTCCCGGAAGAGGGCTGCGATGAGCGGGGATACGGCTTGACGGGGCGGCCAATGACTTGCCTGTGCCATAACGGTCTCGAAGGACTCCGCCTCTAGGCAGGACAGGATCATCTCCCTGAAGGAACCTGCGTTCATAACCCATGCGGGAAACGGGAACGTTCGGTTTCGGCGGCAGAGCGCCTGTTCAGGTGCACTCCTCGGTCGGAAAAAGGAAGCTGCGGACACCGGCGCGGGGATGTTCCTCCTTGAGACCGCGCAGCCGCTCGTTGATCCGGGCAACCTCCTCGTCGGACACGGCCATCAACAGGACGTTGTTCTTCCCGGGCCAGAAGTGCGTTCCCAGTTTGGGCTCCGTCTCCGTCCCCTCGCCCTGCGCCTCCACCATCTTGGTGTAACCGTGGATTCCCAACGCCTTGAGGGCTCCGATCACATCCTCGTCCGCTTCCTCACCGTACACGATGAGATACATCTTCATAATCGCCTTCCCTCCATGTGCCCGGCAGGATTTCCGGCGCGCCAGGGCATTTCCGCCGGTCTCAGGATTGCTCCTCCCCGTCGGGCGGCGGCCCCTCGGTTTTATCCGCCTTTTTCCCACGGCGCCGCGTCAAGAAGTGCTGCCAGTCGTCGAAGAGGTCGTAGGCGGCCGGGACGACCACGAGCGTGAGGAACAGCGAAGTGAGCAGCCCCCCGATAACGGCGATCCCCATGGGAGAACGGGTCTCCGCCCCTTCCCCCAT
Organism: Deltaproteobacteria bacterium; assembly: GCA_021372415.1. Classification (GTDB taxonomy): domain Bacteria; phylum Desulfobacterota; class Syntrophia; order Syntrophales; family UBA5619; genus JAKAFS01. The sequence continues at coordinate 4,137 of JAJFUM010000201.1, forward strand.
CCCGAAGGCGACCGGAAGCATTCCGAAGACCATCGCGAAGGTCGTCATGAGGATCGGCCGGAGCCGGACCGGGCCGGCCTGGAGGATCGCCTCCCGGCGAGGCACGCCT
>JAJFUM010000203.1 GCA_021372415.1 Deltaproteobacteria bacterium
GCGTCTTGCGGCCATCCTGAAACGACTCCACAGCAGTGGCACATTCAAGCGCATCAGGGAGGAGGCGACGGGGGAAAAGCAAACGCCCCGCTGACCGCTTCTCGCTGGGAAAGCAGGATCAAGAGGTTCAAGGCGATTGGGCCGAGAAGGGATTCCTCAGACACGAAAAAAGGGCTTCCCCATCGGGAAGCCCTCTCGTATGGCGCGCCCAGGAGGATTCGAACCTCCGACATTCAGATTCGTAGTCTGACGCTCTATCCAGACTGAGCCATGGGCGCTGATCTTTGCCTGCGCCGCCTCGGGAGGTCCGGTCGTCCTGACTGCTCGTTCCGGGGTCCTTCTCGAGGACGGGCGGTCATTGTACCCACTTTGCAGAATATGTCAACAGGATTCCTTATCGCCCCGCCATGGCGGCGGTAGCTGAAAAGGCTTGAAAGGAGGCCCGAATGTTCGACTACCTGCTCAGCAAGGAACAGCTCAAGATCCGGGACGAGGCGCGGGAGCTGGTCAAGTGGGTTCCCCGTGAGATGATCCTCGACATGGACGCTGACCGAATCAAGTTTCCCAAGGAGTTCCTCCGCGAGGCGGCCCGTAGGAACCTCCTGGGCTGCCGCTACCCGAAAGAGTGGGGCGGACGGGAGATGGACTGGGTGACGACCTGCATGCTCATGGAGGAGATCGGGACCCTGGGCTACGAATTCGCCTGCGTTTTCGGCGTGGGAGCGGAGCTGGTCTGCGACGCCATCATCCTCCACGGGACAGAAGAGCAGAAGGAACGCTACGTCCGGCCCCTGCTCAAGGGCGAACGCTTCGCCGCCGAGTGCCTGACCGAGCCCCGGGGCGGTTCGGACTTCTTCGGCGCCACGACCACGGCCGTGGATGCCGGGGACCACTTCCTGATCAACGGCCAGAAGCGGTTCATCGTCGGCGGGGAAGGGGCGGACTTCTTTCTTCTCTACGCCCGGACGAACGTCGCCCCTGATGCCAAGCCCCAGGAGGCGATTACGGCCTTCATCGTGGACCGCGGCCCCGGGGTCGAGACGAAGTACCTCTACGGCCTCATGGGCTGCCGGGGCGGCGGGACGGCCCGGCTGGTCTTCAAGGATGCGAAGGTCCCCAAGGCCAACATCGTCGGTCGTCTCCACGGGGCCTACGACGTCTTCAACACGATGATGATCCCCGAGCGCCTCGGCACGGCCGCCATGACCATCGGCGCCGCCCGGCCCGCCCTCGATATCGCGACCCGCTATACCTCCCGGCGAAAAGCCTTCGGGAAGATCATCGCCCAGTTCGAGGGGATCAGCTTCCAGGTGGCCGAGGCGGCCATGCTCCTGGACGCCGCCCGGGCGATGGCCCACGTCACGGCCTCGGCCGTGGACCGGGGGGTCGAGATGAACCGTATCCGCCGGATGGTCTCTGAGTCCAAGAAGTTCATCACCGAGTCGTGCCAGAGGGTCGTCCACAACGCCATGCAGGTCGTCGGCGGAATCGGCTACACGAACGTCTTCCCCCTCGAGCGGATCCACAGAGACATCCGGCTCGCCTCCATCTGGACGGGGACCAGCGAGGTCATGGCCATGATTGCCGCCCACGAGTGGTACCGGGAGTCGGCCCTGACCAGGGGGTCGGTCCGGGACTTCGAGCGGGATGCCCCTGAGGCGGACGTCCAGGACGAGAAGATCTACGAATGACGGCTTGCGTCAAAAGGCAGGGTTTGACCCTGGAAGCCGCGGTTTTTCCCTGCCGGATGCCTGCGAAGTCGTCATGGATGAAAGTCCAGACATGGCGGGTGGATAAGAGGCCTTGTATTCTTCGGCCAAAGGCCGTATAGTGGCTGAAATGCCGCTCGGCCAGGGGCGGCCGGGCCAAGGAGAGAGACAATGCCGAGGATCGCAAGCGACAAGCTGCAGCCGGGGATGGTCCTGGCCAAGCCGCTCGTGGGCAAGAACGGGATGACCCTCCTGGGGGAGGGGACGGAGCTGACGGAGCGGT
>JAJFUM010000204.1 GCA_021372415.1 Deltaproteobacteria bacterium
GGCGATCCGCCGCGTCCGGAAGACGAACTTCACGCTGGCCCCCGAGGCGGGTTCCCAGCGTCTGAGGGATATCATCAACAAGGGAAACACGGAAGAGGAACTCCTGGCCACGACGACACGCGTCTTTGCGGCCGGTTGGAAGTCCGTCAAGCTCTACTTCATGCTCGGCCTTCCCGGTGAACGGGAAGAGGACCTGGAGGGAATCGCCGACCTGGCCGGGAAGACCCTCCGGACGGCACAGAACCGGGGCCAGGTCACGGTGAGCCTGTCGACTTTTGTCCCGAAAGCCCATACTCCCTTCCAGTGGCAGCGTCAAATCAGTGTCGGGGAGATCGCCGAGCGCCAGGATTATTTCCGCAAGAGATTGAAAAACCGGAACATCGCCGTCAAATGGCACGACTCCCGGATGAGCCTCCTCGAAGGGATCCTCTCCCGGGGCGGCGAAGAGGCCGCGCCGCTGGTCGAAGCGGCCTATCGACTGGGATGTCGTTTTGACGGCTGGTCCGACCGTTTGCGGTTTGATCTCTGGGAGGAGGCCTTCCGCCTGACTGGGATTAAGACCGAGGATTCCCTCCAAGCGCGCCCCTCAGCCGAAGTCTTCCCCTGGGAACGGATCTCCACAGGCGTCAGCCGCGAATTTCTGGCCGCCGAGGCCGAAAAGGCCGAAAAAGGGGAAAAGACGTCGGATTGCAGGAGGGGCGACTGCAGCCTCTGCGGCGTGTGCGATCATGAAAAGGTCTGCGTTGTGACCGCCCCGGCGGATGCCCCCGTGGGAGGGCTCGATTCCACCTACGCCGGCGGGAGCGAGGGGGACGGACCGGAGAAGGCCCTCCGCATCCGATTCACCAAACTTGGTCCGGCCAAGTACCTTTCCCACCTGGAAATTTCAGCGGCCCTCAGCCGGGCCATGCTTCTCGGAGGAATTTCCTTCGTCTATTCTCAGGGCTTCCACCCCCATCCGCGGATCTCCTTCGCCGGCGCTACATCCGTCGGCATGGAGAGCCAGGGGGAGTTCGTCGACATCAGGATCCACGATCCCCAGGCGGAGGAGACCGCCCTGGCAGAGAGTATCAACAGGTACCTGCCGTCCGGCATGGAGATCATGGCAATCCGGGAACTCCCCCCCAGGTCTTTTTCCCTGTCCGAACTGATCGTCGGTTTCACCTACGAGTTACTCCTCCCTGAGGACCTCGACGGAACCGAAATCGACCGGATCGATAAGTCCCTCCGGCTCTTCCTCGAGGCGGAGCACTTCAGCGTCACGCGGGAAACGGAGGGGAAGAGGGTCCCCAAGGAAATCCGGCCGCTCGTGGCAAATGCGACCCTGGATCGCCCTTCGCACCGGATCATCCTCAAGGCCCATTTCGGCCCCCAGGGGACGGTCCGACCGGCCGAGTTTCTCACCGGCGTCTTCGGACTTTCATCCGAAGCGCTCCACCGGACCCGCATCGTCAAGATCGGCACCGACGTGGCCGGTTATGCAGGGCCGGGCGACCGGAAAATCTTTTTGCAGGAAAATGCATAAATTCTATTGACAAATGCACCCCCTTTTCGTTATGGTGCAAAGTCAAAATTTTTTTAAGAAGGGTTCGAGCCATGTACGCAGTCATCAGAACGGGCGGCAAACAGCACAGGGTTTCCGAGGGAGACGTGATCGCTGTCGAAAAGATCAGCGGCGCCAAGGGTGAGTCGGTGGTCTTCGACCAGGTCCTGATGGTCGGCAAGGACGATGAGATCCGGGTCGGCCGGCCCGTGGTGGAAGGGGCGAAGGTAGTCGGCGAGATCGTCGCCCAGGACAAGGCCGCCAAGCTCATCGTGTTCAAAACCAAGAAGCGCAAGGGGTTCCAAAAGAAGAACGGACACCGCCAGCAGCTGACCAGCATGAAGATCAAGGAGATATCCATTTAGGGGGAGGGCATTATGGCACACAAAAAAGGACAGGGAAGCTCCCGGAATGGAAGGGACAGCAACTCCCAACGGCGGGGTGTCAAGGTCTACGGCGGGGAACAGATCAGTGCCGGGGCCATCATCGTTCGCCAGGTCGGCACCGTATTTCATCCCGGCAACAATGTGGGGCTGGGCAAAGATTACACCATTTTTTCGAAGATCAACGGAACCGTGAAATTCGAGCGACTCGACAAGAAGCGCAAGAAGATTAGCGTCTACGCCTCAGCGTAGCTTTTTCTCACTAAGAAGGAGGGGACCGGAAAAAATGGGCGAAAACGGGCGCGAAACAGGGATCGTCAAGTGGTTTAACGACAAGAAGGGTTACGGTTTCATCTCCCGTGAATCGGGAGACGATGTGTTTGTCCATCATACGTCCATCATAGCCGAGGGGTTCCGAAGCCTGGCCGAAGGAGACCGAGTCGAGTTCGGAATTAAGCAGGAGCAGAAGGGCCAGGCAGCCGTAGAAGTGCGAAAGCTTTAACGCACCGGATCCACCTCAAAGAGCAATCTCCCCTGTCGATCAACCATTTAAGGCATCACCCACAGTGATGGACCAGAGGGTTGGTTTATGCCGTCCACGACCGATCATGGACCGGATGACCATGAAGCCGTTGCGATCCTGCGGCATCCCTCTGTGGCGTCACCGTCCCTGCCCATGATATAGACAGACACCGGCCAATCTCATGAAATTCATCGACGAAGCAAAGATCTACGTCAAGGCAGGCGACGGCGGTCGCGGATGCGTCAGCTTCCGGCGGGAGAAGTATGTCCCCCATGGAGGCCCGGACGGCGGGGACGGGGGAAAGGGCGGGGATGTCATCATCCGGGCCTCTGCAAACCGACGTACCCTCCTGGACTACAAGTATCGTCAGCACCATGTGGCCAAACACGGAGGCCACGGAGAGGGAGGAAAACGGACCGGTCGGGATGCCGAGGATGTGGAGATCGTCGTCCCGGTGGGTACGACCGTCCGGGATTCCCAGACAGGGGAATTGCTGGCCGATCTGACCGCTGACGGGGCTGTTTTCATCGCCGCAAAGGGCGGCATCGGCGGCCGGGGAAACGCCCGGTTCGCCACCGCCACCCGTCAGACCCCCCGCTTTGCCCAACCCGGGATCCCCGGCCAGGACCGGTGGATCGATTTGGAGCTTCGGCTTCTGGCTGATGTGGGAATCATCGGACTTCCGAACGTGGGCAAATCGACTTTCATTACCAAGGTTTCGGCTGCACGCCCCAAGATCGCCGACTACCCCTTCACGACCCTCGTCCCCCACCTGGGCGTGGTCCAGTACGGAGACCAGGAATCTTTCGTCATCGCCGATATCCCGGGGCTGATCGAGGGGGCCCACGCGGGTCTCGGCATGGGGACTCGGTTCCTGCGTCATATCGAACGGACCGCCGTACTGCTCCATATCATCGATATCTCATCGGAAACATACGAGAGCGGCTGGCGGGACTACGAGTTGATCAACCGGGAGTTGGAACTCTTCAGTCCGGACCTTCTCGCCAAACCCCAGGTCGTGGCGATCGGCAAAACGGACCTGACCGTCACCCGCGAGAGGATGAAAAAGGATATTGACTTTTTTCACAAAAAAGGCATAGAATTACTGACTTTTTCGGCGGCAACGGGAGAAGGTATCCAGAACTTGCTCCAGGAACTCCTCCTGCACATCCCGCCGCGCCGTCCCCCGACGGATACGGGAACGGACGGGGCAGCATCGCAGGAGCAGCCAGAATGACGAGAAAAGAGATACTCTCCAATGTCCGCAGGGTCCTGGTCAAGGTCGGCAGCGCCGTCCTGACCGGCGAGGACGGACTCGACCTCACCATCATCGAACAGCTCGTGGACGACATCGCGGCCCTCAGGGAACGGGGCTGTCAGGTCATCCTGGTCAGTTCGGGGGCCATCGCCTCCGGCAAGCATCGCCTGGGGATTGAGGGGAAGCTCAAGAGCATCCCCCAAAAGCAGGCGGCAGCAGCGGTCGGGCAGGGCCGGTTGATGCGGGTCTACTCGAATGCCTTCGGCAAGCACGGCCTCTTCGTCGGCCAGGTCCTTCTGACCATGAGCGACATCACCGACCGCAAGCGGTTCCTCAACATTCGCAACACCCTGTTCACCCTCCTGGAGTGGGGGGTTATCACAATCATCAACGAGAACGACACGGTGGCGGTTGACGAGATCAAATTCGGCGACAACGATAACCTGGCCGCCATGGTGGCCAATATCGCCGAGGCCCATCTGGTCATCAACCTGACCAGCACTGAGGGCCTCTTCGACCGAAACCCCAACGACTCCAAGAAGGCGAAGCTCATCCCCCTGGTCACGGAGTGCACCCCGGAGATCGAGGCCGTCGCCACGGAGGAGGGCACCTCCGTCGGCCGCGGCGGGATGAAGAGCAAGGTCCTGGCCGCCAAGAAGGTCACGGCCTTCGGGATCCCCTATATCATCGCTGCCGGACGACATCCCGGCGTCCTGCGGGAGATCCTGGACGGCAAGGAGACAGGGACCCTCTTCCTGCCCATGGAGAACCATTTCAGCAGCCGGAAATACTGGATCGCCTTCACCCTCAGGGCCAGAGGTCGGATCTTCATCGACGAGGGCGCCAAAACGGCGCTCGTGGAGGAGGGAAAGAGCCTGCTTCCCTCTGGAGTGACGCAGGTCGAAGGCGATTTCGCCCTCGGCGACCCGGTGACCTGCGTGGATCCTGCGGGGAATCCCATCGCCAAGGGGCTGGTCAATTACAGCGCCGATGAGATCCGGAAGATCATGGGGCTCAAGACCGCCAAGATCGAACAGGTCCTGGGCTACAAGGACTACGACGAGATCATCCACCGGGACAATCTGGCCGTCGTGGCCAAACAGACCCTCAAACCCAAGACGGACGAAAGGGCGGTACTTAGCCCGTCTTCCTGACGTACCGTTCGCCTCTCCCGACATCTCCCGGTTGAGATGGTCCGCCTCTGGCCCTCCCTCAACCTCCCCACGCCATTGGACAACCCTCACGGACATCGCCCGACGTGCGGCCCAAGACGACAGAATCCATCATATTCACAGGCCTTTCCTTAAAAATTGGCCGAAAGGGCCTGTAATCCCCCCCCTCGAAAATTCCCGGCTAAAGTTTACGTGGAGGCATGCCGATAACAGAACTGATAAAGTCTATTTGAGGTGACGGTATGTCTCTGGCAATCAATGTGGCGATGACGGCCCTTAGGGCCCTCGACAAGAAGATGGAGGTCACGGCCAACAACACGGCGAACGTCAACACGGATGGATTCAAGGCGAGCCGTGTCGAAACCCAGGAGGCCTATCCCGAAGGCGTTAAGGTCACGATCAGCCAGACCGAAACGCCGGGGACGCCGCTTCCTGTAACAGAGGGTTCGGAAACCGCTGAATCTTCCAACGTAAGCCTGGAAGAGCAGATGCTGGAACTCGTCACGACCCCTCAGATGTACAATGCCAACCTTGAGGTGGTCAAGAGCGAGGACGAGATGCTGGGGTCCCTTCTGGATATCCGGGGCTAGGCCTCCCCTTTCCCGTCCGTCCCGCCGTCCTGCGGAACCTTCCTCTGCCGTGAACGCCGGACCACGAGCAGGATCAGAACCAAGACGACCAAGAATGCTGCAAAAATGACCGGCACAGTCAGGAAGGCCTCGGGAAGTGCATCGTAAAGGCCGATGATCCCGAAGAGAACGAAGATCAAGGCGGCAAACCATTTTACGAAACGCTCGGGGATCTTCTTCCCCAGAATCACCCCCACGGTGATGCCGAAGGCGTCCGCAACCAGCATGGCGGTCGTCGTCCCCATCCATACGGGGAGGATCGACTGGTACTTGGCGGCAAGCGCCACGGTCGCCAGTTGGGTCTTGTCCCCCATCTCGGCAAAGAAAAAGGCCACGGCCACTGTCCAGAAAGGGCTGAATCGGTAACGCCTGTCCTCCCCTTCCAGTTCATCGCCCCTGAGCGTCCAGAGACCAAAGAGGATGAAGGAGGCGGAGGCGGCGATCAGGACGGCATTCATGGGGATGAAATCCGTCAGGAAACTCCCCAGGACCACGGCCAGCAGGTGATTGACGAGCGTGGCCGCCAGGACACCGGCCAGAACCGTCTTGGCAGGAAAGCGGGTCGCAAAGGCCATGGCCAGGAGTTGGGTCTTGTCTCCCATCTCGGCCAGGACCACGAATAAAAAGGAAGCGACAAACGGGGTCACGGCGGACCTTTTTCTCCACAAAAAAACGAGACCCCGGCATGACCCATCTGTCACACCGAAAGTCTCGCTGATTGGTTTCCAACCAACGGCAAGGCCAGGCTCATGCCAGCGTGTTGACCTTGCCCGAACAGCTACTCCCCTTCAGTGAGGGGGGTCATAGTATGCCTGACGCCATAAGTCAAGGATTTTCTTGCGACCTGCCGAACGCCCCTGCGTAGCCAGCCTCTTATTGAGCACGGCCCGTTGGGTTTCCGGCATCGAGAAACTCCCGGATCCGACCGGCCATCTCCCGGCCGATCCCTTCGACCTGCTGCAGGTCCTGGATCGATGCCGCTCTGACCCGCCTGACGTCTCCGAAGTGGATGAGGAGGGCCTTTTTTCTCATAGCACCGATACCCGGGATCTGGTCCAGGAGCGATCCAAGATCCTCCTTTTCCTTTACCTTCCGGTGGTAGGCCAGGGCAAATCGATGGGCCTCATCGCGGATCTGCTGGAGGAGGAAGAGGGCGGCCGGCCAGCGGGAGAGGTAGATCGGATCCTTGCGTCCCGGCAGATAGACACGGTCTTCACTTCTGCCGCCCATAGCCGATTGTCGCCCGCCACCGTCCGGGGAAGGTGTCCCTGCCCCCTTCCGACCCCGGGCAGAGGGATGGAGCCTGTAGAGGACCGCATCTGCAGGGGCCTCCGGGGCTTCGGCCGTCTCGGAAATGCCTGGAGGGGACAGACGGGAAGGCCCGACGGCCGGTTCGTCCCGCTCCTTGGCCAAACCGATCACATCGACCCCTTCGATGGCCAGATCCCTGAGGACGGCCATCGCGACGCCGAGTTGGCCCTTTCCACCGTCCACCACGATCAAGTCGGGGAGGGCCTCACGGCCGGCATAGCGCCTCTTGAGGACCTCGTACATCATGGCATAGTCATCGGCGCCAGGGACCGTACGAATCCGGAAACGGCGGTAGCGCTCCTTCGCGGGGAGCCCCTCCCGAAAGGCGACCAGCGACCCGACGGCATACCTCCCGCCGAGGTTGGAGATGTCGAAGCACTCGATCCGCGAGGGGGGCCTGCCGAGACCAAGCTTTTCCGCCAGCAGTCTGAGCGCCTCCTCCGGTCTGTGGTCGGCCAGCCGGGCGGTCCGCAGGGTGTTCTCGGCGTTCCGTTGGGCTATCCCCAGAAGCGCCCGGCTCTCTCCGCGTTTCGGGACGAGAAAGTTTACAGACCGGCCCCGCTTCTCGGTCAGCCATTCGGCCATCACCTCGGAGCCTTCCGGCCTTAGCGGCAGAACGATCTCATCGGGGATCTCCGCCGCCCCGTCATAGTAACGCACGAGGAGGGTCGAGAGGAGTTCACCGGTCTCCGCCCGGAGGCGGATCAGGGGGAAGGCCCTCTGGTCAACCACCCGGCCTCCCCGGACAAAGAGGGCGAAGACCTGTGTCCAGTCCTCTTCCCGGTGAAGGCCGAAGACGTCGCGGTCGCCCTGGCCGGTCATTGAGACGATCCGCTGCTTCTCCAGGGTCTGCTCGATGGCCGCAATCCGGTCCCGGAGGGCGGCGGCCTCCTCGTACCGGAGAGCCTCCGAAGCGGCCTCCATCCGTTTGCGGAGCTCGACGATCAGGGCCTTTCCGCGCCCCTCGAGAAAGGAGACGGCGTCTTTCACAAGCCCCTGATAGGCCACCGAATCGATGAGGCCCACGCAGGGGGCGGCACAGCGCCCGATCTCCCGTTCGATACAGGGGCGGCGGCGGCCCCTGAGCTCGCGGTCGCGGCAGGTCCTGAGCGGACAGATTGTCTGGAGGAAGCGGAGGGTCTCCTTGGCGGCGGCTGAAGAAGGATAGGGGCCGAAATAACGGGCGCCGTCCCGCTTGTGCCGGCGGACGAGTTGAAACCGGGGGAAGGCCTCGGAGGGGTCGATCCGGATGTGGAAGTAGGCCTTGTCGTCCCGGAAGTCAACGTTGTACCGGGGCCGGTGCTCCTTGATCAGATTGTTTTCGAGGATCAGCGCCTCTTTTTCGGTCTCCGTGATGACGAAGGCCACGTCCCGGACCCGGGAGACAAGAAAGGGGATCATCGCCCGGCTGTCGGTGCGGGTAAAGTAGGCCCGGATCCTCGCCTTCAGGTTCCGGGCCTTCCCCACATAGAGGATCTCGCCCTCGGCGCCCTTCATGAGGTAGACGCCTGGGCTCCGGGGGGCGTGCCGGATCTTTGCATCCAGATCAACGCTCATCGGATTGAGACCGTTATCTCGTGACCGTTACTTCCGACCCTTTGTCCCCATCTTTTTCTGGAGGGCATCGCCGAGGGAACCGAAGGAGCCGGGGGCTTTGCCCACGTATTTCTGGAAATCCTCAATCTCCTCGGCCTTTTCCTCCTCGACCTCACCCGTGAGGGCCAGCGAGATGCGCTTTCCCTCCCGATCGACTTTCTCGATGGTGATGGCGACCGGTTCCCCCTCCTTAAGGACCTCGGAGGGGTGTGTGATCCTCTTGCCCCGGCCCAGCTTGGAGATGTGGATCAGGCCATCCACGCCGGGGATCAGGGTGACGAAGGCACCAAACTTGGTCAGGCGGGCCACTGTCCCGGTGAAGGACGCCCCTTCCGGAAATTCCTTCTCGACCCGATCCCAGGGATCGGCCATCGTCGAGCGCAGACTCAGGGAGATGCGGTTGTTGTCCCAGTCCAGTTTCAGGATGACCGCCTCGACCTCCTGTCCGACGCTCAGTTTCTCGGAGATGTCGCCGACGTGTTCCCAGGCGACCTCGGAAATGGGGATGAGAGCCTGAACCCCGCCGAGTTCGACGAAGGCGCCGAATTTCTGCAGCGAAACCACGGTCCCCCTGACGGTCTGCCCTTCCTTCAGGGATTCCTTCAGGGCATCCCGCCGTTTGGCCTGTTCCTCCTCGAGGATCGCCCGGTGTGACAGGACGATGTTGCGCCCCCGCTCGCCGAATTCAATGATCTTGAACATCAGTCGCTGACCGACCCAATCGGACGGCGTCGCTATACGGAAGAGTCCCATCTGGGAGAAGGGACAGAAGCCCCTCAGCTCGCCGGCGACGCGGATCTCGAAGCCGCCCTTGACCTCCTTCTCGACCAGTCCCTCCACGGGGATCCCGCCCCGCCAGGCGTCCTCGAGGACGGCTCGACCCGCTTCGCCCGCACTGACCTTGGTCGTGAAGAGTTTCTCGTTGTTATGGGACGACAGGAAATAGGCCCGTATGGTCTGGCCTTCCTGGACGGTCAGGTTCCCCTCCTTGTCTACAAACTCGCGCCGGTCCAGGTGACCCTCGTGCTTGCCCCCCACATCGATGAAGACCCAGTCCGGCGAGATCTTCACGATGACCGCCTCCATGCGCTGACCCGGTTTGAGCCAGCCACGCTCCGGCTCGCTTTCGCCGAGCAACTCGGCAAAGCTCTTCTCGGCGCCCTCCTCTTCCGTAATCCGATTCTGTTCCTCCATGTCTCTCCTCATGCCAAAAATAAAATGTCCGGCATCTTGCTCCGATCCCGGCGTGATGTCAAGGGAAAATGAGGGGCCGCCTCAAAAAGTGAACCCTGGACGCCCCCCGACAGGGATGATGACCCCCTCCCCCGTTACGATGCCGTCCATCGGGATATCATGATCGGCCGCCGGGACCCGATCCACGATCTGGCAGGCAAAGGCGATCCCGATCCTGGCGGCCTGCGGTGCCTGCATCAGAAACCGGTCGTAGTAGCCTCCCCCATAGCCGATCCGGTATCCCCGCCGATCAAAGGCCACGGCAGGAACAATGACCGCATCAAGGGCTTCCGGAGGCAGGGGCCATCTGAGATGGGCTTTCGGCTCCCGGATTCCGTAGTGGCCCGCCACCACTTCGTCCAAGCCGCCGATCAGGCAGGGGGTCAATTTCCGACTCTCGGGATCGCAACAGGGGACGGCGATTCTTCGGCCCTCCTTCAGGCCCCAGAGGATCAACCCATCGGTGATGACCTCGCTTTTGAAACTCAGATAGGCCATCATCGTGGAAGCCCGCTGGACCGGTCCCAGACAGATCAGACGCTTCAGGACCGCACGGCTCTCCTTGGCGATTCGGGACCGGGTCATCGTGTCCCTCTGCCGGAGGATCTCCCTGCGGATGTCGGATTTTTCGGTCATCTTACCCCATCAGGCGGGCGGAAGGTGCCCCGTCCGAATATCCTCCCCGACGGCGGCATTATTCTATAAAATATCGCGAAAACAGAGGAATATCAAGATCGAATTTTCGGACTTCGGGGATCTCGAACCGATTCTTTCCCACCGGTCCAAAGGGGTCCTCTTCGTCCACCCCAACCCTTCGTACTGCCAGCAAAAGGCCTTCCATGCCAGGGGCACGCGCCGCGGAGGACTTCCCTTCGGAATCGGTTGGCTTCCATTTCTTATACGTGATGGAGGGGGCCGCTCCCCGCGTTCGTGGCGGGGAGTCGGCCTTCAGGAAAGGTTAGTCGTAATCCCCCATGTCCGGCGGCATGGCGGGAGCCGGGGGAGTCTTCTTCTTGGGTTTCTCCGCCACCATCGCCTCGGTGGTCAGCATGAGCGAGGCAACCGAGGCGGCGTTCTGGAGGGCGAAACGGGCGACCTTCGTCGGATCGATGATCCCGGCCTCCATCAGATCACCATACTGGGAGGTTTCGGCGTCGAGCCCGTAGGCGCCTTTGCCCTCCTTGACCTTCTCCACAACCACAGATCCTTCGAATCCGGCGTTCACGGCGATCTGGCGGAGCGGTTCCTCCAGGGCGCGCCGGACGATGTTGAGCCCCTGCTGCTCTTCATCGGACAGCATCGCGTCAGACAGGGCCCCGAGAGAACGGATGTAGGCCACGCCACCACCGGGAACGATCCCCTCCTCCACGGCCGCCCGCGTGGCGTGGAGGGCGTCTTCGACCCGGGCCTTCTTCTCCTTCATCTCGATCTCCGTGGCGGCGCCGACTTTGATCACCGCAACCCCGCCGACGATCTTGGCCAGACGCTCCTGGAGCTTTTCACGATCGTAATCCGATGTGGTCTCTTCTATCTCTGTCCGGATCTGCTTCACGCGCGCCTCGACGTCGGCGCGGCTTCCCGCCCCGTCCACGATGGTCGTGTTGTCCTTGTCGATCGTCACCCTCTTGCAGGTCCCCAGATCGCTGAGTGCGACGTTTTCCAACTTGATCCCCATGTCTTCGGAAACCACCTTGCCGCCGGTCAGGACGGCAAGGTCCTGGAGCATGGCCTTGCGCCGGTCCCCAAAGCCCGGCGCCTTGACCGCGGCGCATTTGAGGGTCCCGCGTACCTTATTGACGACGAGCGTCGCCAAGGCCTCGCCTTCGATATCTTCGGCCACGATCAAGAGCGGTTTGCCCATCTTGGCGATCTGTTCCAGGAGAGGCACCATATCCTTCATGACGCTGATCTTTTTCTCGTTGAGCAGGATATAGGGGTCTTCGAGGTTGACCTCCATCTTGTCCGGGTCGGTGACGAAGTAGGGAGAGATGTAGCCCCGGTCGAACTGCATCCCCTCGACGATCTCCAGGGTCGTCTCCATCCCCTTGGCCTCTTCGACGGTGATCACCCCCTCTTTGCCGACCTTGTCCATCGCCTCGGAGAGCATATCGCCGACAGTCTTGTCGTTGTTGGCCGAGATCGTCCCGATCTGGGCGATCTCCTTCTTGTCACCGACCTTCTTGGACATCTTCTTCAGCTCCGCGACGACCCGGGCGACCCCCTTGTCGATCCCGTTCTTCAGGGCCATGGGATTCATCCCGGAGACGACAAGCTTGGACCCTTCCCTGTAAATCGCCTGGGCAAGGACCGTCGCGGTGGTGGTGCCGTCCCCGGCCTTGTCAGAGGTCTTGGAAGCCACCTCCTTGACCATCTGGGCCCCCATGTTCTCGAACTTGTCGTCCAGTTCGATCTCCTTGGCAACGGTGACGCCGTCCTTGGTGATCTGAGGTGCACCCCAGGACTTCTCGATCACAACGTTTCGCCCTTTGGGGCCCAGGGTCACCTTGACCGCGTTGGCCAGCGTGTCGACGCCCTTCATGATCTTCTCGCGGGCCACCATGTCGTACTTGATTTCCTTTGCAGGCATCTTTTGACCTCCTTGCTATGATTCGATGACGCTCAGGATGTCGTCCTCCTTCATGATCATGTGTTCCCGGCCGTCGAGTTTGAATTCCGTTCCCGACCACTTGGCGAAGAGGATCCGGTCTCCTGTCTTGACGTCCACGGGGATCCGATTGCCCTCCTTGTCCCTTTTTCCGGGACCGACGGCGATGACCTTGCCCTCCTGGGGTTTCTCCTTGGCTGTGTCCGGGATGATGATCCCGCCGGCGGTTTTCTCCTCCGACTCGACACGGGCCACCACGATCCGATCATGCAACGGTACCACCTTCATGTCCAAAACCTCCTGCGAGAAAAAAAAAGATAAACGGGCACTATCCCGTCCCTGTGATTCAAATGATTTGTAAATCTCGGGGCTGTAGATGGCCTCCTCCCGGTGCAAAGACCGGGAGGAAATCCGCTGATGCAGGGAACCCAGTCACGTTTACCCCGTCTTGATGGAGATCTTCTTGCCTTTCTCCTTGGCCCCTTCCTGGCGGGCCAGGGTCACGGTCAGGACACCGTTCTTGAAACGGGCATTGACCTTCTCCATGTCGAGGCCTTCGGGGAGCGGGATGAATCGACAGAAGGCCCCGTAACTCGCCTCCCGATGCCAATAGCCTTTCCCCTTCTCTTCCTTCTCGTCCTTCTTTTCACCCTGGATCGTGAGTCCGTTATCGGCAAGGTTCACCTCGATGTCCCTCTCGTCCATCTCCGGCAGTTCGGCCTTGACGACCACCCCTTTCTCATCTTCCCGGATATCGATCGAGGGGATAAAGGTCCCCGTGTTCCTTCCGCTGTCGAAGAGAGACAGGTCGAGACCGCGGAAAACGTCGTCAAACATTCGGTTCATTTCCCGATGAAGGGCGAAGAAGGGGTTTTCCTCTGCACGTCGCAGGGGCGATTCAATTCTCCGCCATACGGTGGGCAATAGGTTTCTAATCATACGGGCTTCCTCCTTTCCCACTCTTATTTTATAATATATTGATTTCTTTGATTATTATATGCTTTTGAAGGTAATATAATCACAAAAAGCCCCATGTCAAGTCTCGGAAACACCCCGGCGACAGGGTTATATATCATCTTTCATATCAGCTTGGAGCTTTGGACCCGCTTATGGCCCAAGCTGGGGCACTACAGGCGGCAGGAATACGTTGACACCGTGGCCGATGTCCCCTATATTCGCCCGGAACTCGATTTCCCCTCATGAAAGGCGGCAATAATGCCGAAATAGGGACATGGACATCTCCCTTTCATCTGCCGGCTCACTCTGTGTGGCCGTATTGGCTTTTTGCTTCTTCATCTGCCAGGCTTGGCTCTTCAGCCGAAAGACCGACCTGACCTGGAACGCCTGGGGGGCGGGGCTCTCATTCTTCGTCGCGGTCTACTCCTTCTTTGGCTTTATCCAGTACAACACGGCCCCAAACTGGATCAACCACACCTGTGAACTGATCCAGTACACCTGCATGATCGGGCTCCTCCACTGCGTTTTTGGCTTCACCTTTTCCTTTCTGTCGATCCCGCCGAAGGGATTCCACCGCATTGTCCTGCCCCTGCACGGCCTGCTCCTGCTCCTTCTGTGGTTGACCCCCCTTTTCGTAGGGGGCGACTTCATCACCCGCCAGTTCCTCTGGGTGAAGGGCCCTTTTGTTGAGCCGCATCAGGGCCCCCTGGGACGCCTGCTGATGATCTATATCGCCGCGGCTTCCCTGTTCGTGATCTATCTCTGGATCCGCCACGCCCGCACCCGTGACGCAGTCCCCTTCTTCATCGGGATCGCCGTCTGGGCGGTCCTGGGGATCCACGACGCCCTGGCCACCCTGGGTATGCCGACCGTCCAGTTTCTGATGCAGTACGGTTACCTGGGATTCGTCGCCTCGATCTTGTCCCTTACGGCCAAGGCGTACGTGCGGCTTTACGAAGAGGCCCGAAACCACGCCGTCCAGGCCAGGCGGGAGAAGGATCGCCTGGACGCCACCCTCCGCTCCATGGGAGATGGTTTCATCGCCATCGACCCGCAGGGTACGATCAGCCTCATCAACGAGGCGGCCGAGAAGATCTTCAGGAAGCAACCGGAAGAAATGGCCGGACGACCTGCCACCGCCTTGTTCGAGAGCGTGGATCCGGAGAGCCGCCTGATCCTGGAGGCCCTCGTTCCCGAAGTCCTGGAAAAGGGGGCAGCGGGAACATCCCCGGAAAACCTCATGGCAGACGGACCGAGGGGTGAGACGATCCATCTGTCCGAGACCCACGCCCCCATCCGCGACGAGTCCGGGAACATCGTGGGGGCCGTCTTTGTCTTCCGGGACATCACGGGGAAATGGGCGGAAATGGCTCTCCAGGAGAGTGAGCGGCGATACAAGTTCCTCGTCGACAACACCCGGGATATCATCTTCACGCTCGACGCGGAGGGACAGTTCACCTTCGTTTCCCCGGCCTGGTCAAAGCTCCTGGGGAACGAGCCCCAGGAAGTCCTGAGCCATTCCTACCGGCCCTTCATCCATCCCGACGACCTGCCCGCCTGTGAAGCGTTCTTAACGAGACTCCGTCTCGAAGGCCAGCCCGAACCCAGCGTGGAATACCGCGTTCGTCACGTCGACGGGGGCTGGCGCTGGCATACCGCCAGGGGGGCGCTCGTCTCCAATACGGATGGCGTTCCCTCCTTCATCGGCGTCGCCCGGGACATTACGGAGCTTCGGGAGATGGAGTTCAAGCTGAACCATGCCTCCAAGATGGAGGCCATCGGCACCCTTGCAGGGGGCATTGCCCACGATTTCAACAACCTGCTCATGGGAATCCAGGGATACGCTTCGCTGATGATGCTGAATCTGGAGGCCAACCATCCCCATTACGAGGGGCTCAGGGCCATCGAAGATCAGGTAAAGAGCGCCTCGGACCTCACCCACCAGCTCCTCGGTTTCGCGCGTGGTGGCCGTTACCAGGTCAAACCGACCAACCTGAACCATATCGTCGAGAAGACCTCCTCCCTCTTCGGCCGTACCCATAAGGAGATCATCATCTGCCGGATGCTCCAGAAGGACCTCTGGACGGTCAACGTGGACCAGGGACAGATGGAGCAGGTCCTGATCAACCTCTACCTGAATGCCATGCAGGCCATGCCCGGGGGAGGCGAGCTCACCCTCGTTTCGGGCAATACCGTTCTGGAGGAGCGGGAAGCACGTCTACAGGACATCCGGCCCGGCCGTTATGTCAGGTTGTCCATCACGGACACCGGCGTCGGCATGGACGAGAAGACCCGGGCGCGGATCTTCGACCCCTTCTTCACGACAAAGAAGATGGGACGTGGGACGGGACTGGGGCTCGCCATGGTCTACGGGATCATCCGGGG
>JAJFUM010000247.1 GCA_021372415.1 Deltaproteobacteria bacterium
CGGCGTCGAATCGTGCTTCGCCATCCAGGCAGGCCGGGAGATCCGGATCCTGGTGCAGAACGAAAGGATCTCCGACGACGAATCCATCGTCCTCGCCAAGGACATCGCCAAGAAGATCGAGTCCGAGTTGACCTACCCGGGCCAGATCAAGGTCACCGTCATCCGGGAAACCAGGGTGACGGACTTCGCGAGATCAGACGGGCCCTATGCACATTCTTTTCATCGGAGACATCGTCGGGCGGCCGGGGCGCCGCGCTGTGCGGGAGCTACTGCCGGGCCTGCTGAAAGAGCACAGCGTCGATCTGGTCATCGCCAACGGCGAGAATGCCGCCGCGGGGTTCGGCATCACGCGGGATACCGTAGACGAGCTCTTGGAGTGCGGCATCCACCTACTCACCACGGGAAACCATGTCTGGGACAAGAGAGAGGTCCTGGGCTTTATCGACGAGTACCCGAACCTGCTGCGGCCGGCCAATTTCCCGGAGGCCTGCCCCGGTATCGGTCATGCCGTCGTGAAGACGGCAGGCGGCCTCCCGGTGGCCGTCCTCAACCTGGCGGGCCGGATCTTCATGCACCCTGCCGACTGCCCCTTCCGGGTGGCGAAAGCCCTCGTCGAGCAACTGAGGCGCCAGACCCCGGTCATTCTCGTGGATATGCACGCTGAGGCCACCTCGGAGAAACAGGCCATGGGATGGTTTTTGGACGGGGAAGTCAGTGCCGTTTTCGGGACCCACACGCACGTTCAGACGGCCGACGAGAACGTTCTTCCCGGCGGAACGGCCTATATCTCCGATGTGGGGATGACGGGCCCGCACAATTCCGTAATCGGCATCGAGAAGGAGATGATCATCGAGCGGTTTCTCACGGGGATGCCCTGCCGGTTCGAGGTAGCCCGTGGCGATGTGCGCCTCCAGGGGGTCGTCGTGGGCATCGACCCGCAGTCAGGCAAGGCCCAGACCGTCAAGCGTTTGAATCTGAGGCTTAAAGAATAGACGTTCGGAAGCTGAAAAATTAGATAAGAATGAGCGGAAAAGAAAAAAGGGGTTGAAAAATCCCTCTTTTTTTCATATCCTCCGAACTTTCTAACCTATCGACTTCGCAGGTTTTTATGAAAAGCGTATACGACATCCTGAGTGAGCGTGGCTTCGTGGAGCAGGTCACCGACGAGGCCGAGGCCCGGCGGATGCTCGCCGGAGAGCCCGTGACCTGCTACATTGGCTTCGACCCGACGGCCACAAGCCTTCACATCGGGAGCCTCGTCCCCATCATGTCGCTGGCCCACATGCAGCGAGCAGGCCACAAGCCCATCGCCCTGGTGGGCGGCGGGACGGCCATGATCGGCGACCCCAGCGGCAAGACGGAAATGCGCCAGGTTCTTTCGAAGCAGAAAATAGACGAAAACGCCGAAGCGATCAAAAAACAGCTGTCGCAATACCTGGATTTCGGAGAAGGGAACGCCCAGCTTGTCAACAACGCCGACTGGCTTTTACCCCTGAAATACATCGAATTCCTGCGCGACATCGGCCGCTTTTTCAGCGTGAACCGGATGCTGGCCGCCGAGAGCTACCGGATGCGCCTCGAGACGGGCCTGAACTTCATCGAATTCAACTACATGTTGCTGCAGGCCTACGATTTTCTTTATCTTTTCCAGAACCAGAACTGCCTCCTCCAGATGGGGGGAAACGACCAATGGGGTAACATCGTGGCCGGGATCGACCTGGTCCGCCGCGTCGAGGGCAAGCAGGCCTACGGCATCACCTTCCCGCTCATCACCACCTCGCTGGGCACGAAGATGGGGAAGACCGAGAAAGGCACCGTGTGGC
>JAJFUM010000289.1 GCA_021372415.1 Deltaproteobacteria bacterium
GGCGAGGTTCTCACGAACGGAACGAATACGGCGGACCAGGGGTCATCCTATCCCCAGTTCCCGCAGGTGGGCACTTCCATCAACGTCTGGGCGATCGACGGACCGTCGGTGACCGGGGACTACCTGATCAATAATGCCTATGATTCCGGGCTGTCTCCGATCCTCCCTGCCGGATATACATTGAAGAGGCTCATCTCGTCCTGGCGTGTGAATTCCTCTGGAAACATCATTAATGGATTCTGGTGGGGCACTGGAAGGGAAAGGGAATTCACCTATAACACCCCGATCATGGGGATCGTCATTAACAATCCCGGCACCTCTGCCATGACGACCACCCTTGAAACGCCATACGGCATATCCGTGAGGGCGAGCATTGTTATCGGTGGAGAAAACACGGGGCCGTATTACCCCTCCAGCTTGGTGGGCACCGACATGGCCCCTTCTTATACGGCGGCACCATACAATGTCGGGGGATCTCAAACAGCGAACAAGGTAAGCAACATCACAAACACGCTCTCCCAAATTCGCTGCCGTTGCGGATCTTCTGCCTCCGGTGAATATTTCAGATTACAGACAGATGGATGGACTCAGGCGTTTTAAGTAAGGACGAAACAGCCCCTCTGCCATATCGTCTAGAAACCCTGAAATGCCCCCCTGGCTTTGGTCAGGGGGGCTTATACCCAGATGGGTATTTAACTCCATCCGTCTTCTCACCGGCACTTGGCGGCTGGCGACTTTGTTTCGGTTGCGTTTTCTTCTTGACACGTCTGAGATATGTGCCTAGAATTACATAATTCCAATTACTCTTCCATTCCTTATTACATCTCGCCTGGTATCGTTGATTGATCGTTTGAATCCTCCTTGAATCTGGTCAAGTTACAGACAGTCAACCAAAACCGTTACGAGAGGGGGGTGTATGTATTCAGATTCAGACGAAATCTGGGTTGCCGGCTATCACGTGGAAGACCTCAGCACACAAGTGGATCTAACCAAGCTTGGGGTACAGGACATCCTGAAGTTTGATCAGGGTATCCTGATGGTGAAAAAGGGCTGCCAGCTGGAAATCTTTCATGGGGATTATTCATATGTTTTCACGATAGAACTCAAGCCTGGTAATTGCGAAGAAAATGATGACTATTACATCATGAAGGGGGGACGTAAGTACGAGTTAGAAGGCCCGCCCAAAAGATTTAGTCTATCAGAATCCACCGAAGAAACAAATATTGTACCCGAAGGACACAAATCCGGTTCGGATGGGCAACCTGCTAAATCTGATAAAACTGCCAAGCTCCGCATTCCTTGCAGTTTGAAGGCATGGGGAGGAGGAGGGATCAATCTTGTTCTGACGCTTCGCAACCTGTCCCATCGAAGAATCACAAAAATTCGATACTGGGACGCTGTCTTCGGGCCGTCCGTCCAATTACTGGTACAAAAGTTACAGGATCTTCACAATGAATCGGCAGATAAGTCTTCAGAATTCGATGACAAACGCATTAACAAAATCATCGATATTGTCGCTGACCACGGACCAGATGAGTGCATAGAGATCTTTCTCAAAACAAAGCATATCGAGGCTGAACTTTTCCCACTCGATCCAGATAGTAAGGAGGAGCCGCTTGATCCAAATAGTAAGGGCAAGCCGCATCGAGCGAACCTCGTTTTCTCACGTGTAACGGATGGGATAAATACGATTGGTGATCGAATTATTTTAAAGTTTCCGGTCCCAAAGATTAAATCTTCAGAAAACGCTGAAGAAAAAGAACAGATGCACAAGAAACTTGTTGAGCACATCATTAGGTCTCAGGAGCACAGCTCAACTGTAGTTGTCAACACTGTAAAACACTACGAGGTGTTCGAGGCCATTCTCTCAGCATTCCGGTTACGAATGGAGGCTGATAAACATAAAGATCTGAAACTTTTTATCATGTTCACGGACGACAATAGGAAATGGTTCGAGCTATTGAAAAGTAAAAATGATGACCTGTACGAATCGATTCGTAAAAATATCTGGGCTATTTTCAACGAAAGAGAGTTCAGTAAGTTCATGAGTGATATCGATATGATCAAGCCAGCAGCGTTCCTATTCGACAATGGTACTCCCAACTTCAAGGAATTACTGCCTTTGTGTGCAAAGTTCGGCCAATATTATCCGAAGAACGTAAAAAAACGACTTTACGTCACACTGGGCAAGCACGGAAGCGCAGGGGTGGACGAGCACAGTTGCCTTATTTACGTCCAGACATACCCAACAAGGGGGGTTCCAATATACGATACAACCGGGTCAGGGGACGCATGGGCCGGAACCGTCGTTCTCCTGGAGCATCATGCCCACTTGCTGAAGCGAGAAAAAGCGGAGATGTCGCGATTCATGAGGATTGCCTCCGGAACGGCTTGGGCCAAGATGACAAGTCCGCTTGGTGAGGTGAGGGTCCATGAACTTATTTCTCTCCTCGATAACGATTATATTGCTTGGACCAACATCGGTGATGCGCACCATGGTGAGGAACCAATGGTCGAGGCCGTTAACAGGGAGGGATACGCAAAACGCATTGAAAAAGCCTCCTCTATCAACTATAAAGACTACAGTAATATTATCAACTGGGCATAGATAACGAATCGTTCATGGTTACGCATCATGACCCTGCATTCATCTCAATCCTCGAGAGATTGAACTGCGCCCGTTCTTCACCAATCCCCCCAAAAAGTTGTTGCTTCGTTGCAGAGTGAAGTTAAGCTGTAACCGTTGATCCATAACAGCCCCCTGTCTCCCTCGGAAGAGAAACGCAGGGGGCGAAGCCGAACGCGCCGGAAGGCCCCTTCGGAGATCGAACCGTAACAGGTTCACTCCGGAGGGGCCTTTTTTATTGGACCCTAAACCCAGGAGGAAAGCGATGGAAGGAACCGAAGCAGGCGCTAACGCTGCGCCGGCCGCACCGGCCACCCCGGAAGCCGCCGGCGTCCCGACTTCGCCGATCGAGGACGGATTCGGCCGGATCCCCGTGGACGCGATCAGTGACATCGACGCGCCCGGGGAAGGGGAAAAACCCGCGGCGGAGGCCGCGAAGCCGGACGGCGGAAAGCCGGCCGAAAAGGCCGGAGAGCCCTCCGGCAAGGCCGCCGGGACCGCGAACGACGGCGGCGAAAAGGAAGGCGGCGCAAAGGAGGGAGATGGGAAGGGCGACGGCAAGCTCGACCGGTTCGACCGGCACCCTAGGTTCCAGGAGCTCATCGGCAAGGTCCATGAGCTGACCGCCCAACTCGCCGAGGCCAGGGCCGCAATGGAGGGCCGCGCCAGCCAGCAGACGGGGGGCCAGCCCCAGAGGCCAGAGAAGCTCCCCTTCATCGACATCACCACCCGGAGCAGGGACCAGCTCCGGGAGTGGCAGGAGCAAGACCCTGTCGGGTACGCCGCCAACCTCTACAAGCAGATGCAGTACGAGCTTGAGAAGTCCTTCGCCTCCAAGGCCGAGGCCGCCAGGACGAAGGCGGAGACTGCGGCCCGGCAAAATGCCGCCAAGGCGACCTACGAAGCCTACGAGAAGCAGAATCCGGATTTCCGCCAAATGTGGGACTCCGGGCAGATCATGGACTTCATGGCCAAAAACCCCGGCCATAACGCGATCAGCGCCCACATGGCCCTGACCCGGGAGACGGCGGTCCGGGCGGCGGCCGACCGGGCGGCCAGGGAAACCGAGGAGAAGGTCCGGGCGGACTTTCTCGCCAAGCGAAACGCGCAGGTCATTCAGGACGGCGGGACGCTCAAGTCCAACGGAGAGGTCCCCGACGAACTGAAAGACCCGGCCAAATACGGGGGGCGGGTGGCCGCCGGAGCGGAGAGGCTCAGACGGCTCCGGGCGGGCGGGACCGCCTAGCCTCCAGAAAGCACGAGGTCGAACATGGCACTGACATTCACCGAACTCCAGGCGATCACCAACGACTACTTCATCATGGACGGGAAGAAGGCGATCGACATCTACTTCTCCGACTCCTTCCTGATGTGGCAGTTCATGGACAAGAAGAAGGGCATTTTCGAGCGGCCGTCCGGCGGCGAAAGGTGGCGGATCCCACTGGAGTACGACGGCCAGGAGGGCGGCTTCCACTCCCGGGGCGAGGCCCTGTCCTCGGACTCCAAGGAGATCATCAACGCCGCCTTCGCCAATCCCAAGCACGCCTATGGGAACGCCACCATCTACCGGCCCGACGAACTGGCCGCGGCGGGCGAGTATGCCGAGGTGCAGCTCGTCCAGTCGCAGCTCGGCTCGGCCCAGAAGACGGTCCGCAAAAAGATCGCCCAGAACAACTACGGCCAGAACACCGACGCCGACAAGAACATCACTGGCCTGCGATCCTGCTGCTTCGGGACCTCCTCGGTCGCCTACCTCGGGATCGCCGAGGACGACCTGGTGTCCTCCGACGGCGTCACCAAGCCCTGGGCGGCCAAGGGAACCGCAACCGCCGAGGCGATCAGCCTGCCGGTCATCCGGACCCTGCGGAGCCTGGCCAAGATCGGCGACGGCGCCGGCGGGAGGCCCGACGTGGGGGTGACCACCGAGACCCTCTTCAACGTCGTCAGCGGCATCCTCCAGGTCCAGCAGCGGTTCACCGAGGACAAGGACGTCACCAAGGCCGGCTTCACGAACCTGGTCTTCGAGGGCATGACGATCACGCCGGACGACTACATCGCGGCCGGCTACTTCTTCGCCGTCAACTCCAAGCACTACGGCTGGGCCATCCACAAGGACGGGTTCTTCCAGCGGACCCCCTGGGGCGACCTGACCAATGCGCCCAACGGCATCGCCGGCAAGACCATGAAGATCTTCTGGGACGGCAACCAGGTCGTCAGCAACCGGAAGGCTCACGCCGGACACAGCAACCTGACGTAGTCCCGTGGGCGGCAAACCCAAGCGGCCCGAAGTGCAGGGGCCTGGCCGAAAGGCCGAAAGGAGCGACACATGGAAAGCGTGAAATCGAGAAAGACGGGCGGCTTCGCCCAGGGTATCTATCAGCAGTCTTCCAGGCAGCTCGAAGAGCTGGACACGGTCCGCGAGCTGGCCGACGGCCGCGTCTTCGCGTACGCCCAGGCCGGGGCCTCGGACCTGGCGGTCGGCAAGCTGACACAGGGACCCGCCCCGAGCGCCAACGCCAACGATGAGACGCTTGCGGCGTCTGTATCTTTGGGGGCGACGGAGATCTCGGTGACCTTCGGCGGCGCGGTGACGGCCGAATTCTACAAGGACGGCTGGCTCTGGATCAACGACGATACCGGGGAAGGCTACGCCTATAGGGTGAAGGGCCATCCCGCCGGGACCGCGGCGGTCATTGTCAGCCTGAAAGATCCGATTCGCTGTGCGGCAACGACTGGCGCTTCGACGGTCAGCGCAGTCCAGAACCGGCAGAAGGCCGTCATCGTCGCACCGACGACCCTGACCGGTATCCCGATCGGCGTGCCGGTCATCCCGGTCACCGCCGGAAACTTCTTCTGGAACCAGGTCAAGGGTCCCTGCCCGGTCCTGACCCAGGGGACGATCGTCATCGGAAACGTCGTGGGGCCTTCGGCAAGTGCTGCAGGAGCCGTGGCCGCGCTTGCGACAACCGACATCATCGGCCCGGTGGGCGACGTCATGGCGGTGAACGCCACGACCGAGTACTCGCTCGTCAACCTGGCGATCCCCGGGTACTAGGACGGGACACTGATGCAATCTCCCCCGGCGGGGCTCCGGCCCCGCCGGGGATTCATAGAAAGGAGCCTGGATCATGGCTTTCACCTCTACCATCACCGGCCGCGCCGTCATCGGAAACAAGGTCGCCAAGTGGGGGACCTTCACAAATACCAGCAGTTCCACAGGCGGCGACATCAACACGGGCCTGCATCTTGCCGAATCCGTCACCCTGACGCCCAAGGGAACCGCGGTCGCCGCGAACGCCCCGGCCGTCAACGAGGACCTCCCTGTTGCCGGCAATGCGGTCACGATCGTCACCGACGCCGACCAGGCCGGGTACTGGCAGGCAATCGGCGATTTCGATTAGCGGAGCGGGCGCCCTGAACTCAGGGCCTTCTTCGTATCAAGGAGGGTGTCATGGCGCAATCGCTGTCGATCCATTCGTCGAACCCCTGTCTCCGAGCAGGCGTGGCTACGTTCAGGCTCGTCCTGGATCGTCGGGGGGATGCCGGCACGGCGGTCTCCTTGGCCGTTTCGGCCGCGCACCGCGAAGGCCGGCCGATCGCATTGACAGGATAGGGGAGCGGGATGGAAACCAGCATCGTCATGGCGGTCACCGGAATCGTGGTCGGATTCATGCAGGCCGTGATCATCTTCATGCTCGCCGGCATCAAGAAAGACCAGGCCGATATATGGGAGCGTATCAACAACCACCGCCACGAGGTCACCTGCACAGGCCAGGACTGCCGGCAACTGAAGACAGGGGATGTGATCATCCCGGGAGGATGAGATGGCCGGCAGACGGATCGAAGATCCGGCCCAAAGAAATGCGTGCATCAAGTGGAGCGCGTAACGGAAGGAGGCAAAGCCATGGAGACAGGAAACCGTAAAGCCTTTC
>JAJFUM010000297.1 GCA_021372415.1 Deltaproteobacteria bacterium
CTCCCGATCACTGGCAGAAGGTCGCCGCGAAGATCCAGGGGGTCTCGGAAGAAACCACCACGGGGGTCCATCGCCTCTACCAGATGGCCAAAAAGGGCGAGCTGCTCTTCCCGGCCATCAACGTGAACGATTCGGTGACCAAGTCCAAGTTCGACAACCTTTACGGCTGCCGTGAATCGCTGGCCGACGGGATCAAACGGGCCACCGACATCATGGTCGCGGGAAAGGCCGTGGTCATCTGCGGTTACGGCGACGTGGGCAAGGGCTGCGCCCAGTCCATGAGGGGCTTCGGGGCGCGCGTCTACATCGTGGAGATCGACCCCATCTGCGCCCTGCAGGCCGCCATGGAGGGCTACCAGGTGGTGACCCTCGACGACATGGTCGGCGAAGGGGACATCTTCATCACGGCCACGGGCTGCTGCGACGTGATCACCGGACGCCACATGGAGAAGATGAAAAACGAGGCCATCGTCTGCAACATCGGCCACTTCGACAGCGAAATCGAGGTGGGCTACCTGGAAGGCAAGCCCGGGATCAAACGGCAGACCATCAAGCCCCAGGTCGACAAGTGGACGCTCAAGTCCGGACGGTCGATCATCGTCCTGGCCGAAGGCCGCCTGGTCAACCTGGGCTGCGCCACGGGCCACGCCAGCTTCGTCATGAGCAACAGCTTCACCAACCAGTGCCTGGCGCAGATCGAACTGGCCTCCAGGAAGCACGAGACCGGCGTCTACACCCTGCCCAAGGCGCTCGACGAAGAGGTCGCCCGCCTCCACCTGGCGCGCCTGGGGGCCAAGCTCTCCAAGCTGACGCCCAAGCAGGCCCGTTACCTGGGCGTGACCGTGGAGGGACCCTTCAAGCCGGATCACTACCGGTACTAGGTCAGCTCTTCACCCGCAGCAGCAGCCAGACCGAAGCGGTGCCCAGGAGGGCGTTCGCCAGCCAGGCCGCTGCGATGGGGGGGAGGGTCCCGGAACGGCCGAGGGACATCCCGAAGGCATAGACCAGCCAGTACGAGAACCCGATCACGAGACCGGCGCCGATCCCCTGCGCGACCCCTCCGCTCCGTTCCGAGCGGAGGGAAAAGGAGATCCCGATCACGGACAGGATGATGCTGACGAAGGAAAAGGCGATCTTCCCCTGGAGGTCGACCACGTACCGGGTGGCGTCGTAGCCCTCCGACCGGAGCTTTGCGATGTAGCGCTTCAGCTCCATATAGCCCATCGAGTCGACGTCCTTCTGCATCACCATGAAATCCGAAGGCCCTTCGGGGATATAGACCGGCGCCTCGTCCACCTTGGAGAGGACCGGAAACCCGTCCGCCTCGAAACGGGTGACCAGGACGTTGTGGAAGACCCAGTGGTCCTTGCTCCACTCCCCCTTGTCCGCATCGATCCGCAGGGTGAGGTTCATGTCCCTGTCCAGATAGTAAAGGGTGATCCCCCTGAGCGCGCCCGTGCCGGGCTCGATCATCTTGAAGTTGTAGATGCCCTTCTGGCCGCGGTACCAGATCTGGTCCTGTTTGAAATTCCCCACACTTTTTTTCTTCTGCACCTCGACCAGGCGGATGTATTCGGCCTTCTCGGTCGTATGGGGGGTGATCCATTCGTTCAGGACGAATACGAACAGGCAGACCAAAAGCGAGATGCCCAGGATCGGGACAGCCACCCGGTACAGGCTGATGCCGTTGGCCTTCATGGCCACGATCTCGCTGTGGCGGGAGAGATAGCCGACGGTCATCAGGGAGGCGAGCAGGACGGCGGCCGGAAGGGTCTGGGCCAGGATCATGGGGATCAGATAGAGGAAATGGGACGCCATCTGCTGAAGGGTCGCATGGTTGCTCAGGAACATGCGGATCTTCTGGAAGAAGTCGATGATCAGGAAAAGGGCGATGAAGGTGGCCGACAGGAAGCACAGATACCGGCCGAATTCGATGGTGATGTAACGATCCAGGATTTTCATGCGGGCCTCCCGGGTTCTTCCCCCTGCGGGTCTGCCGGAGAGGCCGGATGGTCGCCGGGGGCCGGCGGGTGGTCCTTCCGGTCCGCAGCCGCAGTCAGGGGGGAAACGGGCTCCGCCGGAGGGGAACCGGAGTCCCCGCCGGGGCGCGTTGCCGTGCCGCGCGCAAAGGGATGGATCCTGGGTATCCTTTCCTGGGCGGAAAAGTAGAAGAGCAGGGCGCCGGCTATCGCAAAGACCACGTTCGGGGTCCAGGCGCCGATCACCGGGGAGAGGCGATTGGTCTCCACAAGGGCTTCGCCCACGAGGCGCAGGAGGTAATAGACCAGGACAAGGGCGAAACCGATGACGAAGCCCCGCGACCGGACCGAGCGATGGGCGCGGATTCCGAGCGGCAGGCCGATCAGGGCGAAGACCAGGCAGGAAAGGGGGATGGAGACCTTCTTGTTCAACTCGATGGCCAGCTCCCGGTAGACCTCATCCTTGACCCCGAGCTTCTTCATGCCGGCGGTCAGTTCCGCCACGGTCATGTCCGTGCTGGATTTGCCGCCGTCGGCCTTGTCCTGCGTCAGGGACGAGGCCAGGTCCAGCCGGATGTCGTAGAAACGGAAGTCCATCTTGCGGTAGTTCTTCATCCCGCTGCTGAGGGTATGGGTGCTGCCGTTTTCCATCCTGAGGGTGATCGTCAGGGATGTGGGATCGGAGATGGGATAGGCCTTGCGTGCGAAGATGGTGCTGGGCTCGCTGCTCATCCGGTTGTCCGAGACCAGGACGCCCTCCAGGTAATCGCCGGTGGGGGATATCTTATCGGCATACAGGAGGATCCCCTGGAAGTCGTCGATGAAGACCCTCTCCTTCATGCCGATGCTGGCCTTCTGCCTGGCCATCTCGAACAGGAGGTTCTTCGTGGCCACGTTGCCGAAGGGGACCAGGTAGATCGTGGTCAGGCCGGTCAAAAAGAAGGCCAGGAGGGCGGCCACGGCCAGGGGATAGGACAGCTGGTAGAGGCTCACGCCCGACATCTTCAGGATGGTGATCTCGTTGTCGCCCGACAGCCTTCCCATTCCCACCAGGATCGCGATCAGGAGCGAAATCGGAATGGTGAACATCAGCAGGGAGGGGATCAGGAACAGCATCAGCTGGGCGATGTCGATGAACTGGACCCCCTTGTTGATCATCAGATCCATGAGCTGCAGGATCTTTCCCATGAGCAGGATAAAGGTCAGCACGAAAAGGATCATGCCGAAGGGGACGGCGATTTCCTTCAGGATGTATCGGTTGATGATGCGACTCATGGGTGATACCGGCACCGCCCTCTACAACATCAGGTTGAGAGGTTCAATGAAGGCTGGGTCCTCCTTTTCCATGACTTCGACGATCCGGCCGTGGAGCCTTTTTTTCATCTCGCCGAAAATGGGCCTTTTCTTGGTGAAGGCCCTGGCAAAGGCCGTGGCCTCCACAAGCAGCGATTCCTGGTCCGGGCAGGCCTTGGTGATCACGTGATGGGCCTCCAGTTCGGCTGCCGCGGCCCTCTTCCCGCTGAAGACCAGCTCCTCGAGCTTGTAGTAGGGGACGGCCTTCCGGACGATGGCCAGCATCCCGGGCAGGAAGGGAATGTTGATGTCGATTTCCGGGAAGCAGAAGAAGCCCCGGTCGGACTTCATGAACCGAAAGTCGCAGGCGCAGGCCATGATGGTCCCGTCGCCGAAGGCATGGCCGTTGATCGAGGCGATCACGGGCATGGGGAACAGGAGGATCCGCTTGAAGATTTTGTTCAATCCGTACATGAAATCCCGGATACCCTGGGTATCCCCCTTGGCCATGGCCCCGGAGATCCACTGGAGGTCGATCCCCAGGGACCAGTTCTTGGCGTCGCCCGAGGAGATGACCACCGAAGAGATTTCCGGGTCCTTCTCGATCTCGTCGAAGGCCCCCAGAATGGCCGCGATGAAATCGGGATTGTGTCTGTTTTCGCCGTTGTTCATGGTGATCAGGCCAATAGTTTCCATCTTTTTCCACTCGAGTACGGACATCATGGCGACCTCCTTTGTCGGGGATGGAATAGAAGGATGGATCTTGACTGCTGTGAGTTCGCATATATTGGCCCCCGTGTCAAGGACAACTGGATGATGGGCCGTGCCTCGGTTTGAATGAATAATATCCCTTCCATTTTTTACCGCTGTGCCCCCGGCAGGCGGGACACGCCAAAAGAATGACGCCCCAAAACAGGATGGTCGATGCGAGTACCAGGATTACCCTGATATCTTCCTGGTATATTTCTGATATTGTGTTTCCGATATCCCTCCGTTACACATAACCCGCCTGAATCCATCAAACTCAGGGCCACCGACTGCAGTCAGATTCGTTGCAAGTCTCACCAAATCGTCTTTTTTTGTTGAAAATTGATCAGAGAAAGGGGATTTTCGGATGGAAAAAGCACTTGACGGAATCAAAGTACTGGATTTGACACGTTTTGTTGCAGGTCCCACGTGTACCATGATGATGGCGGAGTTGGGCGCCGAGATTATCAAGGTGGAAATACCCAATAGCGGCGATGCAATGAGGCATTTGTGGCCTCTGACGGAAGGCGGAGAAAGTTATGTCGGTGTGATCCTCAACCGTGGTAAGAAGAGCGCCACGTTGGACCTCAAGAGCGACAAAGGAAAAGAGATCCTCAGAGCGCTTGTCGCGAAAGTGGATGTCCTTGTTGAGAATTTTGCCACCGGTGTCATGGAGAGGCTCGGTTTGGGCTTCGAGGAGTTACGCAAAATCAACCCTTCGTTGGTCTATGCATCCATAACGGGATTCGGCCATACGGGTCCCGATTCGAAGCGCGTGGCGTACGACATGCTCGCCCAGGCCAGGGGCGGCATCATGAGCGTCACCGGTTATAAGGACGGACCGCCCATCAAGGGAGGGCCGGCGATCGCCGACTATTTGGGGGGCGTTCACGCCGTGATTGCCATTCTGGCCGCCTTGCGATACAGGGATGCGACCGGCAAGGGGCAGTCCATAGATCTTTCCCTGCTGGACGGCATATGGCTGCTGACCGCGATTGAGCATTGCGGATACTACTTCCTCTATGGCAAGGCCTATGAGCGGCGGGGAAATGAGGCCCTGGCAAACGCCCCCTCGGGGTGCTACCCGACGAAGGACGGATGGGTCGTCATGAATGTCCCGACCGATGAAGAATGGGCAAGGCTCTGCCGGACCATGAATCGGGAGGAGTTGATCACGGATGCCCGATATTGCACGATTTCCCTGCGGGTGAAGAATCGTGACGAAGTCAACGTCATGGTTACGAAATGGACCAGCGGGTTGACCTCGGAGACAGTGGAAAATGAATTAATGAAGGCAAAGGTCGCCTGTTCAAAAGTGGCCACTTTCGATGAGGTGCCGAACGATCCGCAACTGTTGAGCAGGGACATGGTTGTCGAGGTTGAACAGAAACTCTCCGGTAAGATGAAGGTTCCGGGTTCGTTGTTCAAGATGTCGGAAACACCGGGAGACGGCGAGATGGCGGCCCCCTTTATCGGAGAGAACAATACCGAAATTTATGGCGGACTGTTGGGATATGGCAAGGAGGAACTGAAGCAACTTAAAGATAAGGGAATCATTTAAAACCGTTATCCTTTCTCGGGCCGAAAACGTGCCCTGCTGCCATGGCCATGGGCCGGGCAATCGGGGCCGTGGTCGCGTCATCCCGCTTCCACGGATGGTTGGCGGCTTGAGATCGGGCTGACGGCAGCAATACATTTCATCCTCATACAGGGCAACAACAGTCGAGTCCGGAGTGACGGCGATGAGGGTTGTACCAGGCTTCGATAGGGTCGGAGAGGGCGATTCGTGCCCCGGCGTGGATCGTGAACCGGCGTCGGCAGAAGCGTTCGCATTCCCGAGTGGCGAAGCGACTCCCGCACGCGGCACCATCCAGACCATCCCCGACCCATGCGCGGCCTGCCGTCCGGCGTGGAAAGGCGTCCATGGCCACGGTCGGACGGGGATCCCGACTCGCCCTCAAGTCTCCCGGGACCTCTCGGGGACCGAACCGGTCCCCCGGCCGGGCCTGGCCTTCTGCTTTGACAAGATCTCCCGCTCCACGCGCAGTTGCCTGTTCCGGCGACGAACAGGGACCCATTCTGCGCGCCTCGGTCATCAACCCGTTGTTGCGCATTCTCTCATCACAATCGGCTTGGGAAATCCAGCGATGGATCGACTGATCGCGTGCTCCAACGCTCCGGGCAGCGCCTCGGGGCTCTTTCCTCGGGGGACACCGGTTCGACGGCCATGCGTTGGCCAAACCCCGGGGGACAAGGCAGATGTGCCTCTTTCTCAAGGGGCTGTAGCGTCCACGACATGGGGTCAGCGCCAAAGTGACCCTGATGGAAAATGAGGGGTGAAAAAAGAAACAAGCAGCAATAAGCGACGGAGGTGATGAACTTGTGTGTGCAGATTGAAGCGTTTGAAGGAAAATCGCAGCAGGCATCATCGGATGTTTTCAAAGAACTGTATTCAGACATGAAGAAGTATCAGGAGATGCTGGAACAGATGGACGAAGCCTACTTCGAGCTGGACAGGGCGGGGAACATCACGTTCTTCAACCGGGCGGCTTTGGAGATGGTGGGCTACACGGCCGAGGAATTCATGGGGATGAACTCCCGTCGATACATCCCCCCCGAAGATTACGATCGCCTGTTCAAGATATACAACCGGATATACCGGACCGGGCAGCCGGCCCTGATCTTTGAATACGCGATCATCAGGAAGGACGGACGGACGGCCTACCGGCAGACCTCGGCCTCGCTGATCAGGGATCCATCGAGCAGCAAGAGCACCTTCATGAATCTCTCGCGCAACATCACCCATCGCAAATTGTACGAGGAGGTGATCAAGGCCAAGGAACACGAGCTTGAGATCCAGTCCCAATCCCTGATCGAGTCCAATACGGCCTTGAAGGTGCTGCTGAAGCAGAGAGAGGCGGACCGGGTGGAGCTTGAAAGAAATGTGTTGTCCAATATCACCGAGCTCATCATGCCCTATCTCGAGAAATTGAAAACCAGGGGGTTGGACAAGGATGACCTGGCCCTGGTGCATATCATCGAAGACAACCTCAGAAATATCGTTTCGCCTTTCCTGCAGAACCTGACCGTAACGCAATTCAACCTCACGCCTAAAGAGCTACAGGTGGCGAACCTGGTCAAGGAAGGCAGGACAACAAAGGAAATCGCCGATTTTCTGAACGTTTCGACGGGCGCGATCGATTTCCACCGCAACAACATCCGGAAAAAGTTCGGCCTGAGCAACCAGAAGTCCAACCTCAGGTCCCATCTGCTGTCACTGGCCTGACAGGCGCATGGGAGGGGGCGTGGCGGCGACGCGGCTTTTGCTCCCTATTCACGGGTTAGACTCATGTTTGCCTCGTATATTGCTGGTATCCGATTGATATTGTGTTTTGGCGTCAGGACGGCTATTTCCCCGACTAGTTCAGTTATTCCAATTCGCACCGTGACGCTGGCCTTTTTTGATCGGCAAAAAAAGGAAGAAAGGAGGGATGGAGAAAAGTAGATCAAAGTTAACTATGCGATATTCGATCGTTCTATGATGAGAAAACATCAATAATGAGGGGGTGCCATAGCCTATGAGAACGAAACAAGTGTTAACAGTCTCCGGTATTCTCTGCTCTCTGTTCTTCATGTTGTGCGTCACGGTTTTTCCTTCCTACGCGGGCCAACCCGTTATCAAGCTCAAAGCGGCAACCTATTTCTCCCAGACCCAGCCCCTGGGAGAAGGCTTCATGATGTTTATCGACAAGGTCCAGAAACAGAGCAAGGGGCAGGTGGAGGTGCAGACCTTCATGGGCGGCTCGTTGCTGGGCACCAAGGACATCTATGACGGCGTCGTCCAGGGCGTGGTCGATATCGGGCTGACCATGCCGGGCTACAACTCCGGCAAGTTCCCGGAGATGGAACTCGTCGAGGTCCCACACGGTTACGTGAGCGCCTATGTCAGCTCCCACGTGGCCAACGACTATTTCAATCAGTACAACCCGAAGGAGTTCAACCAGACCAAGATGCTCTACTGGTTTGCCTCCCCGCCCTCGGTCATCATCCTCAACAAGCCGGCAAAGACCCTGGCCGATCTGAAGGGCCTGCGGATCCGCGGCACCGCCAGGGTGGGCGAGGTGGTTTCCGCCCTCGGCGGGATCCCCCAGAGCACGGCGGCCGGGGAGGTCTATACCGGCATTTCGAGAAACGTCATCGACGGCATCATGTGGCCGATCTCCACCCTCGACGAGTGGAAACTGGCTGACCTGAAGCCCAAGATCACGAACACCTGGCAGGTCGGCGGCGTCTTTGCCTTCTACACGGTGATGAGCAAGAAGAGCTGGGACAAGCTGCCCGCCAACATCCAGAAGATCTTCAAGGACGTTGCGGAAGAGATGATTACGCAGCACGCGGCGTTCTACGACAATGCCGATCTGAAGGGATACGAATTGGGAAAGGGCGCCGCCGCCGAAATCTTCAACCTCTCCAAGGAAGACAACGACAAAGCCATCCAGGCGATCCAGCCCGTGACCGAGCGATGGATCAGCACCATGGTCGCCAAGGGATTCAACGCCAATGACATGAAGGCCAGGCCGCAGTTCCTGAGGGACCGCGCCAAGTTCTGGGCTGCGAAACAGAAGGAACTGGGCATCAAGGCGATCCCGGGCCGTCTCGATTGACAAGCCGGCAATGAAATGAAGAGATCCTAGAAACTCCGATTGGCTATTTAAGGTTCGCGTTCGTCTCCCCACGGCGCGGCGTGCAAGCACCTTCCGCGCCGTGGGGGGGGATCCTGCCGTCGGGGGCCTTTTCTCCATGCAGGGATAGAAGGGATATCTATGGAAAATACGACGCAAAAAGAGAAAAGTCATGGGTATTTGAATCGGTTTTCCGAGATTGCCAGCGGCATCGGCCAGGTCGGCCTGTTCATAATGATCGCCATCATTTTCATCGACGTTATCGGCGTCAAGGTCTTTCGGAAACCGATCTATGGCGCCGGCGACATCGTCGGCGTGATCCAACTGCTGGCGATACCGCTCGCCATTCCTCTGGCACTGATGGAGGATATCTATCCGCGTGTCACCGTGATTCTGGACAGACTGGGCACGAGGGCCAAGGGAATCCTGTTTAAGCTGCACGCCATCCTGGGGGTGATCCTCTTTGCCCTGCTGGCGGTTACGACCTTCTGCATCGGGCGGGAGTACCACGCTTCGAAAGAACTCGTCGGGAACTTCCAATTCCCCATTTATCCATTCATCTACATCGCCAGCCTCTTATTCGCCGTCGTCGCCATCGTATGGCTGTTGAAAGCTTCGTCCCCGGCGCCTTCCGGCGAGACCGACAACAGGAGGGATAACGTATGAGTCCGCTGACTCTCGGTATCATAGGAACGATCGCTCTTTTAATCCTGTTCGTCCTTGGGGTGCCCATTCCCTGGTCCATGGCGATCGTCGGTGTGGTCGGCTGCGCCATCATCACGGGACCCGAGTCGGCCATCAGGATCCTTTCCAACGACTTCGTGTCAACCTTCAACAACGAAACGCTCGCCGTCATCACGATGTTCATCGTCATGGGGACGCTCGCCTATCACAGCGGCATCAGCGACCGGCTCTACGGGACCACGCACAAGCTCGTCGGGCACATGAGGGGCGGATTGGCCATGGCCACGGTCCTGGCCTGCGCCGGTTTCGCCGCCATGTGCGGATCCACGACGGCGACCGCCGCCTCAATCGGCAAGATCGCGTTGCGCGAGATGAAGAAGTACCACTATAACCCGGTCCTCGCCATGGGTTGCGTCGCCTCGGCCGGGACTTTGGGGATCATGATACCGCCCAGCACTATCTTCATCGTCTACGGGTTGCTCACCGGCGAATCGATCGGCCGTCTTTTCGTGGCCGGCATCATCCCGGGCCTATTGATTTCCGCCGTCTTCATTTTTGTGGTGTACATGATCTGCCTGTTGCATCCCGAATACGGACCCGCCGGACCCAAGTTTTCCCTGAAGGAAAAACTGCTGGCCGCCGGAGGGTTTCTCGACGCGGTGATCCTGTTCACCGTCCTCATCGGCGGGCTGCTCGCCGGCCTGTTCGGTCCGAACGCCGCCGGGGGCATCGGCGCCGCCGGGATCATCTGCATTGGAATCGCCAGAAATCAACTCTCCTGGGCCGGATTGAAACGGGGACTCCGGGAGGGCCTGTCCGCTTCGGCCATGGTGCTGTGCATCATCGCCGGGGCAACGGTGTTCGGCAAATTCATCACCCTGACGACACTGCCCCAGCAACTCGTCATCGAACTCGGCAACACAAACATCAGCCCGATGATCACCATGATCATGATCCTGGTGGGATATTTCATCGGAGGATGCTTCATGGACTCCCTCCCGCTGGTGGTATTGACGGTTCCGATGATCTTCCCGGTGGTTCGCACCCTGGGTTTCGAACCGATCTGGTTCGGCGTCATGATCGTGTTGCTGGTGGAGATCGGGGTGATCACCCCTCCGGTCGGGGTCAATGTCTACGTGATCAAGGGGATTTCGCCCGAGGTCCCCATGTCCGATATCTTCAAGGGCATCACGCCCTTTCTCGTGGGGCTGTTAATTGTTTGCGTCATTTTGATGATATTTCCCCAAATCGCGACGTGGCTGCCGAGCTACATCACGTATTGACGGTTTGAGGGGTGCAGGTGGTGGTTCAACAGTGGTGGTTCAACAACGGTAAGAGGAACCTGGTATTTGTACGAGACGGATCATCAGATTGAGAGGGGATGAAATGGGGAAAACATGTGAACTTTCCGCTGCGATTGACCTGATCAAATCCGGAGACACCATTGGCCTTTCTTCCTGCGGCGGGGGGCTGGTCGAACCTGACTTTGTCCTGAAGGGCCTGGAGAAGAAGTTTGTGGAAATGGGGCAGCCCGGCAATTTGACGGTCATCCACGCGGCGGGTTTGGGCGACCGCAAAGAGAGGGGAATGAACCGGTTCGCCCATGACGGCATGGTCAAGAGGGTCATCGGGGCTCATTGGATATGGTCCCCCAAGCTCTGCCAGATGGCGATGGACAACAAGATAGAGGCGTACATCCTTCCCATGGGCGTCATATCGCGCCTGTTCCGGGAGACCGCCGCGGGCGGGCCGGGTGTGATCACCCATATCGGCCTCGGGACGTTCGTGGACCCGGACATCAGCGGCGGCAGGATCAACGCCCTGACCAAGGAGGAGCTGGTCGAAAAGGTGCAGATCGACGCCAAGCCCTACCTCTTTTACAAGAAGAATCGGATCGACGTGGCCATCATCCGCGGGTCGGTCGCCGATGAGGACGGAAACGTCAGTTGCGAAGACGAGCCGGTGGACCTGGAGGTGCTGGCCCTGGCCCAGGCGGCGAAGAATTCGGGGGGGGTGGTGATCTGCCAGGTCAAGCGGCTGGCGGCAACGGGAAGCCTGAACCCCCGGAACGTGACCGTGCCCGGCATTTTTACCGATGCCATCATCGTGGATCCCGACCAGGTTCAGACCTACCAGGGCGAATACAACCCCTGCTTCACCGGTCGGTACAAGGCCACCGCGACGGCCATCGCGGCGATGCCCCTCTCGGAGCGAAAGATCGTGGGCCGCAGGGCCGCGATGGAACTGAAAAAGGGGATGGTCGTCAATCTGGGCTTCGGGATGCCCGACGCGGTCTCCGCGGTGCTTGCGGAAGAGGGCTGCGACAAGGACGTGAACCTCACCATGGAGATGGGGGTCATCGGCGGCGTTCCCGCCCAGGGGGACATCTTCGGGGCCGCCACGAACCCCGTGGCGATCATCAGCCAGACGTCCCAGTTCGACTTCTATTCCGGCGGCGGGCTGAATATCGCCTTTCTCGGATGCGGGCAGGTCGATCGGAAGGGCAACGTCAACGTGAGCAAGGTCTTTCAGTACTACTCGGGCGTCGGCGGTTTCATCGACATCAGCCAGGGAACCAAGAAGGTCATCTTCTGCGGGACCTTCACGGTCCGGGGGCTGGACGTCAAGTGCGAGGGGAACCGGCTCAAGATCGACCACGAGGGGGGGATCAAGAAATTCGTGAACGAGGTGGACCACGTCTCGTTCAACGGCGAGATCGCCCTGCAGTCGGACAAGGAGGTCCTCTACGTCACGGAGAGGGCCGTGTTCAAACTGACGAAAGAGGGGCTCACGCTCGTCGAGATCGCTCCGGGGGTCGACCTGGAAAAGGACGTTTTGGCGAACATGGAATTCAGGCCGAGGATATCGGAGTCGCTGAAGGAGATGGACCCGAGGATCTTCGGTGAATGCCGGATGGGGCTGCGGTTGCCCGACAGGGCGTGATGCGGCGCTCAGGCAGTCGCCGGGCCTGATCGAAGGCGCGGTGACGGCACCGAATCATACAGACAAGGAGAAGCGATATGGCCTATTCAACAATCATCGTCGAGAAGAATGAAGGGTGGGTGAAGGTGACGCTGAATCGTCCGGAGGTGATGAACGCGATCAATACCCGGATGAGGCAGGAGCTGCGGCAGGCCCTGGAGGAGGCCGAGCGCGACGACGCGATCCGGGTGATCGTCCTGACGGGCAGCAAGAGGGCCTTTGCGCCCGGCGCCGATCTGAAGGAGATGCGCGCCTACGCCGGCGATCTGTTCGCCTACGAAAATGACAACACCCGCGCGTTTCATTCCCTCTTCAACTTCATCCAGAACCTGAAAAAGCCGGTCATCGCGGTCATCAGCGGCTTCGCGCTGGCGGGCGGTCTGGAGATGGCGCTGGCGTGCGACATCATCGTGGCCGCCGACGACGCGAAGATCGGCGATCAGCACGCCAACTTCGGGATCATCCCGGGCGGGGGCGGGACGCAGCGCCTGCCGAGGATCATCGGGCTGCGCAAGGCCCTGGAACTCATGCTGACCGGGGACTGGCTCTCCGGCAAGGAGGCCGAGGCGATCGGGCTGATCAACAAGTCGGCCCCGGCGGACCAGTTGGAAGAGGCGTACATGAAGTACGTCAACAAGCTCAAGACCAAGAGCCCCCTGGCCGCGGCGCGCATCAAGAGGCTGACCTGGGCCACGCAGGACGTGGACCTGCGCAACGGCCTGGAGATGGAGATCACCACGAGCTGCAACCACTTCATGAGCGAAGACATGAAAGAGGGCGTCAATGCCTTCAACGAGAAGCGGGCGCCCAACTACAAGGGGAGATAGACCGGCCTTTCGGCCACCGACGGAGAGAAGGAGAACATGCAAGGAATATTGAACGGAATAAAGGTGCTCGACCTGTCCCGCTACATCGCCGGCGCCTATTGCGCCAAGATGCTGGCGGACATGGGAGCCGAGGCGATCCGTGTGGACGATCCCGGAGGGTCCGTGGACCGGGACCAGCCCCCCTTCGGGCCGAACGGGGAGCCGCTGCAGGTGCTGGCCCTCAACTGCAACAAGCGCGGCGTCACCTTGAACCTCCGCGCTGAAAAGGGCAGGCCTCTGCTGGAGAAGCTCGTGGCCTGGGCCGACGTGGTGGTGGAGAACTTCAGCCTTCCGGCGAAGAAGCTCTTCGGCGTGACCTACGAGGATCTCAAGGCCATCAGGAAGGATGTGATCCTGGTCTCCTTTTCGGGCTACGGATCCACGGGACCCGCAGCCGACATGCTGGCCTTCGATTCGACCGTCCAGGGCGAAACCGGCATCATGCTCATCACCGGGCATCCCGGCACGCCGCCCACGCGGGTCGGGATCTCCATCGTCGATCTTTCCGCGGGAGTGCACGGCGCCCTGGCCGCCACGCTCGCCCTCTACCACCGGCGGGAAACCGGGACCGGACAGCTCGTGGAAGTGGCCCTGATGGACGTGGCCACCGCGATGGTCACGGCCTACGGCGTCGTTCCGGAGTGCGAGGTGAACCACGTCGTGCGCCCGCCCCTCGGCGGCCACGCCTACGGATGCTACGCCGGGACGTTCCGGACGAACGACGGCTGGATCTTCATCTCGGCGCTGAACGACGGGATCTGGAAGCGGTTTCTCAGGGTGATCGGGCGGGAGGATCTGCTCGACGACCCGCGAATGAAGGACGACTACAGCCGGTACATCCACCGGGACCAGATCGATCCCGCCGTCGAGGCCTGGACCACGACCAAATCCTCAAAGGAGGCGATGGCGCTGCTCACCAGCGGCAGGGTCCCCAGCGGCGAGATCAAGCAGCCCGACACCGTGGCGGGCAACCCTCAGGTGAAGGCCCGGGAGATGATCGTGAACCTGGAGGTCCCGGGGCTGGGACCGTTCCCGTTCCCCGGCGTTCCGATGAAGTTTTCCATGACCCCGGGGTCCGTGAGGTGCCGGGCGCCGCAGACGGGGGAGCACAACGCGGAGATCTACGGGGGGATGTTCCATTACCGCCCGGAGGAAATAGAACAGTTCAGCAAAGAGGGGATCATTTGAGGCTCGATCCCGGGGACAGACAGCGGTATTCGGGGACGCGGCTAGGCGTCCGAAAAGGATAAAACGTCGGCGGAACGACAAAATTGCGGAACAGGAGGTCAAGTGATGTTCGGTTTAGAGGGAAAAGTCGCCGTGGTGACCGGAGGGGCAAGGGGCATCGGAAAGGGCATCTGCGAGGTCCTGGCGGAGCAGGGGGCGCAGGTCGCCATTCTCGACATTCTTGAGCAGGACGGCAAACAGACTGCTGTGGAGCTCTCGGCGAAGAACGGGAAGTCTTCGTTCTACAAGTGCAACGTCTGCTCCAAGGCGGAGGTGGATGCCTGCGTCGCTCAGATCATAAAGGATTTCGGAAAGATCGACATCCTGGTCAACGACGCGGGATTCGACAAGATCGAGCTCTTTCTGAAACTCGACCCGAGCTGGTGGGACAAGATCATCGACCTGAACTACAAGCATTTCATCTACACCAACCACGCGATTCTGCCGCACATGGTGGAGCGTAAGAGCGGCAGGATCATCAACATCGGTTCCGACGCGGGCCGCGGCGGCAGCACCGGCGAGGCGGACTATTCCGGGGCCAAGGGCGCGGTCATCGCCTTCACCAAGACGATCGCCCGGGAGTTCGCCCGGTTCCAGATCACGTCGAACTGCGTCTGCCCGGGTCCGACGGTCACGCCCATGACGATCGCCCAGAAGGACGAGGAGTTCGCCAACAAGATCAACAAGGCGGTCGAAGGGGCGATTCCCCTGCGCCGTCTCGGCCAGCCGCGGGACATCGCCAACGCCGTGGCCTTTTTCGCCTCGGAAGAGGCCGGCTACATCACCGGTCAGGTGCTCAGCGTGAGCGGCGGCCTGACCATGTTCTAACCGCAGAGGCGGACACAAAGTCATCACCCTGTCAAAGGGCACGGGAGGAGAAGATATGGAGCTCAAAGACGTTCAGGCAGTGGATACGATGAACAGGCCCACCTATTTTTCGCACGAGATCTGCAAAGAGCTGTTCAAGTCCTTTGAATACCACACCATGGCGCACAGCACGTTCAAGGGGGTGCTGCTGCGGATGGGACTCAAGGACGGCGAGGAGTGGCGCACCAACGAAGGGCAACCCTCGATCGAGGCCATGGTCAAGGAGATGGATGAGATCGGGGTCCAGTACAGTTTCGTGGACCAGATGCTGTTCTGGTCCTATCGGGAGCACCGGCCGATCTGCAGCCTGTCGGTGGACCGTCTGGCCGAGATGATCGCGCCCGCCAAGGGGAGGGTCATCGGCGGCGCCGGGTACAACCCCTGGCGGATCGAGGAGAGCCTCCGGGACATCGAGCACGCGGTGAAGGATCTCGGATTCAAGTACGTCTGGGCGCACCCGCTGAGCTTCGGCATGCCCCACGATCACGCCAAGTTCTATCCCCTGTACCAGAAGTGCGGCGAACTGGGCGTTCCGTGCTGCATGCAGGTCGGCCATTCGGCCGAGCCGCTGCCCAGCGAATTCGGCCATCCCTACAACTGCGAGGAGCCGGCCCGCGACTTCCCCCACACCACCTTCGTGCTGACGCACACGGGCTGGCCCTGGGTCGGGGAGTGGGTCTCCACGGTCTGGCGCTATGCCAATGTCTACGGCAACATCGGCGCCTACTACCCAAGCGGTCTCGACCCGCTGGTGCCGGAGCGGATCCGCGGCCAGCTCAAGGACAAGGTCATGTGGGCGACCAACGGGCTGAACATGACCCGCTGCAAGAAGGAGTTCATGGAACTGCCCCTCAAAGACGACGCCAAGAAGATGATCCTGCGGGACACGGCCCTGAAGGTCTTCAAACTGGATGCTTAATCGGGCACCGCTAGATCAATAAAGGAGGAATATCGTGGAGAAATACCCCTGGTGGAATGACACCCAAAAGAAACTGGCCGACGACGCGCAGCAGCTCGTCAACGAACTCATGCCGCTGGCCCAGGAGGACGCCTGGAACAAGCGGTACCCCTGGCGGATCGCCAAGGAGATCGCCAAGCGGGGATGGTACGGCGCCATCATCCCGGCGCGGTTCGGCGGACATCTCGAGGAGTGGGGCGTCACCGGCGCCTGCATCCTCTGCGAGGAGCTCGGAAGGATGCGGGCCATCTCGAACGACTTCATCAACACGATGTGCAACGGAGGCGCCCATCAGATCACGGACCACGGGACGGAAGCGCAGAAGGCCAAGTGGCTCTCCAAGATCGCTTCCGGGGAGCTTCACACCAGCGTCGCGATCACGGAACCCTTTGCCGGCTCCGACGCCGGTTCGGTCGAGACGCGGGCGGTCGCCGAGGGCGACTTCTACGTCCTCAACGGCAAGAAGCGGTTCGTCACCAATACCGGTGCCGCCAGCCTCTACATGACCTACGTCCGCACCAGCGATAAGCCCGAGGACCGCAAGAAGTACAAGCACCTCACGGCGATCGTGGTCGAGAAGGGCATGCCGGGGTTCTCGATCGAGAAGATCAACGAGCTCACCGGATACGACGGTCTGTACAACGCCTACCTCAACTTCGACAACGTCAAGGTGCCGAAGTCCAACCGGATCGCCGGCGAGGGCGACGGCTGGTCGATCATGATGGCCGGCCTGAACGTGGAGCGGACGGTGGCTGCCGCCACGAGTCTGGGCGGCATGCGCGAGGCCCTGGCCTACGCGTCGTTCCATCTGGAACACCGGGTCCAGTTCGGCCAGCCCACGGTGAACCTCCCCACCAACCAGTTCAAGCTGGCCGACATGATCACCAACCTGAACATGTCGCGGCTGCTCACCTACTACACGGCCTACCTGTTCGACCTGGGCGGCGATTCCGCGCTCTATCCGGCCATGCTGAAACTGAACAA
This sequence comes from Deltaproteobacteria bacterium, assembly GCA_021372415.1. Lineage (GTDB taxonomy): Bacteria > Desulfobacterota > Syntrophia > Syntrophales > UBA5619 > JAKAFS01. The sequence continues at coordinate 17,270 of JAJFUM010000297.1, forward strand.
CACGGAAAGACTGATGCGCGACTTCGTG
>JAJFUM010000305.1 GCA_021372415.1 Deltaproteobacteria bacterium
GGAGCCGCTGACGCTTCCCTCAATAGCCGGATAAGCTGTTCCGCCGTGAATCGCTTCCTAGACATCCTTACCTTCACGCTGATGACCCAATTTATGCCCGAATCCTAATATAAAACTGGATTACCTCCCGGGGCAGGTCAGTTTGGACAAGTGAGTTGCCGCGATTTGGGGGGGCTGTCATCATGCGCCACCGAAGTCCCGGTTTCCGGTTGCGGGTCAGCGCGAAAACCAGGCGGCCCAGGCGATGGCGTACAGGAGGGCGGGCAGGAAGTTGCCGATGCGGATCCTGGCCATCTCCAGGAGGTTGATGCCGATCCCCAGGATGATCATGCCCCCTGTCGCCGTGACGGCCCCGAGGACCGCAGGCTCCCGCAGGAAGTCCAGGTGGGAGGCCAGCAGGGTGAGGCCCCCCTGGACCACAAGGACGGAAAGGGCGGAGAAGGCGACCCCCACGCCCAGGGTCGAGGCCAGGGCGATGGAGGCGAATCCGTCCAGCAGGGACTTGATCAGAAGGGTGCTCGGATCCCCCACGGTTCCGTCCTGGATGCAGCCGACGATCATCATCGCCCCGGTGAGGTAGAGGACCGATGCGGAGACGAACCCCCGGACGAAGGTCGTCGACGTCGATCCGGTCCTCTCCTTGAGCCAGCCGCCGATCCGCTCGACGCCCTGCTCGATCCGGAGGAGCTCCCCGGTGAGGGCGCCCATGAGGAGGCAGCCGATGGCGGCCAGGGGCTCCCTGCCGGACAGGGCCATCTGGAGGCCGATCACGATGGTCGACAGGCCCAGGCCCTGCATGAGAATGGTCTTGAGCCGTTCCGGAAGGCGTTTCCCGGCGACCAGGCCCAGCAGGCTTCCGGCGAGGACCGTTGAGGCGTTGACCAGTGTTCCCGTCAAGGGCCGTTCCTTTCCTGGAGGGATTTCGGCAACCCGGCAGAGCCGGGGCCGGGACCTTTTTAGCGGAAGAGGGAGGTCCCTGTCAAAGGAATTTAGGGGACGGGGCAGACCGGGTCAAGAACGGCAGGACCGAATCGGGCCTTGAACCGGAAGGACAAATCTGATAGACGGCCCCTATGACCAGAAGCGTTTCCCATAAAGCGGACCGACCCCCGGGAGGGGGCGAGCCCGGGGAGCCCGCAGCATGAAGGCGGTCTTTCTCTCGGACGCCCATCTCAAGGGACCCGGCGACGCGTCCCAGGACCTCCTCCTCCGTTTCCTCGGAGGCCTCGGGGGGCCTTCGGGTTCCGCGGTTCCGGCCGGCCCTCCGCTTCCCGGCGAGCCCCTCCGGGTGGATCGCCTGGTCGTGGCCGGGGATTTCTTCGATTTCTGGTTCGCCAGGGGAGGGCGCGTCTATCCGGGTTTCAAGCCGGTGATCGACCGGCTCGCGGCCCTCAAGGACCAGGGCCTCCGGATCAGCCTCTGCGAGGGGAACCACGATTTCTTCCTGGCCGACTATTTCACAAGGGAGCTGGGGATCGAGGTCTTTGAACAGTGGGCGGACCTGGAGATGGACGGCCTGAGGGTCCTGGTCTCCCACGGGGACACGGTCGATCGGGAGAACCTCAAATACCTGGCGCTGAGGAACTTCCTGAGGAGCTCTTTCGCCAGGAGCCTCCAGGGGGTCCTTCCCCTTGCCTTCCTGTGGGGGGTGGCCCGCAGATGTTCCCGGATCAGCAAGCGGATATCCGGCCAGTCCATGGAACGTCTCGCCGCGCTGATGTACGCCTTTGCCCTGGGTAAGTTCTCCGAGGGCTACGACGCCGTGGCCCTCGGCCACTGCCACGAGCCGCAGATCCGGGAGACGCGGATCGCCGGCCGGCCGAAGACCTTCGCGATCCTCGGGGAGTGGGACGGGGAGGGGACCTACCTTCTGTACGACAACGGCCGCTTCACCCTGAACCGCTATCCGGCCTGAGCTGCGGGCGGGCCTTCCCCGACATCGACTGAAGCGTGATCCCTGAACGGGTCTCCGCGGAATCCCCGGGACGCCCGTCCCAAAAGAGGAAAGCACAAGTTTGGAATCGGGGCGGCCCGGCCGGGGAACGGGCGAGGAATTTCACCCGGCATGGGACGGGGCATGTCTCGTCCGTTCCGGCGGGGGAAAGCGGCCGCAAGGCGCGGGATGGGAAAAGATTGACGCAGCCCTGGAGGGGCGGGGGCTTCATGGACGCAAGATTCACCGCCGACCGGAACCTGGGAAAGCTGGCGAAGTGGCTCAGGATCCTCGGGTACGACACCCTTTACGACCGGGGAAACGCGGACCGTGCGTTCTTCCTGAAGGCCCGCCTGGACGGGAGGATCGCCCTGACCCGCCGGCAGGACACGGGAAGGCCCGCGGCAGGGGGGCGCGTCCTGGTGGTGAAGGCCGACCGCGTCGAGGCGCAGATCCGGGAGGTCCTGGACGGCCTGGCGTTGAGCCCCGACCCGTGCCGCCGGATGACCCGCTGCCTGATCTGCAATGCCGTTCTGACGGAGGTTCCGAAGGAGGAGGTGGAGGGGAGGGTCCCGGCCTATGTCCGGCAGACCTGCGCTGATTTCCGGGGCTGTCCCCTGTGCGGAAGGATCTACTGGCCGGGGACGCATCCCCAGCGGGTCGACGAATACCTCAGGACGCGCATTCCCGCTCGTCGCCCATGATCTTTTCGATGGCAGGGGGAAGGGCAGGCAGCAGGACGGCGAGATTTTCCCGGGCGCCTTTCGGGCTGCCCGGCAGGTTGACGATCAGGGTCCGGCCGCGGATCCCGGCCATGGCCCGCGAGATCATCGCATGAGGGGTGATGGCGGCGCTGCGGCGGCGCATCTCCTCGGCCATCCCCGGGATCTCCCGCTCGATCACCTCCCGGGTGGCGTCGGGCGTCACGTCCCGTGGGCTGACGCCCGTTCCGCCCGTGGTCAGGATCAGGTCCACCTTTCCCGAATCGCTCCATTCCATCAGGGACTGGCGGATCAGGGCCTTCTCGTCGGGGATGATCAGCTTCTCGACGACCTCGAACCCCGCCTTCCCGATCATCCCGGCGATCTCGGGGCCGCTCGCGTCCTCGCGCTCGCCCCGGGAACCTTTGTCGCTCACGGTGATGATCAGGGTCCGGAAAGGCATCCTACTCCTCTTCCTTCTGCTTCTTCGATTCGGCGATGATCTTCTCGGCGATGAAGACCGGGACCTCCTCGTAGTGGGAATGCTCGTAGGTGAAGGTCCCGCGGCCGCTGGTCATGGAGCGCAGGTCCGGGGCGTACTTGAGGATCTCGGCCAGGGGGACCTGCCCCTTGATGATCTGGTGGCCGCTGACGGAGTCCATCCCCAGGACCTTGCCGCGGCGGCTGTTCAGGTCGCCGATCACGTCGCCCATGTACTCGTCGGGGATCTCAATGTTGATGTTGACGATGGGCTCCAGCAGGGTCGGCTGGCATTCCAGGACCCCCTTCTTGAAGCCCAGGGAGCCGGCGATCTTGAAGGCCATTTCCGAGGAGTCGACGGTGTGGAACGAGCCGTCGACGAGCGAGACCCGCAGATCCACGACGGGATAGCCCGCCACGACCCCCTCGGCCATCGCCTCGACGATCCCCTTCTCCACGGCCGGCCGGTACTGCTGGGGCACCACGCCGCCCACGATCTTGTCCAAGAACTCGAATCCGCCGCCCCTGGGGAGCGGCTCGATATCGAGCCAGGTGTCGCCGAACTGGCCGCGGCCGCCGGACTGCTTCTTGTAGC